>JAOMMB010000022.1 GCA_028352435.1 Candidatus Thioglobus sp. | reverse complement strand
AAATGACTAGGTTTTTGATAAAAAGAGTGATGCCGTTATTTAATTTGAAAAGCGCTTTTATGAAAGAAAATTAACAACAATTTATCCATCGTGTTTTTGTTTTAAAATTAATCAAATTTAGACTATTTTATAAGCATGCAACAATCTTTTAGAGGCACTAAAAATAAATGAATATCGACACTTGGCTTAGCCTAATCGTTGCCTCTTTTTTTATCAGCCTTTCCCCAGGTGCTGGCGCGATTACAACCATTAATCAGAGTATTTGCTATGGTTTTAAAAAATCGCTTTATACGATTATAGGTTTGCAAGTTGGTTATGGCATTCAAATTGTACTTGTATCAATAGGGATAGGTTTTTTTATAAATTCAAACGCATTTTTATTTGCATCGATTAAGTGGATAGGCGTTGTATATCTTGTAGTACTTGGGTTTCAACAGTGGATAGCCAAGCCTGAGCATATTGATTTGGCTCACAATCAAACCGCTAAAAAATTTACTGCTTATAAGTATTTTTTAAAAGCAAGCTTTATTAATTTGTTAAATCTTAAAGCAACCGTGTTTTTAATTATATTTATCCCTTTATTCATCAACCCAGAGTTAAATCAGTTAAATCAAATCAGCATAATAGTTGTTACTTTATTAGTGGTTGATATATTTATCATGCTGGGTTACGCCACCTTATCAAGCTATATTAGAAAGTGGGTTGATAATGATAAGGTTAAGTATTTAAATAGGTTTACCGGAACAGTGCTTATATTAGTTGGATTATCGATTGGCTATCAGCTTTAGTAAGCCAATATTGTTTTTAAAATTTCGAAAATAATGCAAATGACTTAATATTTTCCTAAATTATTCTATTTTTATCGTTTGTTCCTCTTTAGAAGGCATTAAAAGCCATTTATTTAGCCTTAATAGAGCTAAAAATAGCTCATTCAATGAATTTTTAAAGAAAAAAGGTAGGTTGTTGAAATATTGATAAAAAATTTGGCAAATTTTCAAAATGGCTGACTTTTTTTAATTCTAGTGAGTGTTTGCCTGCTCTAAGCGCTGTGGCGTGCCGATATCCTGCCAATGGCCATCATAATACTCAGCACTGAGTTTACTATTAGCAATAGCGTCTTTAAGCAATGGATAAAGTGCTAATTGACCTGGAGTAGATACATATGGTTTAAAAAAATTAGGATGATAGATTCCAATACCAGAGAATGTAAGATCGTTAGATTGATTGATTGACACCTGGTGATTATTTGTTAGAGAAAAATCACCAGTTGTATTATGCTCAGGATTGTCTACTAGTATCAAATGAGCAAGTGAATCAACCGGTAGGGTAAGCTTGGATAAATCATAATCACATAACACATCAGAATTAATGACAACAAACGGCTCCTTTCCTAATAGTGGCAATGCTTTAATAATGCCGCCAGCAGTATCAAGTGCACCGGAAAATTCATCACTATAAGTAACCTTGACACCAAGCCTTGATCCATTGCCAATATAAGCCTTAATTTGCCACCCCAAATAAGCAACATTTACAATAATGTTGCTTATTTTAGCTTTTTTAAGTGCCATAATTGAGTGTTCGATTAACGTTAAGCCTCTAACTTTTATAAGGGGTTTGGGAGTGGTTTTGGTGAGTGGCATCATGCGCTCACCTCTGCCTGCGGCTAAAATCATGGCTTTCATTGTCCTACCTTTGTTAAGTTAATAATGTCTTTTAAGTAAATAAAATTTGGATATTTGTCAGCTATCTGTAGGACATATTTTTCAATTAATGGAATGTCATCTAAATACTGGTGTTTATTATCACGTAATGACAGGCGTTTAAATATACCTAGAACTTTTAAGTGGCGCTGTAAACCCATCAGATCAAATTGTTTTTCAAAATCTGTGAAAGTAGTTTGAATATCAGCTTGCTGGTAAAAATAAGCTAATAAGGCTTGTATTTCAGTTGCACTTAGCTCAAAGTAGGCATCTTTAAGTAATGAGGCTAAATCATAAGTATTGGAGCCAATGACGCCATCTTGAAAGTCAATAACACTAATCTTTTGACGAGTGATCATTAGGTTTCGAGAATGATAGTCACGATGTACAAAAACCTGAGGAGAATTAATAGCGTTAGTAATCAATATTTCAAAAATTTCAGTGAGTTGGCTGAGTTGATCTTGATGCGTATTTTTTGGTAAATACCAGTCAATCAATAGCTGCATTTCTTTCATAAGAAGTACACTATCGTAAGATGCTAAATTCTGATTTTCAGTATTAATTGTCTGAATTTTAACAAGCTCATCAATGGCCATTTTGTATAAGTCAAGCTTAGGCTGTTTATTTAAAGCCTGAAGAAAAGTGGTATTTCCAAGATCCTCAATAAGTAAAAAACCTTGCTCTAAATCAGCATCAATAATTTTAGGTGCGCGTACGTTGTTATCGCGCAGAAGATTAGCTATATCTATAAACAGTTTGGAGTTTTCTTTTTCTGGCGGTGCATCCATGGCAATAAAACTAAGATTGCTTCGCTCAATACGAAAGTAGCGCCTAAAGCTTGCGTCATCACTGGCTTTAGATAAAGTGAAATCTGCATCATCAAAGAAAATTTCTAACCAATCTTCAAGTTGGTCTAGGCGTTCGTCATGCATTTTTGATAGTTTGATAGTGGTCGTAAACTTGTGACCAGTGTTGGCCAATTTTGCCATTGTTAATGAGTTTTGAATCTACATTGGTGATAGGCATTACTTCGCGAGTTGAGCTGGAAATCCAAACCTCATTAGCGCCAAATATATCATCAATTTTGGTTGCAACTTCTTTAATGATTAGTCCACAGTGTTTAGCACTTTCTATGACTAAATCTCGGGTAATGCCAGATAAAATATGCTGGCCAGTAGGGTGGGTAAACAATGTATTGCCCTTAACTGTAAAGACATTGGATGTTGCCCCCTCAGTCATCATTTGATCACGATGTAGAATGACTTCCTCTACCTGACTTTGTTTTGCTTGCTGAGAATATATGATATTAGCTAAAAGTGAAGTAGCCTTGATGTCACATCTTTCCCAGCGAAAATCTGGCTGAGTAATAACGTGATAGCCATTTTCTAATTCGGTTTTTGTTTTTGGAATTAAAGGATTTAATTCTATAAATACAGTGGGTCTTAGCTCATTAAAGCTATGCTTTCTAACCGTATCTGCACCCCGAGTAATTTGCAAATAAATAGCTTGATTGGAGTTCGGAGATTGCTCAAGCAGCTGATCAAAAATATTTTGATATTTCTCAGGCGTATAAGGATTGCTAATTTGAATTGAATCTAGGCTGTTTTGTAAGCGGGCAAGATGATCAGATAAACGAAAAATTTTGCCAGCATAAACAGGGATAACTTCATAAACACCATCTCCAAATAAAAAGCCTCTATCCATAACAGAGATGCAGGCTTGATCTTTAGGGGTGAATTCTCCGTTAAGAAAGACCATTAAAGCCCAACTTTCTCCATCATACGAGAGAAAAATCCAGCTTGGTCAGCATCTTCAAGGGCAACCAATGGAACACTTGCGATGGTATTGCCTTCAAACTGAATTAATAATTTACCAATTGACTCACCTTTCTTAATGGGTGCTGCTAATCCGCTATTAAGCTGAATAACCTGGTCAGATAGTTTAAATTGACCACGTGCTAGGGTGAAACTTGCTTGGCTAGTTGTTCCAACTTTAAGCGTATCTTTAGTGGCACTTGCAATAGGAACTTCTTTATTGATATCTTTTAGGCGCTGAGTTTCAAAGAAACGAAAGCCATAGTCAAGAATTTTTTGTGTTTGCGCTGTTCTCGCTTCGACACCTGTTGAGCCAAGTACAACTGAAACCAGACGCATGCCAACACGATTGGCACTCGTAACTAAGTTGTAACCTGCTTTTTTTGTATAGCCAGTTTTAAGCCCATCAACAGTGTTGTCACTCCAAAGTAGTTTGTTGCGGTTACGTTGCTTAATGCCATGATAGGTAAATTCTTTTTGAGAATACCATGGGTAGAATTGAGGAAAATCACGAATAATGGCAGCTGCCAAAATCGCCATATCAGCAGCGGTAGTGTATTGATCTTTGTTAGGCAAACCCGAGGCATTTTCAAAACGAGAATTTTTCATGCCTAGTTCGCGAGCATATTCATTCATATAAGTGGCAAACGTACCTTCTGTACCAGCAATATGTTCAGCTAATGCAACAGAAGAATCATTACCTGATTGGATAATCATGCCTTTTAAAAGGGTTTCTAGTTTAATATTTTTACCCACTTCAACAAAACTTTTTGATCCACCTGTTTTCCAAGCTTTTTTGCTAATTCGAACCTCATCTTCAAGGCTTGCGCGTCCATCATTGATCAGCTGAAAAACTACATAAGAAGTCATCAGTTTGGTCAGACTAGCAGGCGAGCGTTTTTCATCTGCATTGTTGCTAGCAAGTGTTTTGCCAGAATTAAAATCTAACACTGTGTATGCAGCAGCACCAATACCAGGTGCCTTAGGCGTTATAAAAATTGCAGCTTGCGCATTAAGTGCAAGGCTAGCAATACAAAGAATTAGAAGTTTTGATAAGTTTGGAAGATGCATAATTTTATGGGTTGGTTTGATTAAATTGTTGCTTTAGAATGTCAGATAATTGGAAGGCAGTCATTGCATATCTATTGTCATGATTATAACGGGTTAATATATAAAAATTCCAATAAGTCAGCCAGGTTTCTGACTTATTATCTTGTGGTAGTTTGATAAAGGCAAGTTTGGTTTCGTTGTTAATATCACCATCTATGCTAAAGCCTTTATCACGCCAATACTTAGCATTCTTTTTAGGTTTATTGGTGCTGGATCTTGCATATTTTAATTGTGAATCTGTCAGTGTGATTGGACGAGCATAAGGACCAAAATCATGCCATTGATGTTTGTCAAAATAATTGGCAATTGATCCGATTGCATCAACAGGACTAGAAAATAGATCTATTTTTCCATCAAAATCAAAATCCACGGCGTAATAACGATAAGAGCTAGAGATAAATTGTCCATAGCCCATCGCACCTGCATATGAGCCTTTGATTAAAAGTGGTGCCAGTGCATTTTCGCGTGACATTAATAAGAATTCTTTAAGCTCTCTTTGATAGAAATTTTTACGACGATGATTTCCAAAAGATAGTCTAGCTAAGGTTTCTAAAGCTAGATGCTGGCCTTGATTCTCACCGTAGTTAGTTTCGATGCCTAAAATAGCCACAATAATTTCTTGAGGAACGTTATATTTTTTTTCAGCTCGCTTTAGGGCTTCAAGATTATTTTTCCAAAATTTAACACCATTTTTTATACGACTATCGGTAATAAATAATGAGCGATATTTATCCCAAGACATGGTTTTAGGTTTGGGTTTTTTGACACTAGATTTAGGTTTTTTTTCTGCAACGATTAAATTAACTTGTGAGAAAATTGAAACTAACTCAGTTTTGCTAAAATGATGTTTTTTAACCATCTTGTCAATGAAATCATGTGTCGCTTGAAAGTTTGTAGCTGGCAGTGATTTAGCAAAAATAGATTGCGAAAAAAATATAAAAAATATTAAGAATATAGGCATTATCGCTGTAAGTATCTTGGGGTTTTGTGCTTGCGAATAGACATAATAATGCCAAAGCTAGACATGAGGGTGATGAGTGATGAGCCGCCATAGCTAATAAACGGTAATGGAACGCCAACAACCGGTAGCAGACCAGATACCATACCAATATTAACAAAAATATATGTAAAGAAGGTGAGAGTAAGACTGGCACCTAATAGCTTGGAGAAGTTGTCTTCTGATTGAAATGAAATAACAAAAGCTCTGAAGATAATTAAACCATAAAGTGTGAATAAAAACAGCACACCCATTAGTCCTAACTCTTCAGCAATCACAGAAAAGATAAAATCAGTGGAGTGTTCTGGAAGAAAATCAAGCTGAGATTGCGAGCCTTGCTCAAAACCTTTACCAAAAATACCACCAGAACCAATGGCAATTTTAGATTGTAAAATATGATAGCCCGATCCTAAAGGATCCGAACTTGGATCAATTAATGTCATGATGCGTTTTTTTTGATATGCCATTAATAAATAATTCCAGGCAATATAGCCACCACTAGCAATAAGTGAGCTAATTACGCCAAAATTAAGCCAATGATTTTTAAGAATTTGAATGCGAATACCAGAGAAAAAAAGTACATAAAATCCAGAGGCGCCAATCAATAGTGAAGTGCCAAGGTCAGGCTGTGTTGCGATTAACAAAACAATAACAACAATAGAGGCAATGGATAAGAAAATTGGCAAAGGTTTCGGCGGGAGTGTTTTTTCACTAAGGATTGAGGCGATAGCTATAGGCACAATAACTTTCATAATTTCAGAAGGTTGAAAACGCATAAAACCAAGATCTAGCCAGCGTTGCGCACCACCACTACTAGAGCCAAAAAGTAAAACCAAGATTAATAAAAAAATACCAAATAACATTAAATAGGGGGAGAATCGCCTTAATAAATAAGGCGGAATTTGCGCAATAACAAGCATAGCGCTAATAGCCAAAGAAAAATGAAAAACTTGCTTGTAAAGGGTCGATATTGACTCAGAAGAGGCTGAATAAAGAACGACAAGGCCAAAGCCGCTTAGCGCCATAATTAATAAAAATAAAGGTGTATCCATCTTAAAGTAATGCCAATAATGACGTAATTGTGCAATACTAAAAAGCTTCATAATAGTAATAAACCAATATTCCTGACATCTGACAGCAAAAGATTAAAGCTTCGACAGGCTGACTCACTATTCATACTTTCGGTGCCGATGTTCATTTGTTGAATATCAACCTGTTGTTTGGCTGTTAAAAATTTAGGAGATGCACCTGTACCAATAATCAATATATCGATATCATCTTGACTGGATAACGAAAAAAGTGAAACTTTATTGATATCTTCAATTGTTTTAATTTTTGTTTCAGTAAAAAAACTTCTAGAAATAAAACAGGGTGTTTTTATCTGTGCATGAGCTAGCTGAACAAGCCCTTGTTCAATTGATATAACACTATTTTGATTGTTTTCTTGCTGGTTAAATTCCACGTAAAGAGTAGGTAGTTTGCTAATTATTAGCCATTATAACAACAGTCTCGGTGTAAAATTATTGTCTTTTTATATTTGAGAAAACTTGTGAACAATTCTAATTCTACAGATATTTATGACGCAGATTTAACCAGCGGTGTTACAGCTTTTGACACTAAAAACTTTACCATGGCATACCAATTATTAGCGCCGCTGGCATCGCAAGGCAATGCTGAGAGTCAATGGAGACTTGGAATGATGCAAATGAATGGCTTAGGTATGGTTGAAAATCAACCTTTAGGTTTTGAAAATTTCATGAAAGCAGCTAAGCAGGATCATGTTTTTGCACACCATATGATTGGCGTGGCTTACATGATGGGCGAAGGTGTTGATAAGGATATCAATAAGGCTGTTGAATGGTTTGAAAAAGCTGCTGAATTTGGCATTCCCGGCCCTATGTACACTTTAGGCATGCTGTATGAAGATGGCAAAGAAGTAGATAAAGATCTTGAAAAGGCTAAACTTTGGTATGAAAAAGCGGCAGAAGCTAACGAGCCATGAAGTCAAGATTTGCACCTTCACCAACAGGCTATTTGCACATAGGTGGTGCTAGAACAGCACTGTTTGCTTGGGCTTGGGCTAAAAAACAAAAAGGCCAGTTTGTGCTTCGCATTGAAGATACAGATCGTGAGCGTTCAACTCAGGCATCAGTTGATGCTATATTAGATGGCATGGCATGGTTAGGTTTGACTCATGATGAAGGGCCTTTTTATCAAACGGATCGCTTTGAGCGCTACAAGGAAATCATTGAGCGTTTACTAGGTGAAGATAAGGCCTACTATTGTGAGTGCTCAAAAGAGCGTTTACAAGTATTACGTGATGAGCTCACTGAAAAAGGTGAAAAAGCTAAATATGACGGCTGTTGTCGAGATAAAAATCTCAGTGCCGGTGTGGTTCGCTTTAAAAATCCTTTAGAGGGTTTTGTAGCTTTTGATGATGCAGTTAAAGGTCAAATTTCAATTGGAAATAAAGAGCTGGATGATTTAATTATTGCTCGAAGTGACGCCACACCAACTTATAATTTAACAGTTGTTGTGGATGATCATGATATGGATATTGATACAGTGATTCGTGGCGATGATCATATTAATAACACCCCTAGACAGATTAATTTATATAAAGCTCTAAGCTGGGATTTACCAAAATTTGCACATTTACCTATGATTTTAGGCAGTGATGGTGCAAGGCTTTCAAAGCGCCATGGTGCGGTAAGTGTTATGGCGTATCGTGATGAAGGGTTTTTACCAGAAGCATTACTAAACTATTTAGTACGCCTAGGTTGGTCACACGGTGATCAAGAAGTGTTCTCACTGAAAGAAATCGTAGAATTATTTGAGTTAAAAAATATCAATAAAGCACCTGCTAGCTTTAATCAAGAAAAGCTTATTTGGCTTAATCAAGAATATATTAAATCTTCCAGTGTTGATCATTTGCTTAAAAATTTAGCATGGCATTTAGAAAATCAGTCTATTGATGTTTCAAATGGTCCGGCTATTGAGCTAGTAGTTGAACATTTGCAAGAGCGCTCAAAAACCTTGGTGGAAATGGTTGATGGGTTAAAAATGTTTTATCAAGACTTTGACCAATTTGATGAAAAATTATCTGCCAAGCAATTTAAAGATAGTCAATCTATTGAGTTATTATTTACAAAACTTAATACTCTAGATGATTGGGCTGCGGGCAATATTAAAGAGCAAATTAAACAAGTTTGTGATGAGCTTGATATCGGCTTTGGAAAAATAGGTCAGCCCTTTCGTTTGGCGCTAAGTGGTAATGGTAATGCTGGTAATATTGATGTCGTAGCTCAACTGGTAGGCAAAAAGCGGACTTTAGCAAGACTGCAAATGGCACTTGATTATATTTCTCAATATTCTCATTAATCAGTTATCATCTAAGTATGAAATTAGGTGATTATAAAACTCGATATCAAGATCTACAAAACTCTCTACAAGAGGGTTTTTTAAATTCTACCATTGCCGTTGAGGGTTTTGTTCTTGCAAGGGCAAATGGGGTTGATGAATTATTAAAAGATATTTGGCAAGGGTTTGATATGCCTAACCAAATTTCATTGATTGCTGTTGGTGGTTATGGGCGCAGTGAGTTGCATATATATTCAGATATCGATCTACTTATTTTAATTCCAAACGACTCACATCAAACCCATCAAGAGAAAATCTCTCAGTTTCTAACCTTTTTGTGGGATGTTGGGCTTGAAGTGGGCCACGCAACAAGAGATATTAAAGATTGCGTAAGAGTTATTGATGATCTAACTATTGTTACCAATCTGTTGGAGTCTCGTCTGATTGTTGGACTTGATAGCGCTTTAGATAAAATGAAAAGTGTCATCAAGGCGAGTGACTGGTCTTCGCAATCTTTTTTAGTTGAAAAGCAAAAAGAGCAGCGAACTAGACATGCTAAATTTTCAGATACAGCTTACAATCTAGAGCCTAATATTAAAGAAAGCCCTGGTGGTTTACGCGACATTCAAACCGTTGCTTGGGTGGCTAAATGGTATTTTGGCGTGAATACTTTATTTGACCTAGTTAAAGCAAAATATTTAAGCAATGATGAGTATGAACTCTTAAAAACATCTCAGTTATTTTTATGGCGTGTGAGATTTTCACTGCACATTGTTGCTTCTCGTCGAGAGGACCGCTTGGCGTTTCAATATCAAAAACAAGTAGCTGATATGCTTGGCTATATAGATGGAGACTCAATGGCAGTTGAGCGCTTTATGAAAGATTATTATCAAACGGTCACTAAGGTTTCTCGTTTGAATGATATTTTGCTGCAACTACTTGAAGATAAAGTAATTAACACGCAATATCTAAATAGTCAATTTAGAATTTCATATGGCTATATCCATGCCAACCATGACCAGGTGTTTAGCCAAAATCCTTCTGCATTTATTGAGGTGTTTTTGTTAATTTCAAAGCATAATTATGTTCGCGGCATTAGTGCCGGTACTTTAAGACAAATGCAAGATAATCTTGATTTAATTGATCAAAATTATTACAAAAAACGCAACAACAACCGTCTTTTTATTGAGCTTTTACAGCAGAATCAAGGGGTTAATAAAGCACTTAAGCTCATGAACAGATATGGAATTCTTGAGCACTATATTCCTGCATTTGGCAAGATTGTGGGCTTAATGCAATATGATTTGTTTCATGCATTTACCGTTGATCAGCATACATTATTTGTCATTCGCAATTTACGACGTTTTTTTGTTAATGAATTTGCCCATGAATTTAGCCTATGCAGTGAAATTTCAAAAAATATTAAAAAACCGGAATTGTTATTTTTAGCAGGCTTTTTCCATGATATTGCCAAAGGTAGAGGCGGAGATCATGCAAAATTAGGTATGCAAGATGCACAGGTATTTTGTAAGAGTCATCAGCTTAATATTGATGACACAAGTCTAGTGGTTGGCTTGGTGGAAAAGCATTTATTAATGTCAAGTGTGGCACAAAAACAAGACATTGATGACCCAGTGGT
Source organism: Candidatus Thioglobus sp. (assembly GCA_028352435.1). Classification (GTDB taxonomy): domain Bacteria; phylum Pseudomonadota; class Gammaproteobacteria; order PS1; family Pseudothioglobaceae; genus Thioglobus_A. The sequence continues at coordinate 1,023 of JAOMMB010000022.1, read as the reverse complement.
TATTAAATACTTTTGTGATGAAGTAGGCTCTTTAGAGTTTTTAGAATATTTATATTTATTAACTGTTGCAGATATTCGAGCCACTAAAGACGATCTTTGGAATGACTGGAAAGACGCCTTATTAAAAAAACTTTTTAGACATGCTAAACAGTATATGGGTAGTGATAGAGAAACCTTACTGAGTAATAGTCAGAGAATCAACAACAACAAGCAAGCGTTAATTGAAGCCTGTGTTGCTCAAGGCTTTGAAATAGAGTTTGTTCGTAAAATACTAGAACAACTTCCTAAGGATTATTATTTGCGTTATGAGCTTGACGATATATTGTGGCATTTATCCTTACAATTTAGTAATAATGCATTGCCAATTACTATTAGCTCCAAGATTTCTGAAAGCAATGTCGTAGATATTTTTGTATTGTGTGATAATTTTAAAGGTTTATTTTTTAACTTGGTTAGCGTAGTAGAAAGAGCTGGACTGGACATTGTTGATGCCAAAATTCTAACCACCAAAGACAACAAGGCTTATAACACCATTAGTATTTTGAAAGATAAAAACTTGGAAGGATTAGACTTACATCAACTTATTTCAAAAGCATTAAGCAATCCCAAAGTTGATGTTGCTAGGCCACAATTAAACCATTCACACCGTTACTTCGACAATAAAACGCATATTAGCCTTAGTGAAAAGAAAAAATGGAATTTAACCAAACTAGAGATTAACACGTTGGATAGGGTAGGGGTGCTGTCTAATATTGCTTATGTATTATACGAGATGGACATCTCATTAATTAACGCGAGAGTTTCAACCATGGGTGAGCGTGTCGAAGACGTATTTTTTGTTAATAATATTAATAATAAACCTCTGGATAAATTACAGCAATCTAGCTTAAAAATAGCACTAGAAGAAAGACTATAAAAGCTTGTTTATCAAATAAATACTGATATAATATGCACTATTACAACAGTTCTGTTGTATCTTTTTCATTTCAGAATCATTTAAAAAAACTTATGAACGACAAAATT
>JAOMMB010000021.1 GCA_028352435.1 Candidatus Thioglobus sp. | reverse complement strand
ATTGGAATTTGCAAATACAACAAAGACAGATATTGTGTAGGCTGTAAGAGACATAGCGACGAAATAACTGGATGGGTTAACTACTCAAATGACCTTAAAAAAGCCATCACTAAAGATCTAAAAGATCGAACTATTGATGATTGAGCTACAAGATCATTCAATTATGTGCCCTTATTGTGGCGAGTTTATCGATATAGAGGTCGATTGTTCTGAGCCTGATCAAAGTTATATTGAGGACTGTTCAGTTTGCTGTCGCCCGATTAACATTACAACAACAATTGACTTTGATGAAAATGTTTATATATCAGCGAAACATGAAGACGAATAGCTATTAACTCATTTCTTCAGGTGTTCTTGCTTTAATGGTTAATGCATGTAATTCACCAGAATCAATTTCTGGACGAACCGTTGCCAGCACCATTTTCTGACGAGCTAGCAACGACATACCCTCAAAAACATTTGACACTACAACTGTAGAACAATTACAACCGTCACCTTGCATGGTGACGGTTGAATCCTGAACGCCTGCTTCTAGTTTTGCTTGAATTTCATCTAATGTCATTTTTTTTAAGCTCCGAACATGCCCTTAAGCATAAAGAAAAATACGATTGACATCATTGCGCCAGCTGGCAATGTGATCAACCATGAAAGAAAAATTTTGTTTATCATACGCGTATCCAATGCTGCCAAACCTCTTGCCAGACCAACACCTAAAACTGCGCCCACTAACACTTGCGTGGTTGATACTGGAAGGCCAGTACCAGATGCAATTACAACAGTGGCAGCTGCCGCTAAAGTTGCAGCAAAACCTCTTGAAGGGGTTAACTGAGTAATACCAGTTCCCACTGTGGCGATAACTTTATGACCGTAAGTTACTAGACCAAACACGATACCACCACCACCAACTAACAACACCCAAATAGGCAAGGCACTTTTCGCACCAATGAGTCCGCCACTTTCAATAACACCATAAATCGCTGCTAATGGGCCAATAGCATTAGCAACATCATTTGATCCATGAGCAAACGCCATTGCCGCTGCAGTAATAATCATTAGTACGCTGAAAATTCTCTCCATAGAGGTAAAGTGAAAGTCATCATTCTCACTAGGATCAATATGAATACGCCTAATAATAAGCGTGCCGACCAACATAACCAACAGTCCAAAACCAAACGCCAACATGTAACTGGTCGATAAGTCATAAGTTAAGCCAACATGCTTCAAGCCTTTGAAAATAGTAACAAGGGAAATAACAAAGCCCACTAAAAACATATAAAACGGCACATATTTTTTAGCATTATCAAACGGATGTTTAGTGTCGATGATTAAATTTTGTAAGCTTCTGAACAGCATAAAGGCAATGACGCCTGCCAAAATTGGAGATACAATCCAACTCATGGCAATATTACCAACTTTACTCCAAGCAACCGCATCAACACCAACACCAACAGCGCCAAATCCTACAATAGCGCCTACAATTGAGTGCGTAGTAGACACTGGCCAACCAAGATTGGAAGCGATCATCAGCCACGTTCCTGCTGCTAGCAATGAAGCGAGCATGCCGTAGACTAAAAGATGAGGGCTATCAGTAAAGATTGAAGCGTCCAAAATTCCTTTACGAATTGTGGCTGTTACTTCGCCGCCCGCTAAAATAGCACCAGCAAATTCAAAAATAACTGCAATAATAATAGCCTGTTTAATAGTAATCGCACCTGAACCTACCGAAGTACCCATAGCGTTAGCAACATCGTTTGCACCGACACCCCAAGCCATAAACAAACCAAATACAATAGCTAAAATTAATAAAATATCGCCGTAATTTGAAATAATTTCCATAATATATTCCTATTAATTAGTTATTTAGCGAGAAGCACTTCTAGTCGAGACCCGACTTTTTGCGCAGAATCTGCTAACTCACCTAACCACTCAACAGCGCGATAATAAAATATCACATCAACTGGAGGTAGGCCAGCTTCTAACGGGAATAATTTAGTTCGAATGACATGTTGTATTTTGTCAGATTCACTTTCTAATTCATTAATATCACTAATAATTGAACCAACAACTTTACGTTCACGCTTACCAAAGGCTGTCTCTAATAACTCGTCCAATTCATTGACGGCTTTTAAAGCGGCTGCTGAAGTCTTAATACAAACATTGGTTAATTCGATAATATCTTCAAAGATTTCACTAGGTAGGGTCATTTTTCGATTAATCATTAGGCCAGATACATCTTTGGTTCGATTGGCAATCGAGTCTTGAATAAGAAGCAAATCAAGCAAATCTCTACGAGAGAAAGGCATCATAAAAGTAGATGGAAGACTTAAGCGTAGCTTTTTCTTCAAAATATCAGCTTCGCCTTCTTTGTCTCCAATTTTTGATTGAATTTTTACAGCTTCATCCCAATCTTGAGCATGAATGGCAATCATAAATCCTTTTAATTCAGTAATACATAAATGCACGCTGGTCATATGTTGCTGAAGTGGGCTGATTGGAGATTTTCCAAATAAACCATCAATAATACTTTTAGCCATAATTGCTACCTATTTTTTTATTGTTTGTTAAATGCGAATTTTCTATGAAAATACATATGTGTCAACCCCTTATTTAGTATTTTTTTTTGACGGCGCTTTTTCTTGGTCTTCATCAAACAAAATACGCTGGCCTTCCCCTTCAAGATCCTCAAACTGTCCACTCTTAACCCCTATCATTAAAAGGATCACAAGCACAACGCCGACAAAAATCATGCTCGGTATTAACCAATAAATTACATCCATTTATTCCACCCTTTCTTGCTAAAAATTATATTAATTGTATTTATATTTGATTTCATAAATGGGGTTTTCAAAGACTTAACCAGCATTTTTTTAAAATACGATAAATTATTGATTATTTTTTGTCATCAAAAAATACATAAATAACAGTATTATTATTCGATCACGACTCTATAAAAAATTTATTTCTTATGTTTTTCAGTTAAAAAGTTAAGTTTAATATTGTTTAAAATCATTAAAGCAACAATGGTCATCATCGCACCCAAAATAGTTGTCCATTTAAGTGTTTCGCTTAAAAATATCACACTCAAGCCAATGGCGATAAAAGGCACTAAAAAAGTAAACACACTGGCTTGTTTGGAGCCTAATCGCTGAATACCTATAAAGTAAACTGTGGTTGCAAAGGTGGTAGAGCCAATAGTCACAATCAAGATACTAGTCCAAAATATATAGTCCATAACCAAAATTGATCCATGTGTTGGCTCGAAGAAGAAGGTTAAATCTAGCAATGCGGTCATTAAATAAATATAGAAGCTTAACGTTACAGGTGCAACTGTCTTAGCATAGATAGTTACGATTGACATTAACGCCCAACAAGTTGCAGCGGCCAACAAATACACGCTGGATCCAGTCAAAATTTCACTCAATTGAAATTGCCAGATATCCATGGTTATCAACACCCCTAGGACACCTAACAATAAAGCCAGCCAATCTTTACCTTGGGTTTTGTTTTGCTTGCTAAACATCATCAGTAAATACACTAACACCGGCATAAGGGTTGTGACTACTGCACCAGCCAACCCTGGGGCACCATGTTTTGTACTTAAAAAATAATACTTAGAATAATATATTAATAGTATCGCTGCTAAGCTTGCAATCAGAAAGTGCTTTAAGCTAATCTTAAAGCTTAGTTTCATCCACCAAAGCACCGGCGCCATAGACAAAGTAGTTATGATGTAGCGATAGCTAATAAACTCATGCACATTAATATAGCCTGACAACACATTGGCGATTGGCCAAGAAGCGCCCCAAAAAAACATAGCTAAAACGATCCATAGGGCTAATTTGCGATCTGCTGTCATGATAACCCCAATAAAACACCAACAGACATCATGATAACGCCACTGATTTTATTAATACGCGCATCCATACCTGGTTTGGCAAAAATTTGCTTAATCTTTCCAACGGTAATATTAATCGCGCTAATGCCAGCAATAAGTCCCAAGCCGACAGTGGCTAAAATTTCTAAAGCATAAAGCAAGCTAACCTGAGACAGATCAATAAAGGCCGGCAGAATGGCGATGTAAAAAATCATAACTTTAGGATTGGTTAGACTGATTAACAGTCCCGTTAAAAATTCCTTAGCATTCGACTTATGTCTAGCCTTTGAACTTAGTTTTACTTTGTGCGCATTCCAAGCGCCATAACCCAAATAAACCAGATATAGACCGCCCAAAATCCTGACATAATCCATTAATGGTGTAATAACTTCGGCAAATAAATCTAGTGAGAAAAGTACCACTGAAAGATACATCAAATCACCTAGAACCATTCCTAATGACAAATAAAATGCTGGCATAAACCCTTGAGACATACTCTTTGCAAACACCGCTAATGTGCCGGGCCCTGGCGTTATTACAAACACAAAGGCAATTAAAAATAATGAGGTGAAATCTAGTAAAGTCATGGCTTTTAATATAATGCCACAAAAACACCGACTAACATCATCGTAATACCTGTTATTTTATTTACCTTTTGAACCACGCCAGGATCTTCAATAGATTTTCTCAACTTTAGCCCGAGAATATTTGCCATACTAAGTGCGAGTAAAACCATTAGCCCAACGATTACTATGACTTGCAACTCAGTGGTAAGTGTAAGATTATTTAGATCAATAAAAATTGGCAAAAAAGACAAATAATAAACAATGGTCTTTGGATTGGTTCCACCTACCAAGAATCCAGAAAAAAGTAAATGAATAACTGACTTTTTAGCGCTATCGTCTTTAAAACTAACTCCCATTGATCGGTATTGCTGAAAACCAATATAAAGTAAATATGCTGCGCCAAAAATCTTGACATAAGCCATACTTTGTTCAATCGTTTGAGCTAAGATTGTCAGTGCAAACATAGCGATTGAAACATATAAAATATCGCCAATAACATGCCCTATAGAAAGCCATAATGCTGCAATGGGTCCATAGCGCGTTGATGTTGCTAAGACTGCAAATATGCCTGGCCCTGGGGAGATGGCATAAACAAACGTAGCGACAGCTAAAGACAGTAGTGTTAATAGTTCCATCTGCTATAATTCTTTCATTATTTAAATATTTATTTTAACGCCTTATGAATTTAGATTATCTTGATTTTGAACAGCCAATTGCTGAATTGGAAGACAAAATAGAAGCACTTTGTAATATTAAAAATAAAGCTGATATTACACAAGAAACTGACGCTTTAAAATCCAAAAGTACCGTACTAACTAAAAAGATATTTTCTTCTTTGTCAGATTGGCAAATTTCTCAACTAGCACGTCACCCTAAACGCCTGTATACGCTTGATTATATTAATATAGTGTTTGAAGAGTTTACTGAACTGCATGGCGATCGCGCTTATGGCGACGACCATGCAATTGTGGGCGGTATTGCCAAATTAGATGGCCAACCTGTTATGTTTATTGGCCAACAAAAAGGTCGATCAACCCAAGAAAAACTAAAATATAATTTTGGTATGCCTCGCCCTGAAGGCTATCGAAAAGCTCTACGCCTAATGAAAATGGCTGAGAAATTCAACCTACCAGTTATTACATTCATTGACACTCCAGGTGCTTATCCTGGGATCGGCGCCGAAGAGCGTGGACAAAGTGAAGCAATTGCTAAAAACTTGTTCGAGATGTCAACCTTAGCTACTCCTATCATTTCTGTAGTCATTGGTGAAGGTGGTTCTGGTGGCGCTTTAGCCATTGGTGTAGCAGACACAATGATGATGTTTCAATACTCGATCTATGCCGTTATCTCTCCAGAAGGTTGTGCGTCTATTTTGTATAAAGACGCCAGTAAGTCCAATATTGCTGCTGAATCTTTAAAGCTTACTTCAACACATCTTAAAAAATTTGGCTTGATTGATATTATTATTGATGAGCCTCTAGGCGGCATTCATCGTGATCCATCTAAAGCTCAATCGTTATTAAAAGCTGCATTAATCAAAGAACTTAACACCATCAAAAAAATCTCAACACAAGATTTATTATCAGCAAGACAAGAAAAACTACTTGGGTTTGGACAATTTAAAGACTAAAGATACATTTCTCGAGGGCAAAGAAATTGTCCTAGGCCTAAGTGGCGGCATGGATTCGATCGTCTTGTTGCATTATTTACACACTCACTTTCCTAATCATTTAAGAGTTGTTCACTGCAATCATCATCTATCTAAGCATTGTGATGATTGGAATGTTTTTTGCCAAAAACTGTGCAAAAACCTAAACATACCTTATAAAAATATTGATCTAAATCTAGAAAAATCGTCTAATATTGAAGAAAATGCACGTAAAAAACGCTATTTATCATTATCTTGTGATTTAAATATAGATGAGGTTTTGTGCACTGCCCACCATCAAAATGATCAAGCTGAAACCTTACTCTTGCAATTGTTTCGAGGTTCTGGCGTTGCAGGTTTAGCTTCAATGCCGCAACAAAAATCACTAGGATCGGGCATCCACTATCGCCCCATGTTGGGGATTGAAAAACAACAGGTAATTGATTATGCCACTGAACACAAACTTAACTGGATTGAAGACGATAGCAACAAAGATACAAATTTTAGACGCAATTTTCTGCGCTTAGAGATTATTCCAAATCTATCAAAAATTTACAAAAATTTAGTAAAAACCTTATCTAGAAGTGCAAAACATCAATCAGAAGCACTAAGGCTAACTCGTGAATTAGCACAGCTAGATATTCAGGCTAATAGTCTTATAACTGATAATAACCTTGTGCAAATTGAGGCACTGATGACGCTTGAAACTCATCGAATTAAAAATATTCTACGTCATCATTTAAATCAAATGCAATTTCTAGCGCCCAGTGACAAAATTATGGATCAGATTATTGAACTTTTGTCTGCCAAAGTTGATGCAACGCCTTTAGTTAGATGGGATGAATTTGAAGTAAGGCGTTATCAGCAATCCTTGTACTTTATTAATAATTCGAACGACAAAACATTAGAAAAATGCCCAATTCATGATGAATTGCAAAATTTGCCAAATTTTTCAATTCGCTATCGAGCGGAAGGTCAACGTATTAAATTAGCGGGTAAAAAGCACTCACAATCACTTAAAAAGGTCCTTCAAGAGGCGGGAATACCGCCCTGGGAGCGAAATTCACTCAAAATGTATTATATTGACGATGAATTACGAGCGATGGAACGTCTTGGACACATGCAAAATGCTGAATAATCATTATTTGTCAAATTTTTGAAAAACGATTATTTATAATTAATATTAATGTTACTTTTAACTGCTGGTTTGGCAATAGCAGTCGCAATTTCTTGTAAATGGATGCTACCAATAATTTCGTTATTATCGTCAACAACATTCGCTGCATGATTGTCACTATCGACAACAGCTGTTAATACGTTTTCCAATACACTACTCTGATGAAAGCTTGGGCCTTCTACTGTTTTGCCTTTATTCATTATTGACTTAATGTTAATAACGCGACCACGATTAATTTCTTGGATAAAATCAACAATATAATCATCGTCAGGCTTAAGAATAATATCTTGAGGGTTTCCTTGTTGAATCACCTCACCATCACGCAATATAGCAATAGAGTCTCCAATACGTAGCGCTTCATCCAAGTCATGGGTTATAAAGACAATGGTCTTATGAAGATCTTGCTGAAGGTCAAGTAAGATATCTTGCATGTCTGCTCTGATTAACGGATCAAGAGCTGAAAAAGCTTCATCCATTAATAAGATATCTGCGTCAGTCGCTAGTGCTCGAGCTAAGCCGACACGTTGTTGCATGCCGCCCGAAAGCTGAGCTGGATAATAGTCTTCGAATCCATCCAGTCCAACACGCTCTAACCATTTATGCGAATCTTTTTTAGCTTGATCCAAAGAAATGCCCTGAATCACTAATCCATAGGCTACATTCTCAGCAACTGTTTTATGCACATGAAGACCAAACTTTTGAAAGACCATGGAAGTTTGATGGCGTCTAAACTCACGTAGTTCGACTTTAGACATGGATAAAACATCTTTACCATAAACATCTATATTGCCGCTTGTTGGTTCGATCAGACGATTAATATGGCGAATTAAAGTTGATTTTCCAGAGCCTGATAAGCCCATAATCACCGATATTTTATGGGCAGGAATATCAATGTTGATATCTTTTAATCCTAAAACATGGTTATGTTTATCTAGTAAATCAGCTTTTGACATGCCGTCTTTTACATACTCAACCATCTTCTTTGGTCGTTTACCAAATATTTTGTATAGACCCTTGATACTAATAGCAATATCACTCATGAATGATCTCCATGACGGTGCTTTTGCAATCGTTTTCCATATTCCTGGGTGACTCTGTCAAAAATAATAGCAAGTGCCACAATAGCCAAACCGTTTAACAACCCTAGTGCTAAATATTGATTAGAAATTGAGCGCAAGACTGGTACACCTAATCCTGCAACACCAATCATTGAAGCGATAACAACCATTGATAATGCCATCATAATCGTTTGATTAATACCTGCAAAAATGTTTGGTAAAGCCAAAGGTATTTGCACACCGAATAATCGCTGACTATAGCTAGCACCAAAAGCATCTGCGGCTTCTAACGCCTCTTTACTTACTAGTCGAATACCTAAGTTAGTCAAACGCACAACTGGTGGCAATGCATAAATACAGACGGCAATTAAACCTGGCACTTTACCAATACCCAATAGCATAACAACTGGAATCAAATAAACAAAAGCAGGAATGGTTTGCATGATATCAAGTAGCGGCGTTACTAGTGTTTGTGCATACTTTGATCTGGCCATTAAAATACCCATCGGAATTCCAATAAAAATACAAATCAAAGTAGCAACTGAGACAATGGCTAGCGTGGACATAGTATCTTCCCACATGCCAAAATAACCAATGGCAATGAATGCTAATATTGCCCCTGATGCAATTTTAATACTGCGACTTCCAGCCCAAGCAAGTGAGCCAACAATAAGTAGAATGATTGGCCATGGTGTAGCTAATAGTAACTTTTCAAACCAAACTAAAAACCATAAAAGCGGATCGAAGAAGCCTTCTATCGCCTCTCCATACTCGCCTGTAAATTCTGAAAAACTACCATCTATACTTTTTTTAAACTCGCGAAGTTCCCCAATTTTCATTGCTGGAAACTCACCTAAAATATCAATCATAAACCCTATATTATTGTTAAAAAAAAATGCCTGAAAAATCAGGCATTTGTTATTATTGAAATAGACGTGCTATTTAATCGCTGCTTTAATTTTATCTGCAGTCGCTGTATCTACCCATGACTTCCAGGCTTCTGGCTTGGTCGATAGAAACTCAATTGCTGCATCTGCACCACTGGCTTGATTGTCACCCATGTAGACCAACATTTCATTCATTACAGCACCTGAATAAGTACGGTTTTTAAAGTAATTAGATACTTCAGAGCCGCCATTCTTCTTTAGATTATCAGTCACTACTGTATGAACTTCTGACTTAGCCCAAGTAGTTTGCTTTGGATTGTCACATTCTTCTTTTGCTATACAAGAAGTCCAATGCTCAGTACCTGCAAATGGCGCACCAAAATCAAGCTTAACCATGTTGTATTTACCAATAAGTGCTGTTGGTGACCAGTAGTAACCAAACCAGTTTTGACCGCGATCATTTGCTTTTGACATTGAGCCGTCTAAACCTGCAGCAGAGCCTGGATTAACAATTTTCCAACCTTTAGCTTCCATATCAAATGCTTTGAATAAATTAGCATTAGCTAATTGGCAACCCCAACCGGCAGGACATGTTACAAATGCGCCTTTTGAAGGATCCTCTTTGTCTGGAAATAAGTCTGGGCGCTTAATAACGTCAAGCACTGTTTTTAATTCAGGGTGTGCTTTAGCAGTATATGGTGGGATCCACCAGCCTTCGCCTAAGTCTGTAATTGGACTGCTGTTTTCTGAATGAAGCGTACCTTCTTTCATTGCTTTATAAAGTGGCTCGCGAACTGAGTTAATCCATAATTCAGGTGCCGCGTCTGGCTGGCCTTTAGAATTCATTGATGCGAACGTTGTTTCTGTTGCACCTGGTACTAATTCAACTTTCAAACCGTAGCCTTCTTCAAGAATGATCTTATCAACATTTGCCATTAATTCGGCTGATGCCCAGTCCATTTCGGCGATTTGGATAACGACTGCTTCATCTTTCTCAGATGTGGTGTAATAAACCAATGATGCAATAATTACAGCAGCAAGAGCTGCTTGTTTGATAAATTTACTATTCACGATATAACTCCCAATTATTAAAAAATGTTAAAAAACAAAGGGAGATATTAAACTACTTGCTCACCAATTGTTTTTAGTACAATTGGTAATCTATGTTAACAGGCTCAGAGCTCTAAAGGAGCGCATGTCATAAATAAGGATTTTCAATCTGTAGTTTTTTCAGGATTTTTACCTCAAGGCTTTCCATTTTTTGCGCCTCAGACTCTTCTACGTGGTCATATCCTAGTAAGTGTAATGTGCCATGAATGGCCATATGAATTAAATGGTTATTAAATGTTTTTTGCTGCATTTTCGCCTCTTGAGTCACAACTTCAACACATATAACCACATCCCCCAAAATCGCCTCCTCAATTTCAATCGGTAGATCGCTAGGGAAGGACAATACATTGGTGGTTTTATCTTGATGACGATAGGTTTTATTTAGATGCTGAATCTCTGGCTTATCAACAAAGCGCACGAGTAGCTCACTATCGCTTACATTAAGCTCATCTAGCACGCTTTGCAGAGTATTGGAAAACTCTGCTTCATTAATACTATTAACGTTAATACTATTTTGAATAACAATCATGCCCAAGATTTAATTGATAAAATGATTTATTTTACGTGGTTAATATTCCAGCATTCATGCCAATCATTGAAGTTGCTATTGCCGTTCCATTAAACAAAACTTTTGATTACCAAAGTGATCATGAAGTGGCTGTTGGTGCTCGTGTTAAAGTGCCCTTTGGTGCTAAAAAAGTCATTGGAATTGCGCTTGCCAATAAAGATAAAAGTGATTTTAACAAGTTGAAATCCATTGTGGAAGTTCTGGATGAAGAGCCGATCCTTGATAAACCTATTCTGGATTTTCTTTTTTGGGCAGCTAAATATTACCATCATCCTGTTGGTGAAGTTTTATTGGCAGCCATGCCTAAGAATTTGCGTATTGGCAAAGAGGCAAAGATCAAAAAAGTTATTGGCTTATCGGTTAAAACCAATCAGCCTGACTTTGAAATTACCCAGGAGCAAGCGCTAGCTATTGAAGCCATTTTGGCCGAACAACATAAGTATCACGGCTTTCTGCTTCATGGCGTCACCGGCAGTGGAAAAACTGAAGTTTATCTGCGCATCACCCAAGAGGCGCTTAATAAAGACCAACAAGTTTTAGTATTAGTTCCAGAAATCGGCCTAACGCCTCAAATGATAGCGCGTTTTGAACAGCGCCTAAAAACCCATGTAGTGGCCATTCATTCGCAACTGAATGAAACCCAGAAACTTGACGCTTACCTTATGGCCAAAAGCGGAGAAGCTGGTGTGGTTTTAGGTACACGTAGTGCCATCTTTGCACCAATGCCAAATCTTGGGATGATTATTATTGACGAAGAGCATGACGGCTCATTTAAGCAACAATCAAGCTTTCGTTATTCAGCGCGAGATCTGAGCTTTATTCGTGCCAAGCAAGCTGGCATTCCGCTGATATTGGGTACAGCCACACCGAGCTTGGAAACTTTAAAAAATACTATGGATAATAAGCTCACGCGCCTAACTTTGGCCAATCGAGCTGGCGGCGTAGTAATGCCAAAAGTTAGTCTGATTGATATGCGTTCGCATAC
>JAOMMB010000020.1 GCA_028352435.1 Candidatus Thioglobus sp. | reverse complement strand
AGCAAAGTTTGAAAAGAACATCTTTGCTATGTACTTGTTTATGGCTCTAGCAGTTTCATTAGCAGGTATCGTACAAATTGTACCTTTATTCACTAATCCGGAAACGGTCAAGGATGAGGTTATATTAGCTGATGGCACTACTCAAAGTCTTTTATGGCAAAGAGCCGAAGGCCAAACTTTAGATGATTGGAAGCCAGGTGATGGTGTGCGTCCGAATACGCCATTAGAGGTAGCTGGTCGCGACATCTATCAACGTGAAGGGTGTTATTTATGCCACTCACAAATGATTCGTCCATTCAGAGATGAGAAAGAACGCTATGGTCATTTTTCATTAGCGGTAGAGTCTAAATATGATCATCCATTCCAATGGGGCTCTAAAAGAACAGGCCCTGATCTAGCTCGTTTAGGCGGTAAGTACTCCGACGAATGGCATATTCTTCATTTGCGCCATCCTCAGGCTTTAGTGCCAGAGTCAGTAATGCCTAAATATAAATTCTTAGATAATGCAATGGTTGATGGTGATGAGATTGCTACACATATGAAAGGCCTGTCTAAAGTTGGCGTCCCATATACGGAGTCAGATATTGCCAGCGCTGCACAAGCTGTGAAAGGCAAGACTGAAATGGATGCTATGGTTGCATATTTGCAGTCATTAGGCACAATGATTAAGTTTGAGGACGGCGTTACTTACCGCGAATAATGACTTTAATTGATAAAATTGGCGCTGTTACAGCTGTTGTAGTATTTGTTTTATTGGCCGCTGCTTATTTTTATTCTTTCAGGCCAAAAAATAAGCAAAAATTTGAAGACTTACGAAATTTCGTTAATGATGATGATGAACGTTAAGAGGAACAGGTAATGAGTAAACATGAAAACCCCTATCCAGGTGAAAATAATACAGGACACTTTTGGGACGACGAACAAGACTTAAGAGAGTTAAATAATCGTCCGCCACGATGGTACATGCAAGCTATGTTTATTGGGCTTGTAGCGGTTGTTATTTATTCATTCTACTACCCAAGTATTCCTTGGTTCGGTGAGCATTATAAGGGTACAGCAGGATGGACTCAAATTACAGAAATGGATGAGAGTGTTGCAGAGCTTGAAGCTTATCGTGAAAAGAAATTTGCAGCAACCGAACAAGCCATTGCAGATTCTTCACTAGAAGATATTATTCGTGATGAGCGCCCAACCATACATAACCAAACATCAAAGCCCAAAAATGAATAATTGATAAACGGTAAGAGTAAATTGGCCTCTCTGCCTGTTTAGGTACAAAGTAATACATCATGCCTAAGAAACCTGCAGTTAGGAAAAATCCAACTGCATTATGGCCCCACCACCATTGAATCATAGCATCTTGTACACCGGAGAAAATTGAGTAAGACTTAAACCAATCTACCGGAATTGACAGATTGTTCACCACATGTAAGTAAGTGACCATCACCATCATGCCCAAAAAGAACCAGTTTGCTACATAAACATGTGGCACTTTGTTACGGTCACGAATATGAATAGTCATAACGAAATTGTACAAATATGACGCCCAGGATAGCGTAATCAAAATGTCGATAGGCCACTCAAGCTCCGCGTATTCTTTTGACTGAGTTAATCCTAGAGGCAGTGTAATAACGGCAAGTGCGATAACAGTATTCCACGACCAAAATGTAAACCAGGCCATTTTGTTGGACCAAAGACGAACCTGATTAGTTCTTTGAACAATATAAAAGGCTGCTGCCATCAATGCTGAACCGCCAAAAGCAAAGATTACTGCATTTGTATGTAGCGGCCTTAAACGACCAAATTGAAAATATGGAAGATCAGTGCCTAAATCATTAAGGTAAGGAAATGCCAGCTCAGCAGCAATGTACACACCGATTAACGTGCCTATTACCAAATAAACAGAAGACATGATCGTAAACCATTTGACAACACTTAAGTCATACTTTTCTGATAAATTCATGAACATTCCTCTTTATTTTATTATTTAATTAACAACTTTAATCTTAATGGGTCAATTAAGTCGATATGTTATTTTACATTGGATTTAATGATACCGACAAATTTCACTGAACTTCTTGATATAAATCAATTTCTAGAATTTTTTAAGTACTAGAATTAAAAGCGGCCAATGTAACTTAGTTATTCTTTTCTAAGAAGCCTCAAAGAGATAAATAGCAAAACAAACGCCATTAAAAACCACTGTAAAGCGTAACCTAAATGTTTGTCAATGCTGCCGTAAAACGGCTTCCACTGTCTGAAAAAACCGTTACTAGCATTGACGTCCAGTTGCGCCAGCATAGGAACGAACTGATAGCCAGATAACAAAGAAAATTGATCTAAATCAAGAGACTGAATTAAAATTGGAAAACTCGTATTAATATCTTGTGTTGTTAATTGAATACGCTTTTGAGGTTTAATTAATCCAACCTCAATTGTTCTTGGCTGACTATCTATGACGATATCAATAAGTTCGTCACGTTTTCCATACCAAGGTACAAAACCTCGATTAACCAAAATCGCAGAATCTTTATTTAAAACAAATGGCGTTAAAACATAATAGCCCGCGTTACTGTTAACTATCTGATTATCATAGATAAACTGTTTATCCGAATCAAAATAACCATTAAGCAGCACTTTATAATGCTCTTTAGAATTTATATTCTCAAGTTTTAAAAGTTTAGCAGGGCTTGATTGGGCTAAAACTATGGCATCCTCTATAGCTCGTTTTTCATCAGCACGATCTAGTTGCCATAAACCTAACGATACCAATCCTGCGAACGTTAAAGTAATCAAAACTCCTGGCAACATAAAACTACGTTTAATCATTTTTGTGCAATAGGTGCATCGACCATTATCATATTAGGTTCAATCCATCCCATATAACCAGAAAATAATACTAGTATAAATAATAAAACAGATAAAGACACTCTTGTAACTAATGACTTAAACATCTTATCAGAGCCCTTTTTACCGCCCCTGACCATTCCAATTAAGCCAAAACCTAGCGCCACTAATATGGCAATAACAATTAAAACAATAACAAATTCTGTCATAAACAACTCCCGATATTTTCTTGTAATAAAAAGGCCCCAATAAAGGGGCCTTTTTATTGTTCTAACTAACTATTATAGCCAGTAAACAAAAATAAATAGACCTAACCAAACTACGTCTACAAAGTGCCAATACCAAGCGACACCCTCAAATCCAAAATGGTTATCTGCATTGAAATGCCCCTTCTGAACACGATATAAAATAACAGTCAACATAATCACACCAACAGTTACATGGAAACCGTGGAAGCCTGTCAGCATATAAAAAGTAGAGCCGTAGATTCCAGAGGTTAATTTCAGGCCATCTTGGTAAGCATGGCCATATTCCATAATTTGGAAGCCTAGAAAAGCAGCGCCCAAAGCGATGGTAGCTACTAACCAACCAACAATCTGGTTGCGATTACCAGCACGTAGCGCGTGGTGGGCATAAGTTAGCGTAACGCCTGAAGCTAGTAGTAAAGCAGTATTAAGTGCTGGTAAGCCCCATGGATTAACAACCATTGCAGGCGTTGCAGTTTCAATGCCACTAGCAGGAACAGCAGGGAAGCTCAATACAGTGCCTGACTGAAGAGCAGTATCAGTTACAGAGCCTGGTGCCATGAATGCCATTTGATGCCATGATGCACTAAATGAATTCCATAAATCTGGAGTAAAGATATTATTATCTGCGCCGCCTAGCCACGGAACTGAAAGCTCTCTTGCATAGAATAATGCACCAAAGAATGCTGCAAAAAACATCACTTCAGAGAAAATAAACCAGCTCATACCCCAACGAAAAGAGCGATCAACTTGCTTATTATAAATCCCGCTTGTGCTTTCATTAACCACTTGACCAAACCAACCAAACATCATGAATACTGTAATCGCAAAACCAAGCGCCATTACTGAGGCTCCCCATTCTACACCATGCATTTGATTAGCAAAACCAACAAATAATGTTGATACGCCGATTGAGCCAATAATTGGCCAGTAGGTTCCTTCTGGAACATAATATTCTTCTTCGTTCATTTACTCTCCCTCACTTTTATTTATCAAGTTTAAAAAAATTGTATGACAAACTTATATCTTGAATTCGCTCATCCAACTCTGGTTCCACAACAAATCTTAACGTCATTTCTAGCTCTTCATTTGGCTGAAAGACCTGCCTATTAAAACAAAAACACTCTAGTTTTTTAAAGTGCAGAGCTGCATCCGTTGGAGCAACACTTGGCACTGCTTGACCAATAACAACTTGATCAGTGTTATTTTTTGCAATATAACTGGTTGTGTAAAACTTACCAGGCACAACCTCCATTGATTTAATTTTTGGATTGAACTGAACAGGGAAGCCTCCCATTGTCATTGCAAAAAAACTGACATCTACCTTTCTATCCTCTTTAACCGCATATTCCTGCTCAGTATCTACTCGACCAGACGTACCATTAAACCCTGTTATTTCGCAAAAAACGTCATAAATTGGTGGCATAATTACAACTGCAAATATAAACATGAATATTGGAGCTGATATCAGCTTAACCCAAAACCATGTTTTAATATTGCTTTTTGTTTTCAAGTTTTCAGCCATAAAACACAATTGTTGCAGCAAAAATTCCTATCGCAATTGCTGCAAAAATCATTACTGTAACCATAACGCCTTTTTTTTGTTCATCCATTATGAATGCTGAGATTCTGCTTCAATCAGCTTTCTTGAAGGTGGCTTATTAAAACTATGGTAATCCGCTTTTGGAGCAAGTGTCCACTCTAAACCTTTAGCACCTTCCCAAGGTCTTGAAGTTGTTGGCTTGCCATTACGAATACAATCAACAATAATATACGTGAACAGAATAAATGAAGCACCAAATGCAAAGCCACCAATCGATGAGATCATATTAAAGTCTGCAAACTGCAATGAATAGTCTGGAATCCTTCTAGGCATTCCAGCTAGTCCTAAGAAGTGCTGAGGGAAAAATAATACGTTAACGGAGATAACTGCCCACCAAAAATGTACTTTTGCCAAACCTTCGTTATACATCCTTCCAGTCCATTTAGGTAACCAGTAGAACGTTGCAGCAATAATCGACCATAGTGCGCCGGTAACTAGTACATAATGAAAGTGTGCAACTACAAAATACGTATCATGATATTGAATATCTGCTGGCGCTATTCCTAACATTAGTCCAGAAAAACCACCAATTGTAAACAAGAAAACAAACGATATTGCCCATAACATTGGGGTTTCAAACGTCATTGAACCTCGCCACATTGTTGAAATCCAGTTAAACACCTTGACGCCCGTAGGCACAGCAATTAGCATGGTTGCATACATAAAGTATAGCTCACCTGCAACTGGCATTCCTGTTAGGAACATATGGTGTGCCCATACGATATACGACAAGAAGGCAATCGAAGCTGTTGCATATACCATTGATGAATACCCAAATAAAGGCTTGCGTGCAAATGTTGGAATAATATGAGAAACCACACCAAAAGCCGGCAAAATCATAATATAAACTTCAGGGTGTCCGAAGAACCAGAAAATATGTTGGAACATTACTGGGTCACCACCACCGGCAGCATCAAAAAATGACGTACCAAAGTTTCGGTCTGTCAGCATCATAGTTACTGCACCAGCCAAAACTGGCATTGCACCAATTAGCAGGAACGAAGTAATTAACCATGTCCATACAAACAATGGCATATCCATTAACTTCATGTCAGGTGCACGCATATTAAGCACTGTTGCGATAATGTTAATCGCACCCATAATTGATGAAAATCCTAATAAGTGAACTGCAAAAATAAAGAAGTCAGTACTATCAGGTGCAAAGGTTGTTGATAATGGTGCATAGAACGTCCAACCAAATGCTGGAGCGCCGCCTTCCATGAAGAAAGTGCTAAGCAAGATACCACCCGCAAAAGGTAGTATCCAAAATGACCAGTTGTTCATTCGTGGTAGTGCCATATCTGGCGCACCAACCATCATTGGAATCAACCAATTACCCAAGCCAACGAATGCCGGCATAATGGCTCCAAAAACCATAATAAGTCCATGCATGGTAGTTAGCTGATTAAAAAAGTGTGGATCCATTAATTGTAGCCCAGGCTGTAGAAGCTCCATACGGATACCCATTGCCAGTGCGCCACCAATGAGTAGCATACTAAATGCAAACCACAAGTAAAGCGTACCAATGTCTTTATGGTTCGTTGTTTTAACCCATCTCATTAAGCCTTTTTCAGGGCCATGGTGATGATCGTCATGAGAAGCTGTTGCTGTTGTCATAATATTTCTCCTTTAATTATCGTGCAGACTTAATGTCTGAAGGTTGAACTACACTGCCAGTATTACCAAAACCATTTCTTTCATAAGTAATAACTGAAGCTAAATCTGCATCGCCTAACATTTTGAATGCTGGCATGCCTCCTTTACCATGAAGTACTAAGTTCACATGCTCTGACGCTTGGCCATTAGCAATAGGTGAGCCTATCATGGCTGGGAAAATAGGCGGCATTCCTGAGCCATCTTTCTTATGACAGCCTGCACAATTAGTTTCATAGACGTCCTTACCTTTGGTCATTAACTCTGATGTAGTCCATGTTTTAGTTGCACTAGCAACAGCAGCAGCAGCAGCAGCTTGCTCTTTAGCAACCCATATTGCATAGTCTGCTTTTGATACAACATCAACTACAATTGGCATAAAACCATGATCCTTACCACATAGCTCAGCACATTGACCGCGATAAGTTCCGATTACATCGGCTTTAGCCCACGCATCATTGATAAAACCAGGGTTAGCGTCTTGCTTAACACCAAATGCTGGAACCCACCAATTATGGATAACATCATTTGAAGTGATTAAAAATCGAACAGATGTATCAACTGGAATTACGAGGTGCTTATCCACTTCTAACAAATAATTCTCTGGCTTATCTTTAATGTCTTTTCTTAAGGAATTTTTTGAACTTTTAGCTAGATTAGACATAAAGCTGATTCCTTCTTCCGGGTAATCATATTGCCACTTCCACTGGTGTCCAGTAACTTTAATACTCATTTCAGCCTTAGAAGTGTCTTCTAAATCAATCAGCGTTGTAGTAGCAGGGATTGCCATTCCAATCAAAATTACAACCGGAATAAGTGTCCATAGAATTTCAGCTTTAGTGCTTTCGTGGAACTGGGCTGCAACTGCACCTTTAGATTTTCTATGGGCAAACACAGAGTAAAACATTGCACCAAATACAATGACTGCAATGACAACACAAACCCAAAAAACCATCATGTGTAAGTCATAAATATCTCGACTAATTGACGTGACGCCTTTTGTCATATTTAGGCCGTATTCTGAAAATACTGCTGTAGAAGTTAGTGCTATAACAGATGCTACAACCTTTGCTAATTTTTTCATATATCCCCTTCAGTTAAAAGTGACCGCTTGCTTAAAACATCAAACTGGTCGAAAAAAATTTATTCAAATGATACTGTATTTCTTATAGTAGAATATTAAATCTTTATAAGAAATTTGCATAACCCTCTAATTTATATTAGAAAATCATTATATAATTAATAAATTATTCTGTTGACAAGCACCAGAATAGCTGGTTTAATCTTGACCCATTAAACTTATGAAGGTGGGATGCAGATGTTAGCAAAAACAGCTAGAATGAAAAAAAATTCAGGAGTAAAGGCGCCTATTAATTATATTGGCTTAAGCTCCCCAATAGCCTGGGTTACTAAGGCTTTTAAAGATGTTATGTTCTGCCCAAAAGTAGCGATTTTTTATGGCGGTCTATTTACTTTAGTTGTTTATAATTTATGGAATTTTCTATTAAATTCTGCCATATTGCATGATGTCGCTGCACCTTTGATAGCTATGGTTATTTTAATATTAGGCCCCATGTCTGCCATTAGCCTTTATGACGTTTCTAAAAAAATATCTAATGGCGAGACTCCGACCCTTGGTACCGTATTAAAAGCATCTATTAAATCAAACGGCTCTTGTCCTTCAATTTTTTTATCTATAATTTTGATGGTAATTGCTGTTAGTTGGATGGTGTTTTCTCCACTAATCTATACTGTTCTCCATGCTGGCACATTAAGCATTATTAATTCTGATCAAACTATCATTCAGGGATTAGTTGCGGATTTTCTTAATGGCACTAATATGGTATTTGTTGTTGTTTACTCAGCCTTTACTTTGGCGCTGGCTTTGATCGCCTTTATGATTAGCTGGTTCTCATTTCCAATGGTCCATGACCAGGATGTGGATCCGTTTACAGCGATTACCACCAGCTTAAGAGCTGCATCTAAAAATACCCTGGTGATGATTCCTTGGATTATATTTGTGAGTATTTTTGTAATACTTGGTCTTCTGACGCCTTACTTTATAGGTCTTGTCATTATTATTCCCGTTTTAGCTCACGCAACTTGGCATGCGTATAAAGAGATGATTGGCGATATAAAATAAGACTCAACTATAAACATACGTTTACTTTTATAGTAAACTATCTTTTTTTTAAAAAATTAGTTTACTGTGTATAGGAAACTTCTAAAATTTTCAATTATTCTTGCACTAGTGGTGGTGATACTTGGTGCTTTTGCTAGGCTAAGTGATGCTGGTTTAGGTTGTCCTGATTGGCCAGGTTGCTATGGACAAATCCTGGTTCCTGATCTAGCTGATGGCACTCAAATTGAAGGCTATGAAAGACCGCTTGAAGTGCACAAAGGCTGGAAAGAGATGATTCATCGTTATGCAGCCTCCACGTTAGGACTAGTAATTCTTATGCTGTGGCTATTAGCTGTAAGAAGAAAAACGCAGCGTTTTCAGTCTATGGCACTGCCAAGCTTCACTGTGCTGTTCGTCATTTTACAGGGTATGTTTGGCATGTGGACCGTCACACTAATGGTGCACCCTGGCATAGTTACCACTCACCTTATTGGCGGCTTTACCACCAGCGCCTTACTCTACTGGTTGTACCTTAATCAAAACAACCGAACGAGCGCGTATCATCATGTTCTAAAACGACACAAGTACCTACTCTTGCTATCTTTGCTCGTGCTTAGTATTCAAATAATTCTGGGTGGTTGGACTAGCACGAACTATGCAGCTTTGTCTTGTGGCGATCAATTTCCAACCTGTTTGAACTCTTGGTGGCCAGACATGGACTTCTCTAAAGCTTTTTACTGGGGTCCAGTTGGCACGGAGCATGACTATGAGTATGGTGTTTTAGAAAATGAAGCGCGCGCTGCTATTCAAATGATCCATCGCATTGGTGCCTTGGTAACAGCAAGCATATTAGCTTTTCTTATTTTTTCATTGAGGCGCTACAACCACTTAAAAAATTACCTATTGGTCATTGGCGGGCTTCTCGTTGCTCAAATATCACTAGGTATATTAAATGTTGTTTTATCACTACCAATGACGCTAGCAGTATTACATAATGCTGTGGCTTTACTGTTACTGCTAAGCATCACAAGCTTAATACATAAAATATTTAAATCAACTAATCAATAGGAAGCCACCCCATGACCACCCCTAATAAAACTAAAACACGAAATACCTCTATCACACTTACTCTTGGACTTGGCTTTATAGTGATAGTCTACTTCTTATTAATGCCGGGTGCTGAGCAGTTTAATGAGCTGAAAAAGCAAGTGGTTCCTACTGTTTCTCTATACTCAAACCCTAAAGCCTTAGATGTAAATCTTGAACTGCTTAATGACAGTAAGTCCCTTAAATTATCTGAAGTGGTTAACAATAAATGGTCGATTTTATATTTTGGCTATACCTCTTGTCCTGATGTATGTCCGACAGATTTAGCTGTCTTAAATCAAACTATTAGAAACATGAATCTGGCTGATAAACTGCAGGTAATTTTTATCTCAGTTGATCCGGCTAGGGATATTGGCAAATTGCAAAATTTTGTGGAGCGATTTAACGCAGACTTTATTGGGTTAAGCGCTAAAGACGCTGAATTAAGGAAGCTAACAAAAGCTTTGGGTATATATCACGAGGTGGCCCAAACAAAACAAAGGGCAGCGCAAGACCATTCTACGCATGAGCCTAAAGAGGGAAAAATGAAAATGAGTATGCCGTCAGAAAAGTCGCACGATCATTCTATGGAAGTAGTGAAACCAGCAAGCAACTACCTAATTGACCATACTGCTAGCTACTTATTGTTAAATCCTGATCTTGAACTGATAGGGCTCTTAACCAACCCACATAAAGCATCAAAAATGGCACCCGCATTAGATCTGATCATTAAAACTCTAGATTAACGCGACTATGTAGCTATGGCGAATTTTACAACAACCATTACAATCACAATAAAAACAATAGTCATTATCAAACCGACAATAATATAAGGCCACGGGCCTTGTTTTTCGCTCCGCTCAAAGTCCTTGATTAAGTCTTCTTTTTTGCCAATGCCAATCATGGCTGAAGTTACTGCTTTAAATACTTGCCCCAAACCTTTCATAGTAGTCCTTTCTTATAAAGTAGTAATAAGCCAATAATGATCCACTAATAAAGCAAGGA
This sequence comes from Candidatus Thioglobus sp., assembly GCA_028352435.1. GTDB lineage: Bacteria > Pseudomonadota > Gammaproteobacteria > PS1 > Pseudothioglobaceae > Thioglobus_A. The sequence goes on along the minus strand of JAOMMB010000020.1, from coordinate 1,416 downwards.
AAATTAGCATTAGGTAGTTAATTGAATAGGTAAAGGTTTTCCAGGCAATCTGCACATCTTTTGGACGAGTAATAATATTAATCGCATACCATAAAAATATTGCCCCTAAAACTAAGGCAGAAATCAAGTAAATTAGTCCTGACATGCCTGTAAGGTAAGGCAAGAGCGTCACCACTACTAATAAAATGGTATAAAGCAAAATTTGTCTCTTTGTATAGGCTATGCCATGAGTCACTGGTAGCATTGGAATGTTAACCTTTTTATACTCTTTAACTCTGTGAATTGCCAATGCCCAAAAATGTGGTGGCGTCCAAATAAAGACAATCAAAAATAGCAAGAGTGCAAACTCAATATTTTGACCACCTGTAATTGCAGTCCATCCTAATACAGGTGGCGCTGCACCGGCGGCACCGCCGATAACAATATTTTGTGGTGTAGCTCTTTTTAAATATAAGGTATAAATAACCGCATAGCCAATTAATGATATAAATGTCAGGATCATTGTTAAGGTGTTAACAAATAATTGCAATATTCCTAGACCAAGAATACCTAATAAAACCCCCCAAGTCAGCGCCTGGAAGCGACTAACCTTTCCCTGTGGCAAAGGCCTCTGGTCAGTTCTCGACATTTGTATATCAATCTTTTCGTCGACCACGTGATTGAATACGGCTGCTGAAGCCGAAGCCAGCCCAATACCTAATGATGCATTTAGTACCAGTAACCAGTCTGGAAAATAAGGTGCAGGTACTGCTAAAAACATACCAACAACTGCCGTTAAAAGAATCAGCGAAACTACTTTTAGTTTACAAAGATCTAGTAAATTAGAGATTAAATTTATAAAGTTTATAATCATTAGCCGATACGAGAGAGTTTAAAGAGGCGTTTCAAATCTTTAATTACCTGTTTGATTACTAATCCCTCAGGATTATAGTGAAGCATAATATTACCAAGCGGGTCGATTAAAAATAAATGGTTATTAGGAAAACTGTTTAATTTTTTCATTAGAGTGGAACTACCACGCGCGATTAACATCTGTGAATCTATGTTGTCCGCCTTAGCATTAGCTATTAACAAATTTTGAATTCGACGCATATTTTCATTAGTTAATATACGTATTGTTTTCATATCCTCAAGTGTCTTTAGGCAAGACTGCTCACATTGATCCGTCACATAAGCCAATGTCCATATACCTTGAAGGCTTGCATCATATGCCTCATCAATAACAATGTCTTTCTCTGTCGTACTAATAACAGGATTAACAAACTCACCGTAATTAACGGTACTTTGAGTAAAAGAAGTGGGGCTCAGATAGAAAAAAGCGGTGCCGAAAGCGATTGGCAACACAAAAGAGGCCAGCAATACCCATAGCTCTTTTTTAGAATTCATAAAAACCTTTTTTTAAAATTTGGGTAATAA
>JAOMMB010000002.1 GCA_028352435.1 Candidatus Thioglobus sp. | reverse complement strand
AGTATTAAGAATCTGAAAACTTGTACAGCAAATTACAGTGGCATTGATGCGCAAAGAGTTTTCGGTTATAGACTTCTTGATAAGTCAGTACTTAATGAGGGTTATTTAGATTTTTTTAATGAAAAAAAACTAGGCTTTCCTAAGGGGATTAAATTTGATAAAGGGTTTAAAGATGTTAATGATGCTTATCTAAATTTGATTGACAAAAATACCGACTGTGCTATCTATATTGACTATGCAGAGAATGTATTCAAATTAAATCAAGCTCTTGCAAGAAAAGAAATTAATACTGTATTTACAAGAACATACTCTAATCAATATCTTGAGGATAAATATGCAGTAAGTAAAGGTTATGAATCGGCTAATGAGAGAAATTTGATAGTTGAAATTGGCGGAAGTCTTAAATTAGCAAAAGAGTTAAGAAAATTAAAAATTGATAGTATTGATAAATTTAATCTTCTTCTAGCTGAGATTAAGCAAAGTGGTTATGCTGATGATCCATCAGTTAAGACCGTTTCAATTTATTTGTCAGATAAGAAAAATGCATTAAGTAATGGCATTGGTATTAATGAATATAAAACACAAAGAGTTACAAAAGCTAAATTAGCTGCTGAAAATAGAAGAAAAGATGCTAAGGAAAGAAAGCGTAAATTTGCAAAAGAGCATCCATATGAGGCTGTTATAAAATGTGGTTTCAGTGGCTCTCATACTTCACTCGTAGCCTGTTTCTCTGGTGGTGGTAAATATGGCGTTGACACAAGTCTAGAAATTACAAATGGCAGTACTTATAAAATGTATAAGCCTTATGAAATCGCAAATTCAAATTTTAAAGATACATCAAGTGGAGTAATCATTCCCTTGAAGAAAACTTTTAATATTAAGGCGCAAAATGCATCGGATGCACTTACCCTAAGTGTAATTGTCAGAGACACACTCACAAAGAAAACTTTATTTGAGAAGTCAGCTGCTAAATTTGGTGCAATAAAAATTTCAAATTAATATAAGGGAAAAAAATGAAAATTAAAAGCTTATTAACTATTCCTGTGTTTGCATTTCTTGTAGGCTGTGGTTCTGATAGTACTTATGATGTAATGACTTCAAACAAATGGGATATTGGTCTTGATTGTGGAATAAATGGTGGAGCCTGGATGGAGTATGGGCCTCAGTTTCAGATTGGAGAAAAACTCACTGCTGGTGGAAAACATACTAAAGACTCCGATCAAAAAACTTGGTTCGAGTTTACAGAGAATGATGATGGCACTGTTACTCTGAGAAATAAGATATATGCTGAAGGCAACAAACTAGTGTCTAATGCGGTTGGTAGTGATGCTACTGTAAGTGATGTTACTAGGGTTTTTTCTTTGGAAGGGGAGAAATTGAGGGTTAAGTCTACTATTAAATCAATAGACTTATATGCTATGCTTGAAAGTCGGTTGAGACACAACACTAAAAAAGAAAATATTTTGCGTGGTAAGTGCTCATGATTTTTAATATGATTAAAAAGTTTAATAAATTATCAGTAACTTTTCTACTAGTCTTTTTTTCATTTAGCTCTCAAGCGTCAACTGGTCAGGACTGGTTTGACGCTCCTTTAAAAGAATGTTTTGAAGCAATTGAAGAAGGAAAGTTTATAGATAAATTTAGAACTAAAGCACTGTTAGTAGTTCCTGTTGAGTATAATTTTGGATCTAAAGAGCTTCAGAAGAAATATGCAAAAAGAAGACATGTAAAAGAGTGTGGAGTGATAGCACTTAACTTTTTTCATGATGATAGGGAGTATTCACTTAATAGAGTAATGAAATCCCATAAAAGTGGAGGTGTAACTTACAATTGTCACAGGTTAAATGCTAAAAGTTATGCTTTTTGTGAGTATGCGAAAGCGAAAGATATTAAGGGTGTAAGACCAACCACTAAGAGATAATTTCTTAATAGCTTTCAAACATTTACTAGCTATATAAAAAAAGCGCACCAAAGGGTGCGCTTTTTTTATATAAGCTTTTAAAAGGCTATACGCCTGGCATGTAATTCATTACTAGGCCAATAATGATTAAGGTTAGAAACGAGCCACCTAGCATGGCCATAATGACACAAACTTGGGTTATTGCACATTTTGGTGAGCCAATCTCTTGTCCATCGTATTTCATCATATCTATTCTCTCCTCAAGATTAAAATAAGTAAATATATTGCTTCGATTTTAATAATAACATAATTGAAATCATTAGCATGACTATCATTATGGGCTAATATTGATATCAAGTAATACAAGTTAAATTTTGAATGTAGAGATATTCCCGAACAACCTTAGATAGCAATAGTTTTTTGTTTATGGGCAAGGAATAAGATAGGGCACCATGTTAGAGTTAGTCGAATAGTTGCGGAATACCGCTATATAGAAGATATTGACTGAATCTATATTATTAAAGTATTATATTATATACTTGACATATTATGATTTAATGATATAATTACTCACATGTCGACGCTTTCCCCCAAGAAATATTCTCTCCTCAAGAGATTAGGCGTCGGCATACTAATTAACTGAGACAAATATTATGAAAACAATTTTAAACATTATTGCCATGACAACATTATTAGTCACAAACGTTTCTGCTGAAGTGGTCTCGCCCTATGGTGTTTTTAATCCGTTAGCTATGTTTGATGCCTCAGAAGATAAGAAAACATCTGAATTAAACTCAGCGTTTTATAACTATGGTAATCAAGGATATGATTTTGTAGTGAACTCTATACCAGTTATTACGCCGTTATTGCCAACACAACTTGCAAGTTTAGATCGTTAGTAGACGACTGCTGCGTTAATTGCTACTGTGCTAGGCATAGACAGCAAATCACTTTTTACTCGAATATTTAGATGGCTTTCTGTTGGCTCGTTCAGCATTCTGGCGGTAAAAGTATTATCATTGTAACTAAGCTTAACTCGATAACCTTTTAACACTTTTTCAGCTTTCTTTTGGTAGCGTACATTCCAACATCCTTTAACGCCATTAATACAAGGTTCGGTTATTTTTTTCAAAGTGTAATTCATGTAAATTGGTTCAATATTGACAATGTCAGCTTTGATAACTTTAGTTTCATGATTGATAGCCGAAGCGCTACCGATGAAAGTGGTGAGTAGAATAATAGTGGTGGCAATTTTTTGAGCGGAGAATCGTAAAACTATTTTTTTTAACATCAATTGTTTAGCCTTATTAGTAAAAATAATCATAAACTATATTATATATTTATAATATTATGATATAATAATCTCAGAAGATCATTATTCTCTCCCCCGAGACATATTTAATGATTTTCTATTAGGTAGTCGTTTTTTTTATTCTCCTCAAGTTTAGTTAGGCGGCTACCTCCTCCTCAAGATTTAATCCCCTTTTTCTGAGTGCCATGATATACACTTGCAACAGCTTTGCAATACTATCATTAGAGCATAATTTTATGATATTGTTATATTACTGATAGCTTAAGTATTTAGATAAATACAGTCGCCCTATTTAAGTAATTAATGTAGTGTTTCTGGACTGATATAGTCTTGTTTAGAGGGTTGCAAGGTTTCTTGAATGAGTAGGGTTCCCATGCGGACAAATTCGATAATCTCGTTTAGATCTTGTGCGTTTTGCTCGTTGTCAAGTAGCTCCGCATCAAGTTTTGAGATTTCAGAAAAATCTTTAATCATTTCAAGTGCATCTTCATCAGTTGTTGAGACTTTTTGAAGCCCTAGGCCTACTAAATAACCTTGACACCATTCAATCAGTGTATTGGCTTGTTCGCTAAGTCTAGCGTCTTCATCCGCAATTAATATTTGAAATTCAAGCGTTTCATCGTTTAATTGGGACAATGTTTCATTGAAAATTTGAGCCAACTCTTCATGAGCTGATTTTTCAGTAATATTGCTTAGGTCAATACTAACCAAAATCTCATTCAGCCAATCATCTAAGTTTAAATCGGGCTTAACGCAAGCAAAACCACATAAAATTCCATGGGCACTAGAAATGGTGTCATCAGTATTAAGTTTGTGCAGGGTTGATTTAAGTGAATTGTAGTCTAGTTGATTATTCATGAATTTTGCGCCAGTGTTTGCATAACAGCCATACGCACAGCGATGCCATTAGTAACTTGTTGTAAAATGATAGACTGAGCGCAATCGGCAACAGTAGAGTCAATTTCAACGCCTCGATTAATCGGTCCTGGGTGCATTACTAGGCAGTCTTTTTTAGCTAATGCTAAGCGTTCTGGAGTGAGGCCGAAATTATCAAAATATTCTTGCTCATTAGGAATATCGGCTTCAATCATGCGTTCTTTTTGTAGACGGAGAACAATAATAACGTCGCAATCTTTAAGGCCGTCATCAATCTTGTCAAAGCATTTAATAGCTTCACAGCGACTTGAATCATGCTGTAATCCTTTAGGTGCAATAAGTCGAATGTCGGTTGTTCCTAGTGTCTTAAGTGCTTGGATATCTGAATGAGCAACGCGAGAGTGAGTAATATCTCCTACGATGGCAACAGATAGCTCTTCGAAATTTGTCTTACGTTGGCGGATGCTAAGCATGTCTAATAAAGCTTGCGTCGGATGAGCATTAATACCATCACCTGCATTAAGAATCGATACACCTTTTAAGTGTTGAGCAACATGATGCGGAAGCCCGGATTGTTTATGTCGAATAACAAACATATCGATTTGCATCGCTTTAAGTGTATGCATGGTATCCATAAGAGCTTCGTTCTTTTTTAGAGCAGAGTTTGCTAAGTCAACGTTAATGACGTTGGCACTGCTACGCATAGCTGCGATTTCAAAGGTATTTCTAGTTCGTGTTGACGGTTCAAAAAATAAGTTAGCAACCGACATGTCATCTAGTGCTTTAGATTTTTTTAAATTACCTTTGCTATCAATGAGATTGTCAGCCTTATCAAGAATACTGATTAGGTGAGATTTAGGTAGATCTTCAAGACCTAAAAGATGGATTAATTTGCCAGAATCGTCTAGCTGGGCTTGGTTGCTGATCAAATCTTTATTCATGAATCTCCTAGCCAGGTTTGTAATATTAGCGCTGCTGAGCGCTTATCCACCTCACTGCGACTTGCATTCTTGTGATGGTGATTATATTTTAGTTGTTTTTTGGCTTCATTTGATGATAAATATTCATCGATAAAAACGGTCTCAATATTGTAACGTTGAGTGAGTTTTCTGCCAAAGGATTTAGCGATAAAGGTCATTTCTTGCTCCTTTCCTTCCTTGTCATAAGGCACGCCAACAATAAACAAATCAACTTTATGTTGGTTAATGATAGTGTCAAACGCCGTCCAATTAGTGGCGCCATTTTTGTGGTGTGATACCACATCTATGCCACTGGCTTGTGATATCAAACTATTTGCGATGGCTACGCCTGTTCGCTTTGTACCAACGTCAAACCCTAGATACGTTTGGATCTTCATTTGAGTTGCTGAAATAATTGATAACCGACATAGCCATCGATTGGCAGTTGGTTGGCACGTTGGTATTCACGAGTTGCATTGCGTGTTTTAGGGCCAGATATTCCATCTGGTTCGCCTGTGTCAAAACCAAACTGATTTAATTGAGCTTGTATCTGCATAATATTTTCGCGGCTTAAAGAGGGCTCTGTAATAGCCGCCGCATAAAGTTTATTTGTGCCTGCTAGTCGATCGGATAAATGCCCCACAGACAGGGCGTATAAAATAGAATGATTCCAACGCAGAATTGCACGGAAATTTGGATAAGTTAAAAAAGCAGGGCCTTTGTAGCCCATAGGAAGTATCAATGAGGCTTGTATGGTGGAGCTAGGCAATGATTTACCGTTAGCCGTCTTTACGCCTAAGGCGCGCCATTCATTGACAGTTTTTTTCACACTAAGCATGGCTAATTGATAGTCAAAAGTTTCTGGAATACTAACTTCTCTGCCCCAGCGTTGTCCTCGTTTCCAGCCTATTTTTTGTAAGAAATTCGCGGCACTAGAAAAAATATCTTGTGTGTTATCCCAAAGCCCTATTTCCCCATCTTGATCTGCATCCACACCATAGGCTGCGACATTAGTTGGCATAAATTGAACATTGCCCATTGCGCCGGCCCAAGATCCCTCGGCATTTGGCGGAATCTTATGCTCATCAATCAAAGTAAGTAAAGTCAGCAATTGTTCGGTAAAAAAATCACGACGACGTTTGTCATAACTAAGAGTCGCGAGAGATCGAACTAAATTTAAGCTACCTGTATTGCTGCCATAGTTGGTTTCCAACCCCCAAAAAGCAACAATAATATGAGGCGGAACGCCATATTTTTGATAGTTTTCTTGAAGTGTTTGTTGATATATCTTAAGCTTTTGAGCGCCCTTATTAAGGCGATATTCACTGACTCTAGAGCCTAAGTAGCGCCAGAAATTTTGGCTAAACTCAGCTTGAGTTTGATCAAACTTAATGACTTTTGGATTAGGTTTTAATCCCAAAAATACCTGGTCAAGTGTTTTTGTAGAGACTCCTCTGGAAACAGCTTTTTGACGAACGTCTAGCAAGAAATCTTCGAAGCTTTGGCTCTCAGGCACAAATTTTGGCGCTAGGGTATCATTGGCAAACGCCCAGCTAGAAAATAATAAGCAAATAATCAATCGAAACATGACAAAATTATAATGCCTAAGCTACTCACCGTCTTTGTCTTTTTAGGGTTAAGTGCCTGTCAGCCAATTCTTCAAAACGATGAAGTTAAAGGCCGTATCATGGGCACTACCTACACCATAAAAACTCAAGATTTTGAGATTGATCAACAGCAGGTTGATCAACGTCTGAATCAGATTAACCAAATTTTCTCTAGTTGGGATCAAAACTCTGAGCTTTCTGCATTAAATCGCCAACCGGTTGGGGAGTCGTCAAATATCTCTAATGAGATGGCTTTTGTGTTGAAAGAGTCTATGAGAGTTCACGAACAAACGAATGGATTTTTCAGCCCCACAATGGGCAGCCTAATTGATGCTTGGGGGTTTGGATCGGTTAATGTTGAGCAAAAACCTAACCAAGTGGCGATTAAACAAGCGTTAGCAAAATCCTCTATTGACCGATTAGCTTTAAATGGATCAAGATTTGAAAAAAGTGCAGATATTAAAATTAACTTATCAGCTATCGCTAAGGGGTATGCGGTTGATGAGATAGCTAAAATATTAAAAGACAAGAGTGTTAAGCGATTTATGGTGGAAGTTGGCGGCGAGATTAAAACTCAAGGCAGTTGGTTGATTGGTATTGAAACACCTTTAGGACAAGCATCTGTTGCTGTTGAACTGGTTGATGAATCTATTGCGACGTCGGGTAATTATCGCCAATTTTTTGTCTGGCAGGGTGATCGCTATGCCCATATCTTAGATCCTCACACTGGCCTGCCAGTCAGTAGTGATTTGTTTTCAGCGAGTGTTATTCATAAAAGCAATATGTTGGCAGATGCCTATGCAACAGCAATGATGGCAATGGGATATGCTAAGGCCATTAAAATGGCTCAAGAGCTAAACCTTAAAACCATATTAGTTTTAAATAAATGTGATGACCCCTGTTTGTCTAAAAATATTATAAAGATTGGATTATGAAGCCACTTGCAGAAACACTTAGACCAAAAGACTTACAAGATTTTTGTGCGCAAACTCATTTATTAAACGACGCCCACCCACTTAAGCAAGCCATTAACAATAAGCAGCTGCACTCAATGATTTTGTGGGGGCCATCGGGCGTTGGGAAAACTACCTTGGCGCGAATCATGTGCGCTCAAGTTGAGGGCTATTTTGTTCAGCTTAGTGCGGTTTTAGACGGAGTTAAAGAGTTAAGAGCGGTGATTGAAAATGCCAAAAAATATCAAAATATAGGCCAGTCAACAATCCTATTTGTGGATGAAATACATCGGTTTAATAAAGCACAACAAGATGCTTTTTTGCCACATATTGAATCTGGTTTAATTACTTTAATTGGTGCCACTACAGAAAATCCATCCTTTGAATTGAATCGCGCTTTGTTATCACGTGCCAGTGTGTATGTGCTCGAAGCACTGGATGAGACTGGTTTAATGCAGATATTGCAGCGATGTATGGTGCATTTGAATTTGACACTAGATCAGGATTCGCAAGAAAAAATTGTGGTCAGTAGTTCGGGTGATGCACGCCGCTTGATTAATATCGTTGAAAAGATCGACCAGGCAAAATTAGCACAACTAGACGCACAAAGCATTAGCCAATTTTTACAAGACAAGGTTTCTAATTTTGATAAAGGCGGAGACATTTTTTATCAACAGCTTTCTGCCTTTCACAAGTCTGTTCGCGGTTCCAGCCCTGATGGCGCACTATATTGGATGGCAAGAATGCTAGTAGGTGGTTGCGATCCCAAAACTATCGCCAGACGTCTGTTAGCTATTGCTTCAGAAGATATTGGCAATGCCGACCCAAGAGCGCTTGAAATCTCATTAAATGCTTGGGATGTGTATGACCGATTAGGCGATAAAGAGGGTAATCGCGCTATTGCTCAAGCCGCTGTATATTGCGCCATTGCACCTAAGTCTAATGCGCTTTATAAAGCCTTTAACCAGGCAATGACCGAGGCTCACGAAACGCATGACTTGCCTGTGCCAAAACATTTATGTAATGCACCAACAGGACTCATGAGTGATTTAGGTTATGGGCAAGATTATCGCTACGCTCACGACGAGGCAGATGGTATTAGTCATGGTCAAACTTATTTCCCAGAGGCACTGGGTGAGTCGAGCTACTATCAGCCCACTGATCGAGGGTTAGAGATTAAAATCGCAGAAAAACTTAGAAAAATACGAGGAAAATTATGACATTATTGCCCACTGTTTTAGCCATCGGCATCGGTGCCACTATCGGCGCTAGTTTGCGTTATTATTTAACTCAATTTATGAATGCCACGATGGGGTCCGCTTTTCCTTATGGCACCTTGAGCGCCAATATTATTGGCTCTTTCTTGGCAGGTATTTTGGTGGTGGTTGTTATAGAAAAAGCAGCCTTAAATGAAGTTTATAGGCTCATGTTGTTAATTGGCTTAACGGGTTCTTTAACCACTATGTCGACCTTGTCCTGGGAGTCGGTAGAGATGATTAGCTTAGGTCATTATGGTCAGGCTGGAATCAACATCTCATTTAATGTGGTGCTGTCTTTAATAGCGGCAGGTTCAGGTGTTGCTTTGACTAGATATTTTTTGTCTAATTAAGTTTTTGTTCAATCGCATCAAATAAAACGCCAGCAATATTAAGATTAAATTGAGTATCTAGTTCACGAATACAAGTTGGGCTAGTGACATTAATTTCGGTGATATAGTCACCAATCACATCCAGCCCAACAAACATAAGTCCTTTGTCTTTTAGGGTGGGTGAAATTTGGTCGCACAAGTAGCGATCTCTTTTACTTAATGGCTGGCCAACGCCAGTTGCACCCGCAGCTAAATTACCCTTAAAGCTACCTTCAGCAGGCATGCGTGCTAACGCATAATCAATGGGCTGGCCATCAATCAGCAAAATGCGTTTATCACCTTGGGATATTTCTGATAAAAATTCTTGAGCCATAATGGGCGAGCTGCCATGATGGGTTAGATAATCTAACACTTCAGTAATATTATCATCACCTTGTTCGAGCTTAAAGATGTCTTTTCCACCCATGCCGTCTAAAGGTTTAACGACACTGACCCCTTGTTCTTCAATGAATTTTTTTAGTTGATTTTGGCTACTACTAACCAATGTTTTGGCGATACAATGTGGAAAGTTAAGTGCAAAAAGTTTTTCATTGGCATCTCTTAAAGATTGAGGCTTATTAACGACCAACACGCCTTTTTTCTCAGCTTGCTCAAGAAAATAAGTAGCATAAATATAGCTCATGTCAAAAGGTGGATCTTTGCGCATAAGGATGACATCAAAACTCTCAAGTGGCAACTCGACTTCCTCTTCTTTATCAAACCAATGTTGAGCATGATCAAAAACTTGAGTTTTGGCACAAGTGGCAAACATCTTTGCGTTTTTTGCAAACATATTCTGGGTGTCAAAGGTGTAGATTTCCCAGTTTCGTTTCGTTGCTTCTATCATCATTGCTAAAGAGGAATCTTTATAAGGTTTAATGTCTTTGATGTCATCCATCACGACGGCAAGTTTAATTGGTTTCATGGTTGATATTATAGGTTATGTATGCCCAATTTGCCAAAGCTTGACTTAAGTTGTTGATAAATCAGAATAAAACATGTTAGAATAAAAAACTTGAGGAGAAATAAATAGCTTGGCATATTCAACCCTAACATTAGAACACCCAGAAACTAAAGAAGTCAAGATTGCGCCTGTGGGCTTCTCTTGGACATCACTGTGTTTATTTTTTTGCCCCGCCATCTATCGTCGTGACTGGAAGTCTTTTGCACTGATGTTTCCCTTATGTGTTTTGACTTTAGGCTTAGCTAATATTGTATTTTTCTTTACCTATAATCGACTCTACGTTAAACATTTACTTTCTAGGGGTTATATTATAACTGTGCATGGCGTTAGTGGCGTTAAGCAATCTCATTTTTAATAGTGGTAAAATCGTAAATTAGACTAGACAAGTGTCCAATAACAGCATATAATCACGCCACTTTAGTGCGGGGTGGAGCAGTTCGGTAGCTCGTCGGGCTCATAACCCGAAGGTCATAGGTTCAAATCCTGTCCCCGCTACCAAATTAAGTCTTTTTTGGTCTTTTTATGATCATTAGAGCAAGCAAAGACCCCCCTTTTTAGGGGGTTTTTGTTATGTAGAAAAAAACGATTAGCAAGAATTAGGCTGTAAGCGGCGCTAAGTAAATAAGCGAGCACCTTAGTTGCTCAGATAGATTTTTGCTAAGCAGACAAAGGTTAATAGAAGCAAAATAAATGGCAAAAATAACAGAAAAAATTACTGATTTGATTAACCCTGTACTTGAAGATATGGGCTATGAATTAGTGGGTGTAGAATATGCTGCTGGTGGCAAGCACACTATTTTGCGAGTTTTTATTGATACAGATAATGGTATTGGTATTGATGATTGTGAAAAAGTATCACACCAATTAAGCGCGATTTTCGATGTGGAAGACCCAATTGCGAGCCAATATAATTTAGAGGTATCATCACCTGGCATTGAAAGACCCTTGTTTCATATTGGTCACTACCAGCGTTTTTTGGGCAATGATGTTAGCCTACGTTTAGTTAGGCCAATTAATGGTCAGCGTAAATTTAAAGGGGCAATTGGTAGTGTTAGTGAAGTGAACCATACCATTGAGTTAGTAACAGAATTAGGTCCAATTACATTGGATATTGATATGATTGAAAAAGCGAATTTGATCGCTGATTTTTAGGAGAAATACATGGACGGTAAAGAATTATTTTTGATAGTTGAGGCAATCTCTAATGAAAAAAACATCTCAAAAGAGGATGTGTTTGAATCATTAGAAGAAGCGCTAGCAGTCGCTACAAAAAAACGTAAAGAGATTGATGCTCATGTAGAAATTGACCGTAAAACTGGTGAATTTCACACATTCAGACAATGGATGGTAATCGACGATAAAGAAAACTTTGTGGATGATGATGGTACGCCATTTGATTCAGAGTTGCATATTTATGAAAAAGATTCTAATGGCGTTGCTGTTGATGATTTTGTGCGTGAACCAATTGAAACTGAAGAGTTTGGTCGTATTGCAGCACAAATTGTTAAGCAAGTTATTATTCAAAAAGTTCGCGAAGCGGAAAGAGAAGTTATTGTTCATGATTACACTCAGCGTGTTGGTGAGGTCATCATGGTTACTGTGAAGCGTGTTGATCGTGGCAATGTTTATGTTGACATGGGTGGCGTTGATGGCATGATTTCTAAGTTTGACTTAATTCCTAATGAGTCAGTCCGTAAAAATGATCGATTGAGAGCTTATATTAAAGAAGTCAAATCATCGGTTCGTGGTGCGCAAATTTTCTTATCTCGTACTGTTCCAGAAATGATGATTCAGTTATTTGAAATGGAAGTACCAGAAATATCTGAAGGTGTTATTGAGATTATGGGTTGCGCTAGAGATCCTGGATTACGCTCAAAGCTTGCAGTTAAAGCGAAAGATAAGCGCTTAGATCCAATCGGGTCTTGTATTGGTATGCGTGGCGCACGAGTTCAGGCGGTTTCAAATGAGCTTAATGGAGAGCGTGTTGATATCATCCTATGGGATGAAGATCCAGCACAGTTTGCTATTAATGCAATGGCGCCAGCAGAAGTAAGTTCTATTGTTGTTGACGAAGATCGTAACTCAATGGATATCGCAGTTGACGAAGATCAACTAGCTTTGGCGATCGGTCGTGGTGGTCAAAATATTAAATTAGCAGCGCGCCTAACGGGTTGGAAGCTAAACGTTATGTCAATCGAAGATGCTAATGAAAAGCAAGCTGAAGAAACGCAAAAAGCGAGTGCTAAACTGGCAGATAAGCTAGGTGTTGATAGTGAAGTAGCCAGCGTACTATTAGAAGAAGGCTTTACGAGTGTTGATGATATTGCAGATGCAGATGTCGCACTTCTAGAAGGAATTGAAGAGTTTGATGCCACGATGGTTGAAGAATTACAAGAGAGAGCTGCGGATGCGCAGTTAGTGCAAGCCCTAGGCGATGCCGATGCTTCTGAAGCATTAAGCAGTGTTGAGGGTGTGGACGCCGATTTGGCAGAGGCTTTAATTGAAGCAGAGATCACCACGGTAGATGAGCTAGCAGAGTTGTCTATTGGTGAATTGCTTGAGATTCAAGTTATGGACAAAGAAAAGGCCTCAGGTGTTATCATGACAGCAAGAGAAAACGAAGGGTGGTTTGATTAATAACGGATATTAGTAAGAAACGTTCATTTAATCATTATAAAAACAGGCAAGCATTATGGCACATACAGTTGAAACATTATCCAAACTACTGAAAAAGACACCCGATGAGGTAATCACAATTCTGACGAATGCCGGAATTGAGGGTAAAAAAGCAGATTCTGATATTTCCGCCGAGGAAAGAAAGGTTCTGATGGGTAGCTTGTCTAAGCGCTCTTCAAGCAAATCTAGCATGTCGGTTTCACGTAAGCCTAGTAGCAAAACCACGAGTGGGAAAAGTGGCGGCGTTCAAGTTCAAATTAAGAAAAAGCGTGTTAAGCAAGTAGCTGTTGAAACAGAGACCGTTGTTAATGAAGCAGCACAAGCAGCACAGGCGGCTCTTGATGCGGGACGTGATGCAGATGAGAAATTATTAGCTCAAGATGCAAAACGTTTGGAAATGACGCGTTTACAAAAAGAGCAAGCCGAGGCCTTAAAGGCTCCAAAAGAGGCGGTTAGTGAAGAGAAGGAAGCTGTAAAAACGGAAGAAAAGCCTGCTAAAGCTGTCAAAGAAGAGAAGCAAACAGATGAGAAAAAACCTCAGAGACAACGAGCTACGACTAATAACAAAGCACCAGGTCGCAAACAACTCCATGTAGCTAGACACAATCCAAACCGTAAACTGAAAAAGAAGGACAGGACTCGATTAAGTCAAAAAATTCAAGAAGAGCAAGCTCAGCATGGCTTCCAAAAGCCTGTTGAAAAAGTCATGCATGATATTGCTGTTCCAGAAAATATCAAAGTAAGTGATCTTGCCCAGAAAATGACGACCAAGGCTGGCGAAGTCTTAAAAGTGTTAATGGGTATGGGCGTAATGGCCACACTAAATGATGTGATTGACCAAGACACGGCTCTATTAGTAGTTGAGGAAATGGGATATACTGGTGTTGTTAGCGTTGAAGAAACTGTTGAAGACACATTAATTGAAAAGTCAAAGACAACTGGCGATCAAAGCGCTAGACCACCTGTGGTTACTATTATGGGCCATGTTGATCACGGCAAAACTTCTCTATTGGACTACATTCGTAAAGCTAAGATAGCTGACGGAGAAGCTGGCGGAATTACTCAGCATATTGGTTCGTATCAAGTTGATACTGATAATGGCAAAATTACGTTTATTGATACTCCAGGACATGCGGCATTCTCAAAAATGCGTTCACGCGGCGCTAACGCAACTGATATTATTATTTTGGTTGTGGCTGCGGATGATGGTGTTATGCCTCAGACGATTGAATCTATTAAGCATGCTAAAAAAGCAGGAGTACCAATTATTGTTGCTATTAACAAAATTGACAAAGAAGGCTCAGATTTAGAAAAAATTAAGCAAGTTCTGTCAACCCATGATGTAATCTCAGAAGACTGGGGTGGTGATGTGATGATGGTTCCAGTATCAGCTCATACTGGTGAAGGTATTGATGCATTGCTTGAAGCGATTACGTTAACGGCAGAAGTATTAGAATTTTCAGCAGTAATTGATGCGCCAGCAAACGGCACCGTTTTAGAAGCTCGTTTAGAGAAAGGCCGTGGCAAGGTGACGACAATCTTAGTACAGTCTGGCACTTTAAAGAAAGGCGATATTATGATTGCTGGTTTAGAGTACGGCAAGGTTAAGCAAATTGTGAATGATCAAGGTAAGGTGCTTAAAGAAGCTGGCCCATCTACACCTGTTGAAGTACTAGGATTATCTGGGGTTCCAAACTCTGGTGACGAAGTATTGGTTGTTGAAAGTGAGCGCAAGGCTCGTGAAGTTGCCGACTTTAGAAAAGCTAAAGAACGTGAAGCGGAACTACAAAGACAACAAGCTTACAAAATGGAGAACTTCTTACAAAAAATGGAAGAAGGCCATGTTTCAACAGTTAACGTTTTACTTAAATCTGATGTCCGTGGTTCAGCTCAAGCGCTGATTGAGGCTTTAGAAGAATTATCAACTGATGAAGTTAGAGTAAAAGTGGTGTCGAGTGGTGTTGGTGGTATTAATAATACTGATATTAACTTAGCAGCAACTTCAGAAGCTTTAGTACTTGGCTTTAATGTTCGTGCTGACGCAGTTGCTCGTAAAACAGCAGATAGTGAAGGTGTTCGCATTGAATATTACTCAATTATTTATAACTTAATCGACGATGTTAAAGCTATCATGAGCGGCTTGTTAAGCCCTGCATTGAGTGAAAACATCATTGGTATAGCAAATGTGAAGGATGTATTCAGATCACAAAAATTGGGCGATATCGCCGGTTGTATGGTTGAAGAAGGCACAGTTAAAAAAGACTTACCGATTCGTGTTCTACGTGATAGTGTTGTGATCTTCGAAGGTGAATTAGAGTCATTAAGACGTTTCAAGGATGATGTTAAATCAGTTAAATCTGGTACTGAGTGTGGTATTGGTGTTGCAGGTTATAACGATGTTCAGCCAGGCGATCAAATTGAAGTCTTTGAACGTGTTGAAACTGCACGTAGCTTATAACACTTATGGAACAAAAAGATTCCTTTAGAATTGAGCGCATTAACGAGCTAGTTCGTCGTGAATTAGTGACCTTATTAAAGAACGAAACTAAAGATCCTAGACTATCTAGTGTTGTCATTACTGACGTATTAACCAGTCGTGATTTGAGCGCTGCAAAGGTCTTCTATACTGCATCCGAAGAGGATAAGGCAGCTGTTGAACCACTGCTTAATAAGGCCGCTGGATTTTTTCGATCACGTCTATCAAAAACAGTTGACTTGCGTCATACACCGGCTTTGAGGTTCATTTTTGATCCTGCACCTAATAACGGTGCAAGAATCGATGATCTACTTTCTAAACTGTAAGTTTAGCCATGTCAAGGCGCAACCCTAAAGGTAGAGATATTAATGGTATTGTCTTGCTAGATAAAGACACTGGCCTAAGTTCAAACGCCGCTTTACAAAAAGTTAAACGACTTTTTTTTGCTAAAAAAGCCGGCCATACGGGTAGTCTAGATCCACTCGCTAGTGGCATCCTCCCGATTTGTTTGGGACAAGCAACCAAGGTAGCTCAATTTTTATTAGATGATGATAAGCGCTATTTTGTGCGCGGTAAATTAGGTGAAAACACAGACACTTACGATTGCGAAGGTGTCGTGATTAAAACACAACCATTTAAGCAGCTGAATCAAGATGAAATCATGGCGGTAGCCTTGAGTTTTAAGGGCGATATTTTGCAAGTACCCCCGATGTATTCAGCACTCAAAAAAGATGGACAACCTTTATATAAACTTGCTCGACAAGGTATTGAGATTGAGCGCCCTGCTCGTCCAGTGACAATCCACGATATTAATTTTATTAGCTATGAACAAGGTGTTATGACTTTAGATGTTAGTTGCTCTAAAGGCACTTATATTCGAAGTTTAATTCAAGATATTGGTGACAAGCTAGGTTGTGGCGCTCATGTTATTGAGCTGAGACGCACAGGATTTGCACATCTTGACATTAGTCAAACCATTAAATTTTGTGAATTAGAGGCGCTCGTTACTGAAGACTATCAACAGCTAGATGCGCATATTTTCCCCAGTGAGAATATGTTGCCCAATATTCAAGATGCTTCGCTAGACGCACAACAAACCATTGACATTAAATTCGGACGAGCTGTTCAGTCAGATCAACTGGGAGATCAGCATACAGTTAAATTGTTTGGCCCAGATCATGAGTTTTTAGGGGTGGGAGAATTGTCACAAGATGGTGTCATTGCACCCAAACGTCTTTTTGTTTAATCTATAATTTAGCGTATGAATACTGGAGATAATAAAAAAAGCGCCTTGGTCGGATACGGGTTTGACGATAACTTAATGCGAAGTGTTAAGGGAGATGAAGGCTTAAAAGACAGCGTTTATAATCGTGAGCGTACCCAAAGTATCGTTGATGACAATATTGAAGAGCTTTTGGATGTGGTTTTATTCTTGCTTTTGTCTACAGGTATTTATCGAATTGTTATCGGCTTGAATAATGGTGAAATCAAAACTTCTTCAGTTTTTGACCCGTTCAATGTAGAGATTCATCTTGCTGAAGATTTGCTCGTGCCTGATTATGTCTTTAATCACTTTGGCATGATCGCCCTGGACGAAAAAGAGGCTCTAATTAGGCGTTATTATCAAATGCTTGAGCATGATCATGCCTTTGGCTATTTGTCTGACGATTGGCAGGCTGCTTTTCATCAGCGCAGTAAAGATATGAAACAATTGACTGATGAAACTGAACTTAGATATATTGTTGAGCACATTCCAGCACTGAGAAATTTAGATGGTTATTATTTGCGTTCAGCTGTGATCAATTTATTTAACTCCACTATCTCTATGTCATTTAACTGTGATGGTACACAGATTATGTCACATAAGAAATTTAGAGAGTTTATCGAAGAATACGTATAGGAAAGAATATGAAAGTTTTAGTAATTGGTGCTGGCGGCCGCGAGCACGCCTTGGCATGGCAATGTGCGAAGTTTGATAATATTAAAAAAATTTTTGTTGCACCTGGCAATGCCGGTACCGAGCTAGAAGACAAGCTCACTAATGTTAATATTGACGCTGAGGATATTGATGGGCTGATTAAATTTTCCCAAGATAACCAAATTGATATTACTATTGTTGGCCCTGAAGCGCCATTAGTAATGGGTGTAGTAGATCGTTTTCAAGCCCAAGGATTGGCTATTTTTGGCCCAACACAAGCGGCTTCACAACTCGAAGGCTCTAAGGCATTTTGTAAAGATTTTTTGCATCGAAACAATATTCCAACTGCTTATTACGACGTATTTACCGAGGTTGATCCTGCGATAGCCTATGTGCAAGAAAAAGGCACACCGATTGTAATTAAAGCTGATGGCCTGGCAGCAGGAAAAGGTGTTATTATCGCCAATACAGAAGTAGAAGCAGTGGTTGCAATTAACGATATGCTAGAGGGTAACCGATTTGGTGCGGCGGGTTCTCGCGTGGTTATTGAAGAATTTTTAGTGGGCGAAGAAGCAAGCTTTATTGTTATGGTCGATGGTAAAAATATCTTGCCAATGGCAACCTCACAAGATCATAAGGCCCGTGATAATGGTGACAAGGGTCCTAATACAGGTGGCATGGGCGCATACTCTCCAGCACCTATTGTGACTGATGAAATTTTTCAAGATGTTATGGATAAAGTTATTCGTCCAACGGTTGATGGTATGGCGCTTGAAGGTAGTCCTTATAGTGGTTTTTTATATGCCGGTTTGATGATTGATGACCAAGGAAAGTCTAAAGTATTAGAATATAACTGCCGTTTTGGTGATCCAGAAACCCAGCCAATCATGATGCGCCTTAAATCGAATTTGGCAGAGTTATGCTTACTGGCAACCCAGGGCAAACTCAATAAAGCGAACATTGAATGGGATGCACGCTCAGCTATGGGCGTTGTACTTGCGGCCAATGGTTATCCTGATACTTATGCATCTGGAGAAGTCATTGAATTGCCGTCAGATACTAGTGACGCTAAGGTGTTTCATGCGGGTACCAAAATGGATGGCAATGACGTAGTTACATGCGGTGGCCGAGTCCTATGTGCAACTGCTTTAGGTGCTGACACTAAGCAGGCGCAAACAAATGCCTATCAATTGCTTGAAAAAATTAACTGGCCAAGTGCTTACTTCAGAACTGATATTGGCTTTAAAGCTATCGAGTAATAAATACAATTTCATGTGTGAAATAGTGCATTAATTAAGTCAATTAAGTTTGCTTTTTGCTCTCTAAAAGTGCACCATATTTTGTGCTCTAAAAATCACATTACATTGCTATAATGACCTTATGAAAATTTTAGTCGCAGGTAGTGGAATCATTGGCGTTAGTTCAGCTTATTATCTAGCTAAAGCCGGCCATGAGGTGACAGTTGTAGACCAAGAGTCTGCGTCAGCACTAAGCACCAGTTATGCCAATGCAGGCCAATTATCTTACGGAATGTCATCCCCTTGGGCTGGCCCTGGAATTCCATTTAAGGCCATGAAATGGTTGTTAGCGAAATATGCGCCTTTAATTATCAATCCCAAGCTTAGCTTTTTAACGATAAAGTTTCTATTTAAAATTTTAAGGAATTGTACCGTTGGTCGATATGAGATTAATAAGTCTCGAATGGTTCGGGTATCAAAATATTCCCAGCAGGCTATTGCTGAGATGGTCAAAGAATACGATTTTGATTTCGAGCTAAGAAGTCATGGTTTGTTGCAAGTATTTAGAACTCAGGCACAGCTTGAGGCATCCAAAAAAGATATGGCAGTTCTAGATGCTTACAATGTTAAGTATAAGAAATTAAATGTGGAAGGTTGTATTAAGGTTGAGCCTGCACTTATACATGTGAAGGATAAGATGCTCGGCGGAATACACTACCTTGAGGATCAAAGTGCTAATTGCTTTTCGTTTACCAATCACTTGACTCAGGCATGTAAGGATTTAGGTGTTAAGTTTGATTTCAATGTCAGCATTCAGAAAATTGATTATGAAAATAAAAGCATTGTTGGTATTCAGACAGATAAGGGTCTTTATCAAGCAGATAGATATGTCATCGCTTTAGGCAGTGAGTCGACTGATATCCTTGCCCCGCTTGGTATAAACTTACCTATTTATCCAGTTAAAGGTTATTCCATAACCATGCCGATCAAGGATGATGCAGATGCTCCACAAGGCACACTCATGGATGAAACATATAAAGTAGCCATCACTCGACTTGGCGACACGATTCGCATCGCAGGTATTGCAGAACTTACAGGCTATGATAAAAGTTTGTCAAAATCAGGTGATCGCATTACTCAATTTGTCCTTAAAGATTTATTTCCGAAAGCAGCTGAGCAAGTAGAAGATGATCACCTTTGGGCAGGTTTGCGACCAATGACACCCGATGGCACGCCAATTATTGGGAAAACACCTTATGATAATTTATTTTTAAACACAGGACATGGTACTCTGGGATGGACCATGGGGCTAGGGTCAGGAAAGATTATTAGCTCAATTATTTCTGAAAAAACACCTGAAATAGATATCGAAGGGCTTGATATGTTTAGATATCAATAAACATTGCCACCCCAAATGATTATTGTTGGTGTTGATGAAGCAGGCCGCGGTCCTTTGATAGGCTCTGTGGTTGCAGGTGCTGTTATTCTACCAGCTAAGTTTAGCCTGCCCGAATTGACAGATTCCAAAAAACTTAGTGAGAAAAAACGTGAAACTTTATACGCATTAATTACTCAACAGTGTCAATGGGCGGTGGGTGAATCTAGCCCGCAAGAGATAGATGAGATTAATATTCTTCAAGCCACCATGCTAGCCATGCGCCGTGCAGTTGATAATCTAGATATAAAATACGATCAAGTGTTAGTAGATGGTAATCGCTGTCCAGATTTAGAGCGTTGTAAGGCGATCATTAAAGGTGATTTGACTGAGCCGGTTATTTCAGCAGCGTCAATTATTGCTAAAGTTACACGCGATCGACAGATGATAGCTCTAGATCGAAAGTACCCTCAGTATGGTTTTGCCCAGCATAAGGGTTACGGCACCAAGGTACACTTAGCGGCGCTCAAACAGCACGGCGCTATTCAAGGCCAGCATCGGTTTTCATTCGCACCCATCAGGCGAGCATAAAAATCTGTCAAGTGTGCTCAGAAAAAACTATTAGCTAAAAAGATGTGCCTTCTGAATTACCATCTAACGCTCTAAGTTCTTGCTTAAGTTTATATTTTTTCGCATCAAGCACAGCTTGCTGTTGTCTTAACTCCGCTTTTTTTAGCGCAGCTAACTCTCTTTGTCGATCACGCTCAATTTCAGCAGCAGGTCGAGTTTTCAAGTAATCAAAGCGCTTAACAATTTTCTTAACCCATTTTGCTTTTGATGCAACTTTAACAGCGCTCTGAGCTTCGCGCTTTGTTACAGCGCCCATTAAATAAACAGTTTGAGCTTCAGTCATCACTCTGACTAAGGTTGGATGGAAAACTTCTTGGTCATGAAACAGTGTTTCCACTTGCGTGGTAATAACTGTGTCTTTTGATCGACTTAACAAGCCACTGTTTGGCCCAACCGTAATTTCATTAAACACCTGTTTGATTTTCGGGTCTTGAATTTTGGCTTGCTTAATGGTGTGTTCAAGCACCGAATTACTGGGTACCTCGCCGGTAATTAGAACGCTTTTGTTATATACCATAAAGTTAAGATGGGCATCTTTTAGCATTGGGTCTTGGCTTGGCCAAGCAAACATTTTAAACATAATAGTTCTATCATCTAGCACCTCGCCCGCACTGCGCCTGTCATTGGCGGTGGTGATAATGGTGCTCATTGTTGAGGCACCTTGAATAACAGGCAAACACGCTGTTAATAACAATGAGTTGGCAATTAATACAGCAGAAATCAGTAATTTTTTCATAAATAATTAGCGCTCGAAGGCGTCTTTAATCCAGTTTATTTCAGGATATTTTAAATCAGATTCTAGTCCAATAACATCGAACCGACAGATATATTCATCAAACTTTTGTTGACACCCAAGATAGTGCTCAGCAGCACGCATTATTTTTAATTGCTTAGTTTGGTCAACTGAGTCAGTGGCTGATCCAAAATGAGTATTTTTTCGATAACGAACTTCAACAAAAACCAATACTTGTTCGGCTTTATCAAGCATAATAATATCTATTTCACCAACCTTGGTAAGATAGTTTTGTTCAATTAGCACCAGACCCTGCTGAATCAGATAGTTCAGCGCAATGTCTTCTGCTTGATTGCCAATTTGTCTTTTAATACTAAACATGAACGGAACGCTTTATATTGTTGCAACCCCTATTGGAAACCTAGATGATATCACTTTTAGGGCGATTGAAATCCTAAAAAATGTAGATGTTATTCTGGCTGAAGACACACGTCATTCTAAGCGCTTGTTAAATCATTATGATATTAAAGCAGATCTATGGGCTTTTCATGATCACAACGAAAAACAAAAATCTCAAGTTATTGTAAATGATTTACTGGAAGGTAAGAATATGGCGCTGATTAGCGATGCAGGGACGCCATTGATTAGTGATCCTGGCTATGTCCTTGTGCGCGAGGCCAAGAAAGCAGGAGTTATGGTATCACCTATTCCAGGCCCGAGTGCAATGATCAGCGCCATGAGCGCCTCAGGCATAGCCAGTGATAAATTTGGTTTTTTTGGTTTTTTGCCTAATAAACAAACCGCCAGAATTAAAGCCATTCAAGCAATTGCACATACTGATCAAACTGTTATTTTCTATGAGTCACCCAAGCGTATTTTGGCTTGTGCACAAGACTTACAGAGTGTTCTAGGTGATGAGAGAATTGTGTGTTTTGCCAAAGAACTCACTAAATCGTTTGAGACCATTAAAACTGACACACTGCCTAATTTACTTGATTATTTACAAGAAGATGTCACCCACCAAAAAGGCGAATTTGTTATTTTAATCTCCAGTATTGATAAAGACGACAAAATGGCGGGCGAGGAGCAGCTTGATAAAATATTACCAATTTTATTGGTTGAAATGGGTGCGTCAAAAGCCGCTAAACTGGCTGCAAAGATTACTGGCATTGACAAAAAGTACTGTTATCAGCGCGCAATTGACTTATAAGGGTTAAGCATGGATTTTTACACACGACACATTTTTTTTTGTAATAACATTCGTGAGGATGGTAAATCTAGTTGCTCACAACTAGGGGCTAAGCAAATGTATAACTATGCTAAAGGTAAGTGCCGTAATGAGGGTTTAATTGGTGAGGGTAAAATAGGCGTTAGCGAATCTCGCTGTTTAGGTCGCTGCGAAAGCGGACCTGTAGCAGTCGTGTATCCGGATAATATTTGGTACCAGTATATTGATGAAGAGGATATTGATGAAATTATCACCGAGCATTTAGTTGGTGGAAAAGCGGTTAAACGCTTACAGATTGGCTAGTTTTTGGTATAAATTAGCCACTTTTTCCTCCATTTCAAAAATTTGCGAATTATTTTCAATTACGTCAGTTGGTAGTTTTTTAGCAATTTCTAGACGCTCTTCAGCACTAATTTGCGCACTAATCTGCTGTTTTGCCGACTTTTCACTAATATTTTCACGTTTTATCAATCTTTTTAGCTGATTTATCTCATTACAATTAACAATTATGGCTCTATCAAACAAATAATCCAGATTTTTCTCGACTAAAAGTGGTATTTCTACAATAATGACTTTATTTTTAGTCTTTTCTATCTCCATTTGCATTTTTTCCAATATTTTTGGATGCAAAATATCTTCAATAAGCTGTTGATTGGCTTTATCTTTAAGCAAAATATCTCGTAAAGCTTTTCGATTAAGGGTTTTATCCGCATTCAGAATGACATCACCAAAGCGTTCAATCAACTGGTTCAATCCCTTGCTATCAGGCGTAACCACTTGACGAGAAAGTTCATCGAGGCTAATTACTTCAGCCCCCAACTTTTTAAACAGTTGACTAACTTTTGATTTACCGCAGGCAATCCCGCCTGTAAGCGCTATTTTCATGTGTTTGATTTTATCAATATTCTGCTTTAGCTATTGACAACTTATGCAAATATATCGATAATACACGCTCTTTGGTTATGTAGCTCAGCTGGTTAGAGCACGGCATTCATAATGCCGGGGTCGGTGGTTCAAGTCCACCTATAACCACCATCTATTCAAATACCCCTTTTCAGGGGTATTTTTTTGTCTTAACTTTAATGAGATTTATTTTTCAACGGTTTTTATTTTGTTGCTAATCCAACTGTAAGCTAGAGTGGCGATATACCTTCAGGAGTAAGCGATAATTTGATTTCTTTAACCTGATTAACTAAGCTTAAGTGCGTGATTTTATCTATGCCTGATTTTCCTATTATTGTTACTTAAATTTTCTTAAACAATGAATATTGTAAGTGTATTTTATTAAAATTATTTAATATAAATCAATATTTTAAAGAATATAATTATATTCTTATATATTAAGAATCTTAATATCTTTATTGCCCTAAGTAGACTTTTAAGCTTTATAGGCTATATTTTAATAAATTTTATTGTTAAAACAATGACTTAGGCCCAACTTGAAATTTTTATAGTTTTTAAGTATAATTGCCCTTTTTTGCATTCAAGGAAATTTAAATATGCCATCACGCAGAGATCTAGCGAACGCGATTCGCGCCCTAAGTATGGACGCAGTTCAAAAGGCGAATTCAGGCCACCCAGGTGCTCCAATGGGCATGGCAGATATTGCTGAAGTGCTTTGGAATGACCACATGAAGTACAATCCAACTAGCTCTAAGTGGGCTGATCGCGATCGTTTCGTTTTATCGAACGGCCATGGCTCAATGTTGATGTATTCATTACTCCATTTAACGGGTTTTGAATTAAGCATGGACGATATTAAAAATTTCCGTCAATTACATTCTAAAACTGCAGGCCACCCTGAGTATGGCTATGCTGAAGGTATTGAAACCACAACTGGCCCATTAGGCCAAGGTATCACCAACGCGGTTGGTATGGCAATTGCTGAGCGTACATTGGGCGCACAATTTAACAAGCCAGGCCATGAAATTGTTGACCATAATACTTACGTATTTATGGGCGATGGTTGTTTAATGGAAGGCCTATCGCACGAATCATGTGCGATGGCGGGCACATTAGGTTTGGGTAAATTAATCGCATTTTGGGACGATAACGATATTTCAATTGACGGTCATATTGGTGATTGGATGGAAAAAGGCGTTCCAGGACGTTTTAACTCATACGATTGGCATGTTGTGGCAGTTGATGGCCATGATGCAGATGCAATTAGTAAAGCAATTACTGAAGCTAAGGCTGTTACTGATAAACCATCTTTAATCTGTTGTAAGACAGTTATTGGCTTTGGTTCACCAAACTTATCTGGTTCACATGATTGTCATGGTGCGCCATTAGGCGATGAAGAGATTGCAGCGACTCGTAAAGAACTAGGCTGGGATTCAGCACCATTTGAAATTCCTGCAGATATTTATGCTGGCTGGGATCATAAAGAAAAAGGCGCTACTGATGAGAGCGCTTGGAATGATGCATTTGCAGCATACAAGGCTGAGTTCCCTGCTGATGCAGCTGAATTTGAGCGTCGTATGTCAGGCACACTGCCGGCTAACTTTGAAATGGAAATGGATAAGTTTATTGGCAAAACTCAAGAAGAAATGCCAAATATTGCTTCTCGTCAGGCATCTCAAAAAGCCATCGAAGCGATGGGTCCATTATTACCAGAAATGTTTGGTGGTTCTGCTGACTTAACTGGTTCTAATTTAACCAACTGGTCAGGCACTGTTAAAGTTAATGCAGACAATGCTAATGGTAACTACATCTCTTGGGGTGTTCGTGAGTTTGGTATGGCACACATGATGAACGGTATGGTTCTACATGGTGGTTTTAAAGTTTACGGCGCAACGTTCTTCATGTTTATGGAATTCATGCGCAATGCATTACGCATGTCTGCTTTAATGAAAATTGGCACGATTTATGTTTACACACATGATTCTATCGGTTTGGGCGAAGATGGCCCAACTCACCAGCCAGTTGAGCAACTTGCAACGATCCGCATGATTCCGAATTTCCAAACATGGAGAGGTTGTGATGCAATCGAATCTGCAGTATCTTGGAAAATGGCTATGTTACGTGACGATGCGCCAACGGCATTAGTGTTTTCGCGTCAAGCACTAACCCCTCAGCCGAGAACTGCTGAGCAAGTAGCTAATATTGAAAAAGGTGGTTACGTACTTAAGGATTGTGACGGCGATGCTGACATTATCTTTATCTCAACTGGTTCTGAAGTCGGTTTAGCGGTTGAAGCGGCTGATGCAATGGATGCAAATGTACGTGTGGTTTCTATGCCTTGTACAGATGCTTTTGATGAGCAAGATCAGGCTTATAAAGATTCAGTATTAGTACCAGGCGTTAAACGTGTGGCTATTGAAGCAGGCGTGGGCGATGCATGGTACAAGTATGTCGGACTAGATGGCGGCCTTGTATGTATGAAAACGTTCGGTGAGTCTGCACCAGCAGGTGAATTATTTAAAGAGTTTGGCTTCACAGTTGACAACGTTGTTGCAACGGCAAAGAAAGTATTAGGCTAAATTGAGAATTAACTTAGGTAAGCGTGCTGAGCACATTGTCCTAGGTTTGTAAAAATTTATACCATTTGGGTATAAAGCAATAAAAGTAAAAGGAGCAGTAAAGATGACAATTAAAGTAGGTATTAACGGTTTTGGTCGTATTGGTCGCATGGCATTTCGTGCAATTAAAAAGGACTTCCCTGAATTAGAAGTAGTTGGTATTAACGACTTATTAGAAAACGATTACTTAGCATATATGCTTAAGTACGATACAGCACAAGGCCGTTTTGACGGTGAAATAGCGGTTGAAGGTAACAACTTTATTATCGACGGTAAAAAAGTTCGCCTTTCAGCTGAACGTAACCCTGCAGACCTTAAGTGGGATGAAATTGGTGCAGAAGTTGTTATCGATTGTACGGGTTTCTTCTTAACTGAAGAATCTTGCCAAGCTCACATCGATGCAGGCGCTAAGAAAGTTGTTCAATCAGCACCCTCTAAAGACGGTACGCCAATGTTTGTATATGGTGTTAACCACACTGAGTATGCTGGTCAAGCAATCGTTTCAGCTGCGTCTTGTACGACTAACTGTTTAGCACCAATTGCCAAGGTTATCAACGATAACTGGGGCTTAAAGCGTGGTTTAATGACGACAGTTCATGCGTCAACTGCAACACAAAAAACGGTTGACGGTCCTTCTATGAAGGATTGGAGAGGTGGTCGTGCAGTATTTGAAAACATTATTCCATCATCAACAGGTGCTGCTAAAGCAGTAGGTGTAGTTTTACCTGAGCTTAACGGCAAATTAACAGGCATGGCTTTTCGTATTCCTTCGGTTGACGTTTCAGTGGTTGACCTAACTTGTGAGTTAGACAAGCCTGCAACATATAAAGAGATTTGTGCAGCAATTAAAGAGGCTTCAGAAGGTTCAATGAAAGGGACATTACAATACACAGAAGACATGGTGGTTTCATCAGACTTCCGTGGCGTAAGTGCTTCTTCAATCTTTGATGCTAATGCCGGTATTGCACTTGACGATACATTTGTTAAGGTTGTTTCTTGGTACGATAATGAGTATGGTTACACATGTAACATGCTTCGTTTAGTTCAGCACATAGCTTAATATTTAAAACATCGACTTGCCTTGGTGAGTCGTGTTTTTATATGCCAGATTTAATCATCAAAGACTCTCAACTTAGTGTTGAAGAAGTTATTGAAAAATTAAAAGAAGCGGTTCCAAACAATAAGTTTGGAATTCTGCATTCTTACGATATTAAACAAACACTAGCCTCAAAAGGCCAGACATTAAGAGAAGAATGTCATGTGTTTGAAATTTGCAATCCAGTGGTTGCAAAGAATATCCTGGAAATGGATATGGATTTGGCAAGTGTCTTACCTTGTCGAATTTCAGTATATACAAAGGATGGCGCTACTAAGGTTGGAATGGCGTCACCCACTAAACATATTGCTCAATTGACTGATTTAGACTTATCTCTAGTGATCGATCCAGTTGAGCAAGCACTGGTCAATATAATTGATCAGTCAATTGCATAAAAAACTAGGAGAAAATTATGTCAGTTATCAATTTATCAGATCTAGATCTTGGCTCTAAAAAAGTTTTAATCCGTCAAGATTTAAACGTGCCTATTAAAGACGGCGTGGTAACCAGTGATAAGCGAATTAAAGCATCAGTGCCAACTATTCAGATGGCAATGAAACAAGGTGCAAAAGTATTATTAATGTCGCACCTTGGTCGTCCAACAGAGGGCGAATACAGTGATGAGTTTACTTTGCAGCCCGTTGCAGATCGCTTAACAGAGATTTTAGGCGTCACAGTACGCTTGGAAAATGACTGGTTAAATGGTGTTGACATGAAGGATGGTGAAGTTGTTTTATGTGAGAATGTACGCTTTAATGTTGGTGAAATGGCCAATGATGAAGCACTATCAAAACAAATGGCAGCGATGTGTGACATCTTTGCTATGGACGCTTTTGGAACTGCGCACCGCGCTCAAGCTTCAACACACGGTGTTGCTAAGTATGCACCGATTGCTTGTGCTGGCCCACTACTTTCAGGCGAGCTTGAAGCATTAGGTAAGGCGCTCGATAACCCTAAGCGTCCCATGGTGGCGATTGTTGGCGGCTCTAAGGTTTCAACTAAGCTAACGGTATTAGAATCTTTATCTAAAATAGTTGACCAGTTAGTTGTTGGTGGCGGTATTGCTAATACTTTCATTGCGGCTCAAGGCCACAATGTGGGTAAATCATTGTGTGAAAATGACCTTATTCCTACTGCACAAAAACTAATGAAGGACTGTGAAATTCCTGTTCCTACAGACGTTGTTTGTGGCAAGGAATTTTCTGAAACTGCACAAGCTACAACGAAAGGTTCGACAGAAGTTGTTAACAACGATATGATTTTCGACATTGGTCCAAATTCTGCGAACGAATTAGCTGAAATTATGAAAAGCGCAGGCACAATTGTATGGAACGGCCCAGTGGGCGTATTTGAGTTTGATCAATTTGCTGGTGGTACAAAAACATTAGCGATGGCAATTGCCGATTCTGATGCATTTTCAATTGCAGGTGGTGGTGATACATTAGCAGCAGTTGATAAATATGGTATTGAAGATAAAATCAGCTATATTTCTACAGGTGGCGGCGCTTTCTTAGAATTTCTTGAAGGTAAAAAATTACCAGCAGTAGAAATTCTAGAACAAAGAGCAGCGGAGTAACGCTTGATTAGAAGAACAAAAATATTAGCAACCCTGGGTCCAGCAACAGATAGACCTGGTGTTTTAGAGAGTATTCTAAAAGCAGGTGTTAATGTTGTGCGTATTAATTTTTCTCACGGTTCTGAAGAAGAGCACTTGGGCAGGGTTAAGGCGGTCCGTAATTGGGCTGAGGCTAACGATACTTATGTTGGTGTATTGATGGACCTGCAAGGGCCAAAAATTCGAATTGCTTCTTTTAAAGATGGTATTAAGATCACTTTAAATAATGGTGATAGTTTTGCTTTAGATGCTGAAAAGGATAAGTTGTCAGGCGATCAAGCATCTGTTGGAATTGCCTACAAAACATTGCCTCAAGAAGTTAAGCCGGGCAACATCCTAATTTTAGATGATGGAAAAATCGTTTTAGAAGTTAGTGATATTGAAGGCAGTAAGATCAATACTACCGTCATTCAAGGTGGCGTTTTATCTGACAAGAAGGGTATTAACTTGCGTGGTGGAGGCCTGTCAGCTAATGCATTAACTGAAAAAGATAAAAAAGATATTTTTATTGCAGCGAAAGCAAAGGCTGATTATGTCGCTTTATCATTTCCAATTAGTGGTGATGATGTTCGTGAAACCAAAGAATTATTAGTTAAGGCTAATTGTGAAGCCGGCGTGATTTCAAAGATTGAACGCGCCGAATCATTAGAAGAAGACACTATTCAAGATATTATCCATGAGTCTGCCGGCATTATGGTGGCTCGCGGTGACTTGGGTGTTGAAATTGGTGACGCTCAATTACCGGCACAGCAAAAACGCCTTATTCAATTGGCACGAGCAAATGATCGCATTGTTATTACTGCAACGCAAATGCTTGAGTCAATGATTGAGAGTCCAATTCCAACACGTGCTGAAGTATTTGACGTGGCTAATGCGGTACTTGATGGTACTGATGCGGTAATGCTTTCAGCAGAAACAGCAGCAGGAAATTTTCCTGAAAATTCAGTACGTACTATGGCAGAAGTTTGCCTTGAAGCTGAAAAGAATCCAATTGCCAAAAAATCGCATCATAGATTGAATGAATCATTTGAATATGTTGATGAGACCGTTGCTATGAGTGCTATGTACGCTGCTAATCATTTAGGGGCAAAGATTGTAGCATCGTTGACTCAGACAGGAAAGACAGCAATGTGGATGTCTAGAATTAGCTCTGGTATTTCAATTTACGCAATGTCAGACAATATCCAGACATTACGCAAAGTTACTCTGTACCGTGGAGTATATCCATGTGGTATTGATAAAGTTACCTGCTCAGACTGGTCAGATGTTAATCAGAAGGTTATTGATACACTTACTCAAAAAAGTGTTGTTGAGGATGGAGATTTGGTAGTATTGACCAAAGGTATGTATAAAGATAAATCAGGTGGAACCAACATGATGAAAATTCTTCGTGTTGGTGACTCTAACTATTAAAAAAAGTAATCAAGTAAAGGAGAAAATATGTTAATTTCATTAAGAGAGTTATTAGATCACGCAGCAGAAAATGGTTATGGAATGCCTGCATTTA
Source organism: Candidatus Thioglobus sp. (assembly GCA_028352435.1). Lineage (GTDB taxonomy): Bacteria > Pseudomonadota > Gammaproteobacteria > PS1 > Pseudothioglobaceae > Thioglobus_A. Next base: position 50,663 of record JAOMMB010000002.1, on the reverse strand, counting down.
ACGTTAATAATATGGAGCAGGTTCATGCAATCATGCAAGCTGCTGACAAGACTAATTCACCCGTTATTATGCAGGGTTCTGCAGGTGCGCGTGGTTATGCTGGCGAGCCGTTCTTACGTCACTTAATTATTGCAGCAACTGAGATGTACCCACATATCCCAGTAGTAATGCACCAAGATCATGGTTCAGAGCCGGCAGTATGTTTGCGTTCGATCCAGTCAGGTTTCTCATCAGTAATGATGGATGGCTCTTTAGAGGCAGACTGTAAAACACCAGCTTCATTTGAGTACAACGTTGCAGTAACTGCTGAAGTTGTGAAAATGGCACACGCAGGTGGTGTCTCTGTTGAAGGTGAATTAGGTTGTTTAGGCTCACTTGAAACAGGTGAAATGGGCGAAGAAGATGGCCACGGTGCTGAAGGTAAATTAGATCTTGATATGCTGTTAACTTCTGTTGAAGAAGCCGCTGATTTTGTTAAAGCAACTAATGTTGACGCCTTAGCAATTGCGATTGGCACTTCACATGGTGCTTACAAATTTACTAAAGAGCCGGATGGTGAAATTTTACGTATTGACCGTATTAGAGAGATTCACACACGTTTACCAAATACACACTTAGTGATGCACGGTTCTTCTTCAGTGCCACAAGAATGGTTAGAAATCATTAACTCGCATGGTGGTGATATGGGGCAAACTTACGGTGTACCGGTATCTGAAATTCAAGAAGGTATTAAGAATGGTGTACGTAAAGTAAACATTGATACAGATTTGCGTATGGCCTCAACGGGTGCAGTGCGTAAGCATTTGATTGAAAATACATCAAACTTTGATCCGCGTAAGTTCTTAAAAGATTCAACAAATGCAATGTCTGAAATCTGTGCTGCACGTTTTGAAGCGTTCGGTTCAGCCGGTCAAGCTGATAAAATCAAGGTATCCTCATTAGATACAATGAGTCAAAGATACGCATCAGGTGAGTTAGACGCTAACATTAAGTAAGCGCCTAAAGATCAAGTATCAGAAGGGCTCGTTTATAACGGGCCTTTTTTATTACTAAGGGAACTAAATGAGTCAAAAACCACATTATTCGGTCATTGTTATTGGTGGCGGTCATGCAGGAACAGAGGCAGCGCTCGCTTCTGCTCGTATGGGAGTTGATACGCTACTCATTTCTCATAACATTGAAACCTTAGGGCAAATGAGCTGCAATCCTGCTATTGGCGGAATTGGAAAAGGGCATTTAGTTAAAGAGATTGATGCAATGGGTGGGGCCATGGCACGAGCTATTGATATATCTGGTATTCAATTTCGAACTCTGAACGCATCTAAAGGTCCTGCTGTTCGAGCGACACGCGCTCAAGCTGATAGGGTTTTGTATAAGGCAGCTATTCGATATGCTTTAGAAAATCAAGAGAATCTGTCTTTATTCCAGCAAGCAGTTGATGACTTAGTGATTAAAAATGATGTCGTCACTGGTGTGGTAACACAAATGGGACTATCCTTTAGTGCTGATAAGGTAATTTTGACTTCAGGTACTTTTTTGGGCGGCATTATTCACATTGGCCAAAAGAATTTTCAAGGGGGTCGTGCAGGTGATGCGCCCTCTAATCCGCTATCTAGAAAATTACGTGAATATGATCTGGGTGTTGGCCGTTTAAAAACTGGTACCCCACCAAGATTAGATGGGAGAACGTTAGATTTTTCTCTCATGGAGGAGCAAAAAGGCGATCAACCAATACCTAGCTTCTCTTTTATGGGCAAACATTCTGATCATCCAGATCAGATCTCATGTTTTATCACCCATACAAATGAAAAGGCACATGATTTTATTCGTGCTGGTTTAAAAGATTCTCCTATGTATACAGGCAACATTGAAGGCATTGGTCCACGATATTGTCCATCAATTGAAGATAAGGTTGTTCGTTTTGCAGAGCGTAATTCTCATCAAATTTTTGTTGAACCAGAAGGCCTCACTACCAATGAAGTATATCCAAATGGTATTTCGACCTCGTTGCCATATGAGGTTCAAGTAGACTTCATTCATTCAATTAAAGGCTTTGAAAATGCACAAATTGTACGCCCAGGCTATGCGATTGAGTATGACTTTTTTGATCCGCGCGGTTTGAAGCAAACATTGGAAGTTAAACGCATTAAGAATTTGTATTTTGCTGGCCAAATTAATGGCACAACAGGCTATGAAGAAGCGGCAGCCCAAGGCATGCTAGCAGGTATTAATGCAGCGTGCGCGGTCCAGGGTAAACAGGCATGGATACCCAAGCGTGATGAGAGCTATATAGGTGTTATGGTGGATGATTTGATTACCAAAGGTACCAATGAGCCGTACCGTATGTTTACCTCTAGAGCGGAGTATCGATTGCTTTTGCGTGAAGATAATGCAGACGAGCGCCTAACGCCTATAGCTAGAAAATTGGGATTAATTAGCGAGGATAGATACCGAATCTTTGAGCAAAAATATTCAGCGATTAATCAAGAAAAACAGCGTCTAGAAACTACTTGGGTTCAAGCGAGCGATGTCCAGGCAAGTGAAGTGCTAGGACAAAAGCTTAGCCATGAGTATTCTTTATCAGAACTACTTAAGCGCCCTACAATTGATTACAAAATTCTAAGACAGATTGATTCTGGAAGGCCTTATTTGGACGACGAAAAACTCATTAGCGTGGTTGAAAACAACATCAAGTATGCAGGCTACATTAAACGTCAGATGGAAGAGATTGAAAAATACCGTAAAAATGAAAATACTGCACTACCAGCTAACATGGATTATCATACTATTCAAGCCTTATCCGCTGAAGTGCGTCAAAAGCTAACCCAGCATCAGCCTGAAACTATTGGACAAGCAAGTCGAATACAAGGTGTTACGCCTGCCTCTATTTCTATTTTATTGATTTATCTTAAAACTTATAAAAAATCATGACGGATAAAGCGTTATTGATAGCGGGTGCAAAAAAAATGAGCATTGATCTTGATGAAGTGCAAGTGTCAAAGTTAATGCAGTATTTAGAGCTTATTATCAAATGGAATAAAACAGTTAATTTAAGTGCTATTCGCCTTCTAGATGAAGGAGTTAAAAAACATTTGTTAGACAGTCTTTCTGTGATGCCCTATATTACAAAAGAGCCGCTACTAGATGTAGGTTCTGGGGCCGGCTTACCAGGGATTGTGATTAGTATTATGAGGCCAGAGTTAAGTGTTACAGTGCTAGATACAGTCGGTAAAAAATGCCGTTTTATGCAGTTTGCTAAAACAAATCTAGGACTAAAAAACCTAACCGTTGTACATCAGCGAGTTGAGAATTACATTGCTGAGCAATGTTTTGGCCAGATTATTTCCAGAGCATTTGCAGAGGTTGATAAAACCTTAAGTCTTACTCAACATTTATTGTGTGATAATGGTCATTATTTACTGATGAAAGGAAACCACTTTGAGAATGAAGCGCTCAAAAACTTTACAGTTCAAGCGCATCAAGTAAGTGTGCCTTATGTATCAGACCAACGTTATTTTTTAGAAATCAAACCCAGTTAAATATGAAAAAAATCTTTTATTATTTGCTAATATTTATACTTATTAGTCTTATCACTGTTGTCACCTTGTTTGACACAATTGCCAAAAATATTGCCGAAACTTATGCACAAAAATCACTCGGCACCCCTGTTAGCGTCGCTGAATTTAGGAGTGATTGGGGCCAGGCTCAGGTCAATATTGATTTTATTGAAGTCGCAAATCCGGCCAACTTTTCCAATAAAAATGCCTTTGTTTTAAATCATCTGACTGCCTCTTTATCCGAGCAAACTCATGATGAGCTAGTAGTACTAGAACAGCTTGATTTTGATGGATTACTATTTACATTGGAGCAAAATGATGGCCAGGTAAATTTGGTCGAAATATTAAAGCAGTTAAATCGGCAGCCAAAAGTTGCAAATCAAAAGCCATCGATTGAACACTCTTCAGCACATGAGTCGAATCATGAAGAGTCTTATCGAGTAAAAATTAATCAACTTAAGTTTGTCAATACTCAGCTATTTGTTGATACTAAGTGGTTTAAAGAGACTATTATTGTGCCAAATGTGATTATTAATAACTTTGGTGGACAAAACGGCATTCCATTAGCGAAGATTGGTTCAGAGATTATGAAAGTTGCCTTAACCCGTATTCAAGCTGAAGTTGAGAAGAAAGGGTTAAAACTCAGCGAACAAGAGATTAAAGAAAGTGCGCGCCGTCAACTTCAGGGAAAGCTCAATACTCTAACCAATGATTTAGATGGTAAAGCCAAAAATTGGCTTAAAAAGCTAGGCTTATAATATGCATATTATTGATTCACATTGTCATATAGACCGTGTTGATTTAGATCAATTTGGTGGCAGTATCGACAGCATGCTTGCACAAGCAAAGGAGCTTTCTGTTAAGGAGTTTCTTTGTGTTTGTATTGATTTAGAACATTTTGATGAGGTATTTTCATTAGCCAAAAATCATGCACAAATCTACGCTTCTGTGGGTGTGCATCCTACTGAACAAGAAGGCAAGGATCCAACTGTTGATGAACTATTAGCACTTGCAGATGACGATAATATTATCGCCATTGGCGAAACAGGACTTGACTATTTCCATGTCAAAAAAGAGACAGCTGATTGGCAGCGAGACCGTTTTAGGCGCCATATTGCTGCGTCAAATCAATCAGCTAAGCCAATGATTATTCACACGCGTGAAGCCAAGCAAGACACTATTAAAATTATGACTGAAGAGAAAGCGAATGCTGGCGTTATGCATTGTTTTTCTGAGGATTGGGAAACCGCTAAAGCAGCATTAGACTTAGGTTTTTATATTTCATTTTCTGGAATTATCACTTTTAAGAGTGCCCAGGCGTTGCGTGAAGTGGCTCAAAAAGTGCCCGCTGATCGTCTACTAGTAGAAACGGATGCACCTTATTTAACGCCGGTACCTAATAGAGGAAGACCAAATTCCCCTGCATATACTTATTATGTCGCGCAAAAGTTAGCTGAAATTAGAGGGGTGAGCATTGAAGAAATTGCTAGCACAACAACTGAAAACTTTAACCGTTTGTTTTTCTCAAAATAATGGCTGTTACTTATCAAACAATTGATGAATTTTCACAAGGCCAACGCTTAGATAATTTTTTAGTTAAGATCCTTAAAGGTGTCCCTAAATCGCATATTTATCGTGTTATTCGTAAGGGAGAAGTGCGAGTTAACAAGGGTAGGAAAAAAGCAGATTATAAGCTTGAGATAAATGATATTGTTCGTGTGCCACCCGTTAGCGTCAATGAAAAGAAAACGACATATGTTTCTGATAGCCTTAAAAAGATACTGCTAGATTCAATTATTTATGAAGACAAGGGTTTATTAATTATCAATAAACCAAGTGGCGTTGCTGTTCATAGTGGCAGTGGTGTCGACACGGGCGTGATTGAGGCACTAAGATCGGTATACAAAGATCCTATTGAATTAGTTCATCGTCTAGATCGTGCCACTTCAGGTGTATTATTAATTGCTAAAAAACGTAGTGTGCTTAAAAATTTACATGAGCAACTGTTCGAGCATGAGATGGAAAAGCGATACACTGCTTTGGTTAAAGGTGTTTGGTCAAAAAAACGCCACACCATTGATGCACCGCTTCACCAAAACTCGAGATATGCAGTTGTGGATAGCAAAGGTAAGCATTCAGTTAGTCATTTTCAGCCGCTTAAAAACTTTACCAAGGATGATTTTTCTGCCTCTTTAGTGGAAGTCACTATTGAAACGGGGCGTACTCATCAAATACGTGCGCACGCTAAATATGCCGAACACGCCATTGCTTGTGATGACAAGTATGGTGATAAAGAATTTGACCGACAAGTAAAGTTTCGCGGGCTTAAGCGTTTATTTTTGCATGCACATCAACTTACTTTTACCAACCCATTAACGGGTGATATTCAAAAAGTTCAAGCGCCTTTATCAAAAGAGTTAGAAGAGTTTCTAGCTAAACTATGAATCCTTACTTTCGCCTAATGCGTTTGGATAAGCCAGTGGGTATTTATCTGCTTTTATGGCCAACTTTATGGGCATTATTTTTAGCAGCAGGTGGCTGGCCATCGATTGAGTTGATTAGTATTTTTGTTGCAGGCGTTGTATTGATGCGTTCAGCTGGTTGTGTGATTAATGATTATGCAGATCGCAAGATTGATCATTTGGTCCAACGTACTAAACATAGGCCTATCACTTCTGGTGAAATCTCACCATCAAGAGCATTACTGTTATTTTTTGGTTTAATCATGATCGCTTTTGGGCTGGTTTTATTAACCAATCCATTGACTATTAAACTGGCCTTCATTGCTGCTTTTTTAGCCACTTTGTATCCATTTACCAAGCGTTGGACCCATCTACCTCAGTTTGTTTTAGGTGCTAGTTTTGCCATGAGTGTACCTATGGCTTTTTCAGCAACCAATGGTGAGGTGCCTGTTAGTGCATGGTGGATTTTTTCTGCAACACTTGTTTGGACTGTTATTTATGACACGATGTATGCCATGTCAGACCGAGATGAGGATTTAAAAATCGGGGTTAAGTCCACTGCAATTTTATTTGCACAGTATGATCGAATAATTCTTGCTGGACTTCAAATTGGGTTGATTGTCGTCCTATTAAAAATTTCAAAAATTTTCGAAATAGGTGTTTATTATGATATTTCTGTATTTTTGAGTGCATTATTAATGCTTTATCATCAAATTTTGATCAAAAATCGAGAAAAATCAGCCTGTATTCAAGCTTTTTTGCATAATAACTATATTGGAATGGTAATTTTTATTGGAATAATGCTATCTGTTACTCAGTAAGGGCCATAGAGCTAAAAATATCTCATTTTTTCAAAATATAGTCATTTAAATACTACTTTTTTGCATTTTTTCATCAATAAAACTTGACAGTAATCAAAAAACACTCTAAATTGCTTACAACTCGATAACGAAGTTGAGTTACTAATAAAACTAATGAGGGGAAAATATGTTTGATACTATTATAAGTACAATTAAAAAATTAACTGAAGCTGGTATAGCTTTGATTGCTCTAGCTGTTGTGGTTCAAGTAATTTTTGGAACTAGCGCTGCAGGAATACCATTTATCGGTGGCGATGTTATCGGCACGATTACTGGTATTGTTGCTAGCCTTGGTTCTCATGGTTTAGTGGGTCTAGCAGCAGTTGCTGTCATCTATTCATTATTTACACGTAACTAGTAACACATAAAAGTACCAAAAAAAAACCCGCCTTACGGCGGGTTTTTTTGCTTTAGAAGAAAGCTAAATACCTCTAAGTAATTCATTAATACTCGTTTTAGAACGAGTTTTGGCATCGACTTGTTTAACGATTACCGCGCAGTAAAGAGAGTAGCTGCCATCTTTAGAAGGTAAGTTTCCAGAAACAACAACCGAACCTGCAGGAATTCGACCATAAGTAATTTCACCTGTTTCACGATTGAAAATTTTAGTTGATTGTCCAATGTAAACGCCCATTGAGATAACCGCACCTTCTTCAACAATGACACCTTCAACAACTTCTGATCGAGCACCGATAAAACAATTATCTTCAATAATGGTTGGACTAGCTTGTAATGGCTCTAATACACCACCAATACCAACACCACCAGATAAGTGAACATTTTTACCAATTTGTGCACATGAGCCTACAGTTGCCCAGGTGTCAACCATTGTGCCAGAGTCGACGTATGCACCAATATTCACGTATGAAGGCATAAGAACCGTATCTTTCGCAATATATGAGCCACGACGTGCACTTGCAGGCGGAACAACGCGTACGCCTGTTGCTTTGAATTCCTGCGCCGTTAAGTTGGCAAATTTAGAAGGCACCTTGTCGTAGTATTGGGTAAAGCCACCTTGCATAGGGGTATTGTCTTCAATTCTGAAAGAAAGCAAGACCGCTTTTTTAAGCCATTCATTGACGATCCAGTCACCCACGCCTTGTTGCTGCGCAACACGCGCTTCACCTGAATCAAGCATGAGAATCGCTTCATTAACAGCTTTTTTTACTTCTGGCGTGACATTTTGTGGGTTGATGTTTGCTCTATCTTCAAAAGCAGCTTCAATAATCTCTTTCATAGTATGTTCGGTCGTAAAAATTGAACATTATATCAGATGCGTTATTTTAATAGTTACTGGCATTTTTATGAGTTTTAGTTGATTGAAATCAAGAAAATAAAACTGAATAATGTTATTATGTTGCAGTTCTTTTTAACATCGATAAAATAGCCATGAGCGATAATAAGATTCAACTTGAAAATTTGTATGAGGAAGGTGATCACTGGGTTCAGAATCTAGGTGATGAGACAATTCACGCAAAACGAATGGGTGGAAAATTTCGCAACCTTAAGTGGCTAGCTATGATAGTTTGGGCGCCTTTCTTTATAGGCCCGTATATAACTTGGAATGATAAGCAAGCTATCTTGTTTGACACGGAACATAGGCAATATCATCTATTTGATATTACTATCTTTCCACAAGATATTTGGATGCTCACTATGGTGCTGCTATTTTTAGCTATTTTACTGGCCGCCATGACCACTGTATTAGGTCGCGTTTTTTGTGGCTATTTCTGCTTTCAAACAGTTTGGACCGATATTTTCAGTTGGGTAGAAACTAAAGTAGAAGGAGCACCACTTAAGCGACGTAAACTAGATAAAGCACCAATGAGTTTTTACAAGCTTAAGGTTAAAATAATTAAACATTCAATCTGGATGTCGATTGCTCTATTTTCAGGCGTGACTTGGATGCTATATTTTGGCGTTAGTTGGGCAGATTATTTCAATGCAAACCTCAGTACAACTACTTTTACTATTACGGTAGTTATTACTTTAGGTGCTTATATTTTTGCAGGCTTTATGCGCGAGCAAACATGTCTATGGGTTTGTCCATATGCTCGAATCCAGGGTGCTATGGTAGACAACCAAAGTATTATGCCAACTTATGATCACTATCGTGGTGAGAGTCGTGGCAAGCTTAATAAAGGAAATTTTGTTGATGATAATGGTGATTGTATTGATTGTCATCAGTGTGTCGCTGTTTGTCCAACAGGCGTTGATATTCGTAAAGGCCAGGAATATGGGTGTATCACATGTGGTTTGTGTATTGATGCTTGTGATGCGGTGATGGAAAAAGTAGGAAAACCAAAAGGTTTAATTCGCTACACCTCTTTAGCTGAGATGAAATTTAATCAAGAGCCAAAGCCTTTATATAAAAGACCAAGAGTGATTGTCTACAGCTTAATTTTAGTTTCTGCTTTATCCATTCTAACTTATGGCATGAGTACATTGGCCTCGATGGACTTAAAAGTTCTACACGATAGGCAGCCATTATTTGTACAGTTGTCAGATGGCTCTATTCGTAATAAGTACGAACTTAAAGTGATGAACAAAACTGATAAAGACATGCAGGTTGCTATTAGTTTTAAGAGCTCAATTAAAGGCCTTAAGTCAAAAGAGAACCTAGATTCAGTCATGATTCCAACGGGTAATGTTAAATCTATTTATGTCTATCTATCTGCTTATGAAAATAATGTGGGAGATGATTACGAGGTAACTTTTGTGGTTAAAGATGAGAAATCTACATTAGAATACGAGACTTCATTTTTCACTCCGAGAAGTATGCGATGACCGTTCAAAAATCTCCAGTTATGATGCTAATGCTAGTTTTGTTTGTTGCATTAGTTGGTGCGACAGTTTGGCGCATTATAACGGCATTAGAAACCCATCCAGGCTTGGTGGTGGCTGATGCCTACGAAACGGGCGAGCGTTATGGAAGTACCTTAAAGAAGCGTGATGAGTTAATTCAGCAAGGCTGGAAATTAGAATTGGTGCTGCCCAAGGTTGTTACTCATGGCGTTAAGCAAACCTATCGGGCTGTTAGCACTAAACACGATGTGAGCCTTAATAAGGCCGATGCCGTTGCTTATTTTTACAGGCCGTTGGAAATGAAGCATGACTATTCAATGCCAATGATAAAAACCAATGATGGCGCTTACCAAGTAGAGACGACACTCCCCCTTAAAGGGCGCTGGGATTTATTGGTTGAAATATCTAAAGGTAGCTTCTTGCAGCAAAATTCTGCACGGATGTTCGCTCAATAAAGCGTTCTAATCTTCGTGGCAATGATTGTGATGATGTTCATAAGTTGCCATGAGTTCATCCATTTGGTCGGCAAATAAATCATTAAACTGAGAATCTTTCAAAATAGATTCTGGCTGCCCCATGCAACAAATATGGCGATATAGGCAAAGCACCTGAGTAGATTCTTTCATCACCCGATGTAAGTCATGTGAAACCATCAATACCGCGCAACCCTGTTGCTGATGAATATCTTGAATAAGTTTGTATAGATGCATTTGGCCATTGACATCTAAATTTTGAGCAGGCTCATCTAAAATAAGTACATTAGGCTTGGCCAACAAAGCTCTTGCGAGCAAAACACGCTGCATTTCACCACCCGATAAGCTTTTTAATTCATTCTTGAGAATCGACTCAATGCCCGTTAATTTTGCAGTGTCTTCTAGAAATGTTACTTCTGTTTTTTGATTAAGCTGTAAAAACCCACTAACTGTAATAGGGATAAATTCGTTAGGGATAAATTTTTGTGGTGTGTAGCCTATGCGAATTTTGTTTGATTTTTTAACCTTGCCTGTATCTGGCTTGATTAGACCTAATAGAATTTTAATCAAAGAGCTTTTACCAGCGCCATTTGGACCAATTAGGGTGATAAATTCACCTGCTTTAAGATCAAAGCTAACCTGATCAAGAACCGGTTTTCCATGATGGCTCAGACTAACTTGATCTACATGAATGAGAACTTCTGACATAAGGCTAAGAATTACTAAAGTAATGTTATTTTACAACTTAAGCAGTGGCTAAAAATTGGTAAAATTAGATGTATGTCACACAAGCTAATATTACTAGATGGCTCGGCGTTTTTATTCCGAGCATACTTTTCTACACTGAAACAAAACCTAAGCAACCAAGAGGGCTTCCCAACAGGCGCTATGTTTGGAGTGGTGAATGCCGTTAAGCGTTTGCAAAGGCAATTCCCTGAAGCAAAACTAATCGCTATTTTTGACGCCAAAGGCAAAAACTTTCGTCATGACATGTACCCTGAGTATAAAGCACATAGAAAACCTGCTGATCAAGAGCTAATTATCCAAATTGAGCCCTTGTATGAAATCATTCGCGCCATGGGATTTCACTTTATGTGTGTGCCTTATGTAGAAGCCGATGATGTGATTGCAACCTTGAGTCGTTGTGCTGACCAAAATAATATAAAAACCATTATTGCCAGTGGTGATAAGGACTTAATGCAGCTTGTGAGTGATAATATTTCCCAATTAGATATGACGGGGACTACTTATAATCGCGCAGGTGTGATTGAAAAAATGGGTGTTGCGCCTGAAAAGATTCTTGATTTGTTAGCGCTCACCGGCGACAGTGCAGATAACATCCCAGGCGTGCCAAGCGTTGGTCCAAAGACCGCCATCAAGTGGCTTGAGTCTTACCAGGATATTGATGGTATTAAAAACTCTGCTGGTGAAATCAAGGGTAAAGTTGGTGAAAAGTTACGAGATAATTTCGATTTATTAGACTTGTCACATCGATTGGTTAGTTTGAAATTTGATGTGGATTTACCCTGTAATATTTTAGAGAGCGAGCCTGGTGAGGATAGTTCCAAATTGGCTGATTTGTATCAGCAGTATGGATTTTCTATGTGGCTTAAGCAATTAGGAGATGTGAGTACGCCCTCTTCAAGTAGTGCCACTGAACAGCTGCATGAAGTCTCCAAGCCTGCACAAAATCTTTTGGAAGGCTACTCACAAACTACCATTCTGGATGAATCAATTTTTACCAGTATGGTTGAGCGCTTAAAGCAATGCGAAAGTTTCGTGGTTGATTTGGAAACCGATTCACTTGACTACATGAATGCAAAAATTGTGGGCTGGGTATTTTTAATTGACCATGACAGTTTCTACATTCCAGTCACGCATGATTATTTAGATGCACCTAAGCAGCTTAATTTTTCACAAGTTATGGATACTCTAAAACCTATTTTGGAAGATGCAAGTATTGGCAAGGTGGGCCAAAATCTTAAATATGATGCACATGTTTTAGCCAACTACCAAATCGAGCTAAATGGTATTTCAGATGACACTATGGTGAAATCCTATGTGTTAAATTCAGTGGCAACCCGACACAATATGGATGACTTATCTGAGCACTATCTTAACCACCAAACCATTTCATTTTCTGAAGTAGCGGGCAAAGGCAAAAAGCAAATCACCTTTAACCAAGTTTCTCTAGAGGTTGCTAGTCCTTATGCTTGTGAAGATGTCATTGTGACAGATTTATTAAATCAAGTATTAGATGAGCATCTTGCTCAGTATCCCAAGTTGGCTAAACTGTATCAGCGTATTGAATTGCCAATGGTTAAAGTGCTGCTAAAAATTGAGCGCAACGGTGTCAAGCTCGATGTTAATTCATTGAGTCTTCAACAGCTCGATGTTAAAACGCAAATGGAAAGTATTCAAGCGCAGACTTATGAATTAGCCGGTGAGGTTTTTAATCTGGAATCGCCTAAGCAAATTCAACAAATCCTATTTTCTGAAGATGGTCTAGGTCTTGAGCCGAAGAAGAAAACCCCAAAAGGTGCACCATCAACTAATGAAGAGGCGCTCAATTTATTAGACCATCCTTTGGTTGATTTAATCTTAAGCTATCGAACTTTGACCAAGCTTAATTCAACTTATTTAGAGGCACTACCAAAACAGATAGATTTAAATACTAAGCGATTGCACACCTCTTATCATCAAGCAGTGACAGCGACAGGTCGTTTGTCATCAAGCAATCCAAATCTGCAGAATATTCCTATTAGATCTGAGCTCGGTGCACGTATTCGTGGTGCTTTTGTTGCCAGTGAAGGCTGTGTAATAATTGCAGCAGATTATTCCCAAATTGAGCTTAGGATTATGGCACATATCTCACAAGATGCTAATTTATTAGACGCTTTTAATCATGATCAAGATGTCCATAGTGCGACAGCTTCCACCATGTTTAAAGTTGCTATTGATGAGGTAACTAAGGAGCAGCGTCGTCGAGCAAAGGCAATTAACTTTGGCCTAATTTATGGCATGAGTGCTTTCGGATTAGCCAAGCAAATTGACGTTTCACGCACTGAAGCCAAAGAATATATTGATGCCTATTTTGAGAACTATCCAAGCGTAGCTCAATACATGGAAGACACCAGAGAATCTGCCAAAATTCAAGGTTATGTAGAGACAGTTATGGGCAGAAGATTGTACTTGCCGCAAATTAATGCCAAGAATAAAATGCTACAACAACATGCACTAAGAACTGCTATTAACGCACCTATGCAAGGCTCAAGTGCCGATATTATTAAAAAAGCCATGCTTGATGTGCATGACTGGATTGGCCAAGATAATACGGATATCAAAATGATCATGCAAGTGCATGATGAGCTGGTGTTTGAAGTGAAAGCTGATAAGGCTGAAGAGTTTGCTCATAAAATACAAGACTTAATGGAGAGCGCTTATCTGCTCGATATTCCTTTGAAAGTCGATGTGGGCGTTGGCAACTCTTGGCAAGAAGCACACTAATTAAAAAAGACAAATAAATAGGTTTGATATGAAGCAACAACTACAACAGCTATTAACCCAAGCATTACAAGCATTGATCGATGAGGGTGTTTTACAGAGTGCGCCAAGCGAAATTCGATTGGATCATTCTAAAGACAAAGCTCAAGGAGATTTTGCTTCTAATATTGCTATGGTGTTGTCTAAACAAGCTAAATGTGCACCCAAGGTATTGGCTGAAAAAATTGTCGACAAGCTAACCAATGCCAGTGAGATTAACAAAATTGAAATTGCTGGGCCTGGCTTTATTAACTTCTTTATGTCTCAAGGATCAAACAATCAAGTGCTTGAAGATATCCTTGCCAAAGGTGATACTTTTGGTTTATCTAACATTGGACAAGATCAACGAGTATTGCTTGAGTTTGTTTCAGCCAATCCAACAGGCCCGCTGCATGTAGGTCATGGCCGAGGTGCAGCCTATGGTGCGACGGTGTCAAATCTTTTGCGTGCAGTCGGATTTAAAGTGGATAACGAGTATTATGTCAATGATGCTGGACGACAAATGGATATCTTGGCAACCTCTGTTTATTTACGTTTTTGCGACGTTAAGGTGTTTCCTGACAACGGCTATAAAGGTGATTATATTTTTGATATTGCCAAGCAAATTAGCGGCGTAGAGAAGTATGATATTGCCAAAGATGCCTGCAAAGATGAAAAACAGGGAGGCGACAAAGAAAAGCACATTGACGAGCTGATTGTGAATTGCAAAAAAGCACTCGGAAAAGATTATTTTAAAATTTTTAGGTTAGCGATTGATAGTATTTTAGGCGGCATAAAAACAGATTTATCTGAATTTGGTATCGAATATCAACAGTGGTTTTCAGAACAATCTTTGGTCGATTCAGGCCTATCTAAAAAGACAGTCGAGGCCTTACAAAGCTCAGACCATATTTATAAAAAAGATGGCGCCTTGTGGTTTAAAACCACAGATTTTGGTGATGATTTAGACCGTGTAGTCGTCCGTGAGAATGGCATGCATACTTACTTTGCTTCAGACATCGCTTATCATTTAGAGAAGTTTGAACGTGGCTATGACAAAATAATTAACATCTGGGGCTCAGACCATCATGGCTATATTGCCAGAGTTAAAGCTTCTGTTGCTGCACTTGGGCACGACCCAAAAAAGTTAGAAATTTTGTTGGTGCAATTTGCTAATTTATATCGTGGCGGTAAAAAAGTTGCCATGTCAACGCGAAGTGGCTCATTTGTAACCTTGGAAGAATTACGCAACGAAGTCGGCAACGACGCAGCACGTTTTTTCTACATCTTGAGAAAATCAGAACAGCATATGGATTTTGATTTGGATTTGGCTAAATCTAAAACCAATGAAAATCCTGTATTTTATATTCAATATGCGCATGCTCGAATTTGTTCGGTACTTAAACAAGCCCAATCAATGGACAAGGTACCTGCTGAATTGTCTCGATTAACGAGTGACATGGAAATTGCTTTAATTAAAGAATTAAATCGCTACAAGGGCATATTACAATCCAGTGCACTCAATTATGAGCCTCATGTTTTGGCTCATTATTTAAGAGATTTAGCGGGTGAATTTCATAGTTATTACAATAATAGTGAATTTTTGGTGGACGAAGCTGAGCTTCGTTCAACCAGGCTGTTATTAATTAGTGCTGTGAAACAAGTATTGGTTAACGGCTTAAGTATTTTAGGTGTTAGTGCGCCACAATCTATGTAGGTTGACTTAGACTTTGAGTATGGATGACCAAACACAAAGATCTCAAGCCCTAGATACGACCCGCTCTTTTCTTATTCAAGCGCCTGCGGGCTCGGGCAAAACTGAGCTACTCACGCAGCGTTATTTAAAACTCTTATCTATTAGTGAATCGCCCGAAAGCGTGCTGGCGATGACGTTCACAAAAAAAGCAGTCAGTGAGCTTAAGGCTAGAGTTATTGGAGCACTTAAATCTGCAACCGGCAAGCGCCCTGAACAGGCACACAAAAAGATAACCTATGATTTGGCCTTAGCAGTCCTAGAGCAATCAAAAGTAAATGGTTGGGATTTGATCAACATGCCTCAACGGCTAAAAATATCAACCATCGATGGTTTATCTAATTTAATTACCAGTCGATATCCACAACCTCAAAATTGGGTTAATAAGCAAATTATTACCCAGATTTGGCAACAAGATAGGTTGTATTTGCAAGCAGCCAAACGAGCATTGCTCAGTATAGATGACAAGGATTTTGGTACTTGTATAAGCAGTACCTTGTTATATCTAGATAATAATGTGAATCGTTTTTATCAGCTAGTCACCTCCATGCTAAAAAAGCGTGATCAATGGCTAAATAAACTCTATTTGCAAGATACCTTAAATATTAAAAATTTAGAAAATAGTGCGGCGACTATTATTAATCGACATTTAGAGCAATTATCAAGCCAAGCTCAGCAACATTTTAATACTGAGTTTTTTACCGCCTTAAGTGACAATACTCAGCCAGAAATCTCTAGTCTGAGTGAGCTGCCTTGTGCCAGTGTCAATGATCTACCCAAATGGAAAAGTCTGGCTAATTTATGCCTAACTGGAAAAGGCGATTGGCGCAAAAAACTAACAAAATCTGAGGGCTTTCCAGCAGATCTAAAAATTCAAAAGCAAACTGTGCTTGAGACTTTGACAGACTTGTCAGGTCAAACAGCTTTATGTGCGTTATTGCGTGATGTTAATAAGTTGCCTGATGTAAATTTTGACACCACGCAAATTAAGGTGCTAGATGATATTGCTCAAGTCTTAAAAATTGCAGTTGCACAGCTAAATATTTTATTTAACGAACAACAAGTCACCGATTTTATTCAAGTGGCACTGGATGCTGATCAGGCATTAAGCCAAAATGAAACCAGTGATATTGCGCTATTTTTAGATTATAAAATACAGCACTTGCTGATCGATGAATTCCAAGATACCTCGAGTACACAGTTTTCACTGATTAAAAAATTGATTACGAACTGGCAGACAGACGACAATAAAACTTTGTTTTTAGTGGGCGATCCCATGCAGTCTATCTATCTATTTAGACAGTCTCAGGTGGGTTTGTTTTTGCAAGTACGCGCCCAAGGTATTGCCAATATTAGCCCTGAATTTTTACAATTAACGACTAATTTTCGCTCTACAAAAGCCGTAGTCGAAGCTAATAATGAGATTTTTTCTAAAATTTTTCCTCAACAGGAAGATGCGTACTTAGGCGCCATTAGCTATTCACCTTCTATTGCGGCTAATCAAAATAATGAACCAGCTATTCAGATGCATCCTTGCGCTTACAAAGAAGATCAACAGGAAGCGCAAATTGTTTTGGATATTATCCAAAACAACCCTGATAAGCAGATTGCTGTTTTGGTACGAAGCCGCTCCCATTTTAAATACATTGCCCCCGCGTTAAAAAATGCAGGGATCGAATTTGAATCTTTAAAAACCACACCACTCAAAGAGGCCTTATTCAGTAAAGATTTATTAAGCCTAACGCGCGCTTTGCTTCACCTAGGCGATAAAACAGCCTGGCTTAGTCTGTTGCGTTCGCCTTGGTGTGGGTTATTATTAGAAGATTTATTGGCTTTATCGCAAAATGACGAACAAGTTATCTTGGAAGTTATTACCAGCAAACAAGGTTTAAAAAACCTCAGTGAAGACGGCCAAAAACGCGCACAACATATTGCTGGTGCTTTAGAGCAAGCCATTGGACAACGTGCAAGATTTAGCTTTGTACAAACACTTGAGTTTGCACTTTATCAACTCATGCCAAAGTCGAGTTTATCGGTTAAAGAGTCGATGATTAAAGATCAATTTATGAAAATTATTCATGAATGTGAATTACAACAACAGCTAAATATTACAACCATTAATCAAATGCTAGCCGAGCTTTATGCGTCCAGTGTTCGAGCCCGTGTTCAACTGATGACTATTCATGAATCTAAAGGTTTGGAATTTGATTGGGTGATTATGCCTGGATTGGGTAAATCTTCAAAGAGTAATCAGTCGCCCATTATTCATCTTCAAGAATCTAGTGACCAGTCTTTATTATTGGCACCGATGAAATCTTATGTGCAGTCTAAAGATAGTGCAACGTATGATTATCTTAAACATGTAGAATTTCAGCAGAACAACAATGAAACTCTGCGCCTATTGTATGTAGCAATGACTAGAGCTAAACAGTCAGTACATTTATTAGGCACTTTAAACAAAAGCAATAAAGCCGGAAAAAACACTTTGCTATCTTTATTGGCGACTAAATTTCAACACCAGTTTGACCAAGTTAGTCCGACAACAATAGAGGCTGACCAAGCATTAGTAAAGGCACCAGAATTATTACGCTATAAGCAATTGCCAGATTATCAACTGCTGGAAGATCATGCACATGAAAAGATCGATTTTGGGCTGAGTGTCGAGGTTCAGTTTAAAAGTTTGATGGGTACATTGCTGCATAAATATTTTGAGCAAGAGCAATTTTCAACTGATCAAGCCAGTATTAAATTACGCTTAATTGAGGCGGGGTTTGCACAACATCAACTAGATCAACAGCTAGCAATTGTTATGCATATGATTCAAAACACTCAAAGCGATCCTCAGTTTGAGTGGCTATTTAAAGCTCGAGAATCTACACAAGTTGAGGCTGAGTTTGTTGTTGATGGTCATAGTATTATTATTGATCGATATTTCATCGATAATAGTATTTTATGGATTATTGATTTTAAAACTGCTGGCCAAGCAGAGCATGAATCAATCGAGCAATTTGTTCAACGACAAAAACTTGCGCATACAAAACAACTGCTATTTTATAAAGAAGCGCTCTCTAAGATTTATAAATATGAAATAAAATGTGCTTTATATTGCCCTAGCGTGCAAAAAATTATAGAAATTGACTCTAAAATTTAGAAAATTTTACAAATCAAACGTTTATTGGGTTTAATTCGCTAAAAAACCATATTTAAGTGCTATTTATTACTTAAATAGTGATTAAAACCTCATTTATTAGACTTTAATGCCCTATTTTATGGGCATTTTGCTCAATCTTTGAGTTTTAACGTATTAATTGATTTTTATTGAAGAAAGTATTAAAAATTTCAGAAATTTTGCAAATTGCCTTGTTGTTAAAAGCCAAAACCCTTATTTTTATCAATGGGCCGTTTTTTTGGATTTTTGACTTGTCCAACTCGCCTTTCCCCTAGATATACCGTTTTAACTAATCGGTTTGCGAGTATTTGCTCTTTGTCACCTTTGGCGATAATCTCTCCAGCATTAAGAACATAGGAGTGATCGCAAGTATCTAGCATTTCTCGATAATTATGATCTGTAATTAACACACCAATACCGCGATCTCTGAGGTGATAAATAATAGCTTGTATATCTCTAACTGAAATAGGGTCAACACCTGCAAAAGGCTCATCAAGTAGAATAAATTTTGGATCAAGGGCTAAAGTACGTGCAATTTCTACTCTTCTTCTTTCTCCACCTGACAAGCTTATACCTTGAAGATGGCGAATATGCTCAATGTTAAATTCTTTTAATAACTCTTCTAATCGGTGCTCGCGTTGCGCCTCATCTAGGCTGGTATTATTCTCTAACAACGCCATAATGTTATCTTCAGCAGAGAGCTTTCTAAAAATGGATGGCTCCTGTGGAAGGTAGCCAATCCCCATTTGAGCTCGTTTATGCATAGGCATTTTGCTAATATCAAGTTCATTAATATAGACCTTGCCCTTGTCTTGCTTAACAAGTCCGCAAGCAATATAGAAGCAGGTAGTTTTACCGGCGCCATTAGGGCCGATTAAGCCAACAATTTCACCAGCTTGAACAAAAAATGACACATCTTTTACAATGGCGCGACCACTATATTTTTTGTAAATTTTTTTAATTTCTAAAATTTCAGGCATTATTTTTCTTGGTCTAATATATAACTTGTGTATTTCATTATTTACTGATACAATTTAATTTTACACATATTAAATTGAGGGTTTTTTTATGTTCAATAGCAGCGATAAAGCAACAGAAAGTAACAGATCAGAGGATGCAATTCCTTCTAGAACAATCCATCATTCAACAACTAATAATACATTAATTTCTGAAAAATGTGTTGTTACTGGTGAGATCACTGGTGAAAATGACATGGATGTACTGGGTAAAATCGAGGGCACCATTCTTTTGAAGAAAAATTCTGTTAGAGTTGAGACTACTGCAGAAGTAAATGCCGACATCTTTGTTAATAAAATTAAAATTTATGGCAAGGTTGTTGGTAATATTGAAGCAGGTGAGCGCATTGTTATTCCTAGTGGTGGCTCTGTTATTGGCGATATGACCGCCCCTTCTATCGTATTGGAAGATGGCTCTTATTTCAAAGGTAAAATTACAATGACTGATAAGCCAGTGATTGATCTTAAAAATGCAAAAACTTCTGACAAAAAACCTGAAGAGTTGCAAAATACTGTTAAAGCGACTTCATAGTTTTTAACTTTCAAATAAAAGGCCGACAATTATGATAAAGATTATCAAACTAACTCTAATCGCTTCCATTGCTGTATTTTTAAGCTCTTGTTGGCATGAAGTAGAACAGGTAGTTAAAGCTGAGGAGGCTGTTCTTTCAGTAGCGTCAGCTAAAGCTGCATTAGTCGAAACAGACATGATGCCGAGCCGCTCTAAGTAATTGGCTCTTAAAATCTAGGCAGGATTAGTACTTCCAAAGTTCAAACATTTCCCAATATATTTTAGCTACGTCAGCAAAGGCTAAGCTGCTTTGATTTTGGTTGTCAATAACCTTATCTAAGTAGTATTTAGCTTTTGTTCTGTTTTTGTTAGTACTTTCGCCTTCGGCATACATAACACCCAATTCGTATTGAGCAGATATATCACCTTGCTCAGCCAATAATTCTAATTGATTAACATCTAAATTTTGATCATTTGCATGATTGTGTGCTTGTGCAAAACCTGTGGCGCATAATAAAAAAGCTAAAATCAATATGGGCTTTAGATGAATTTTCTTCATTGGGCTTATTCAGCTGATACAAAGGCCATTTGTTGCTTGTTAATCATTTCTAATGCCATATTAGCGCCGTGAGCAACACAAATTAGTGGGTTGTCAGCAATGTGCACGTCAAGGTTTGTTCTAGTTTTTATTAACTCACTCAAGCCTTCTAATAATGCGCCACCCCCAGTTAGCATGACACCACTTTCTGCTATATCAGAAGATAGTTCAGGTGGTGTTTGCTCTAAAGCGACTCTGATGGCACCTATGATTGCTGCTAATGGCTCTCTTAAAGCATCTAGAGTTTGGGTGTTAGTCATAATAAACTCAGTTGGCAGTCCTGAGGCTACACCTCTACCTATGTACTTAGCTTTTTTAATAGCACTAGATTTAAAAGCAGAACCCACTTCTTCTTTAATTTTTTCAGCAGTAACTTCGCCAATAATAACTTGATGCTCTCGACGCACGTACTTGGTAATACTTTCATTAAAGGCGTCACCAGCAACACGCACCGAATCTGCATAAACGATACCATTAAGAGACATAATGCCAATTTCGGTAGTGCCACCACCAATGTCAACCACCATGTTTCCTGCTGACTCACCAATATCCATGCCCGCACCCAATGCAGCAGCAATAGGTTCATCGATTAAGAACACCTCTTTAGCACCCGCCTCAACTGCACTTTCTTTGATAGCTCGACGCTCCACCTGGGTGGCGCCACAAGGAACACAAATCAAAATTGAAGGCGAAGGTGAAAAGAAACCTTGCTTCATCACCTGACGAATAAAATACTGTAGCATTTTTTTGGTGATGCTGAAATCAGCAATCACACCATCTTTCATTGGTCGAATAGCTTGAATAGCGCCTGGCGTCCTTCCCAGCATATTTTTAGCCTCTTTACCAACGGCAACGACTATTTTCTCTATAGAGCCTGGTTCATCACGAATGGCAACGACTGATGGCTCGTCAAGAACGAGTTCACCATTTAAATAAATTAATGTATTAACAGTGCCTAAGTCAATTGATAGACACTTAGGCTTGAATAGACCTAGTTTGAACATAAAACTCCCTCAAGTTTAGTAAATTATTATTAGTTAGACCGAACAAGATCAGAGCCAATGTTTTTTCATTGTACCTGTAATCTAAAGTTACCGTGCAAATAAAGCGCTAACCATTGCTACAGCAGTACATCCAGCTTTGAATGCATCCTCTTGATTGTTAAAATCAACGCCGCCAATACCTACAATTGGGACTTTGAGAGTTTGCTGAGCCTGGGTAATAGTGCCCAATGAGCAATGAGGTGCGTCTGGTTTGGTGCTGGACGTAAATAAAGCGCCAAAAGCTACATAAGTAGCGCCTTTTTCTTGAGCATTGATTGCCAAATTTATATCATCATAACAAGACACGCCAATAATGGCGTCGTTTTTGAGCAGTTGGCGTGCTTGCTCGATAGAGGTGTCATTTTTGCCCAGATGGACGCCATCTGCACCAACTTTTTGAGCGAGGTTGATATCATCATTGATGATAAATAAAGTATGATGTTGTAAACATAATTGACGTAGTTTAGTAGCTTCTTTAAGCTTTAAATCGTCATCAGCGGTTTTGCGTCGGTACTGCAAAATGCTAATATGATGCTGAGTAATTACTTTTTCAACTTGATCGAGGTTAAGAGAAACATCCGGTGTAATAGCGTAAATACCACGAATTTTTTCAACTGAATTTGACATAATGAATTTTCAATTAAGACATAATTTATTACTTACAACATTTATTATAGTGGTTATTGCCACTATGTGGCTTTTGATGAAGGGTTTGTCTTATTCATTTGACCAATTAACAGCGCCAGATTCTACAGATTCTATTGAATTAAGAAGTGATGGAGCGATTACCCAGCCCGTGCTTTCTCAAAAATCTGGTTATATAGAGAAGATTGAAAACTTTGCGTTGCAAGAATTTGGCATTAACCGAGTGTTGTCTCATTTTGTTGAAGCAGATGTCTACCTTAACTTTAAAGACGAGCCAGCTTTATTGGTTAATCCTAGAGTAACAATTTACGATAAAAATGGTGAAACTGATTATATATTAAAATCTAAGCGTGCTAATTACCTCACTACTGGCGAGGTAAGCTTTAAGGGGGAGGTGGATATCTCCTCAAGTAATGGGGCTAGCCATAAAATGAACACCGAAGAGTTGTTGGTTGATACCAATACAGATGATCTATTAAGCAATGAAAAAGTTACTTATCTGGGAGAAGGTTCAAAAATTATTTCCCAAGGCATGAGCATGCAAACTAAAGTTGATAAAATGAAGCTAACAGGTGATGTGGTGATTAATCAAGACAGTGGCCAAAAGATGCTCACTAAAGATTTATATGTTGATCAGTCCAATGATCAGAAACATTATTATTCAGATGATAAAACCACTTATTTGTCTTCAGAAAATAAGGTTTATGCTCAAGGCATGGACATGAAAGATAAAGCAATCCAATTGTTAGGGCAAGTTAATATTTTGCAAAATTCAGGATCAACTATCGATACTGAAGATTTAATAGTTGATCAGTCAAACAACGCAGAAGTTTATATAACAGACAATAGCATTCATTATCAGTCAAGTGTGGCAGACATTCGTGCATTAGGCATGCGTTATGATGCAGATAAGCAAAAAATTCAGTTTACGGGCGACGTAGTAGGGCGATATGATTAACAAGCTATTTCTTATAGTTTGTCTGATGCCCGGAGTTTCTATAGCTCTACAAAATGACGCTACTCAGCCTATCAATGTGAAAGCACAGGCCGTGCTTATTGATGAAAAAAAAGGTATTAGTATTTACACTGGCAAGGCTATCGTAGCTCAGGGATCATTAATTTTAAGTGCTGAAAAGATACAGCTATTTAGCAATCAAACACAAGTGACTAAAATGATTGCCAATGGCAATAAAAAGCAGCGTGCTCACTACCAACAAAGCCAGCCAACTCAGCCACGTTTTATTGAAGCAACGGCGAGTAAGATTACCTATCTCATTCAAAAGCAGATGGTGCATCTAAAAGGTCGTGCGCACTTGGTTCAAGGCTTTGATTCGTTTAGTGGTGGTACGCTAGATTA
Source organism: Candidatus Thioglobus sp. (assembly GCA_028352435.1). GTDB lineage: Bacteria > Pseudomonadota > Gammaproteobacteria > PS1 > Pseudothioglobaceae > Thioglobus_A. The sequence goes on along the minus strand of JAOMMB010000002.1, from coordinate 26,892 downwards.
CGATATTAAGAAAGACAAAGTGATAGCCAATAAATCCAAAGACGGCTTACAAAGAGTTAGATTTAAGATCAAGCTTTAGTATATATCCTAAGAGATATATAAGAGTACCCCTATATGGAGGCCGTATAAAAAAGCACAATAGGTATAATTTTCTATCTTTAAACATAAATAGGATTGTACTATGTCAAAATTAGTCCCACCACATGGTAGTGACACACTTAATGCGTTAGCATTGTCAGGTGATGCGCTAACAGCAGAATTAGCAAGAGCTGAATCTCTAGCAAAAATCACATGTTCTTCTAGAGAGGAAGGTGACATTGTTATGTTGGGTATTGGCGGTTTCAATCCTTTAGAAGGTTTCATGGGTAAAGCAGACTGGCAAGGTGTTTGCGACAACATGACTATGACTAATGGCTTATTTTGGCCAATTCCAGTGACGCTATCAACAGATGATGAAGCCGTTAAAGCGGGCGATGAAATTACAATTGTTAGCAGTAAGTCAGGTAACATTATGGCGACAATGACGGTGACTGAGAAGTACGTCATTGACAAAGACCATGAGTGTGAAAAAGTTTTCAAAACAACTGAAGATGCACATCCAGGTGTTGTCATGGTTAAGGCGCAAGGAAAATATAACCTTGCAGGCCCTATTAAAGTATTGTCAGATGGTGGATTCCCTGAAAAGTTCGGCGCTTTATATATGACTCCAGCTGAAACGCGCGCTTATTTTGATGATAAAGGTTGGAAGACAATTGCCGCATTCCAAACTCGTAATCCAATGCATCGATCGCATGAATACTTAGCAAAAATTGCTGTCGAGATTTGTGATGGTGTTATGATTCACTCAGTTTTAGGTGGACTTAAAGCGGGTGATATTCCTGCCGATGTTCGTTCTGAAGCAATTTCAGTCTTGATTGAAAATTACTTTGTAGATAATACAGTACTTCAATCTGGCTACCCACTAGACATGCGTTATGCAGGTCCTCGCGAGGCTTTATTGCATGCATTATTTAGACAAAACTACGGCTGTTCACACCTAATCGTTGGTCGTGATCATGCAGGTGTTGACGACTACTATGGTCCGTTTGATGCGCATAATATCTTTGATGAAATTGCTGATGATGCATTAATCACGCAACCACTTAAAATTGATTGGACATTCTGGTGTCATGAATGTGGCGGTATGTCTTCAATGAAGACTTGCCCTCATGAAGCTAAAGATCGCGTTTTACTTTCAGGTACAAAAGTTCGTAAGATGTTGTCTGAAGGCGAAGACCTTCCATCAGAATTTTCACGCCCTGAAGTCGCTAAAGTATTACAAGCATACTATGCAACAATCAAGGAAGAAGACAAGGTTGAGGTTAAATTAAGCGGTCATTCAGCTAAATAGTAATTCATAAAAACTTGACTGCGTGGGAAATAGATTAATATTACCAAAGAGGTATATTATGATATCTCTATAAACTAGTCATGTTTGCATTGAGGCAAAAATTTAAAGAAGTATAATAGTTGAACTTTTAACAAAAGCGTAACCCACGTTTGAGATAGAGCAAAACTGTGAAAAAGAGCCAATTGAGAGATTGGCATAAACAGAAGTAATTGATTTAACCTAAGGAGAATTAAACTCATGATCAATTTTGACACAACACCAATCGCTACTTTAATAGATTCAGCAGCGTATACATATGCAGATATGCAGATGTATGTAATCATTATGGTTGCCCTAGTGGTAAGTATGACAATTGCAGACTTAATCCATAAAGGCAGTAAAACATATTTTGACAACGCAGTTGCAAAATCAGAGGCGTTATTAGCTGCTGGTGATGCACCTTGTTCACTTGGTAGAGAAGAAGGCAGACTAAAGCAGCTTACTGCTGGCGACAAGGCCGGTATCATGGTAGACACACTATTGATAGATGTAGCTACAGCCGGTGAGTTTAAAAATCCAGTTCGTCGTTTGGTCCATATCTTAACGATGTATGGTTTCATTTTGTTTAATGCAGCAACTGCAATGATCATCTTCGGTGAAGAGTCAACAACGATATTAGCCCAAGTATGGAATACAGGTGCAATTTTGTTGTTTATTGGTACTTTCTGGTATTGGTTCTCATTCAAAGTAGATAGCGAATCTGAAGGAGTCCCTTGGACGAGTGTTACACTTAGAAAAGATTCGTTCTCATTAGCGTTAATGGCAACTTCAGTAACAGCTATTGGTTGGTCTGCAACAAACGGTGGAACAGGTATTTGGTTTGCACTAGTAATTCTTTCAACTGCATCATTATTTGGTGGTGTTTATTGGTCTAAATTCTCTCACATGTTCTTCAAGCCTGCTGCTGGTTACAACAAGCGCGTTATTAAAGCAAATGGTACAAACGAGAACTTACCGCATGAAACTAGATTTGGTGGCAAAACTGCTGCAGACGATGAGTTCCAGCAAAACAGACACTCTATGGAGCTTCTTAAAGATGCACCAATGGACATGGGTCTTGGTATTAAGCGCGAAGCGCCTAATCACTACTAATATTAATTAATTAACTTAAGAGAGGAAACAATATGCCAACTTTTGTATATATGACTCGTTGTGATGGTTGTGGACATTGTGTAGATATCTGCCCATCTGACATTATGCACATTGACGATAAATATCGTCGTGCTTATAACATTGAACCTAACATGTGTTGGGAGTGCTATTCATGTGTTAAAGCATGTCCACACCAAGCTATTGACGTACGTGGTTACGCAGACTTTGCGCCATTAGGCCATAGTGTGCGTACTATTCGTGATGAAGAGAAAGGCACGATCGCATGGAGAGTTAAATTCCGTGATGGTCGCGTTAAGAATTTCTTGTCGCCAATTACAACTCAACCATGGGGAACTAAGATTCCTGACTTTAGAGATGAAGCAGAGCCTAGTGATGAAATGCGTAATTCACAGCTATTATCATTTGAGCCTAAGTACATCCGTATGGATGATGGTGGATTACACACACTAGAGTCTAACAAACTATCATTGAAATTAGGAGCAGAGTACCATGAAAGCCTATAAAACTATTGTAGAAGACAACATTGACATCCTTGTTGTTGGTGCTGGCTTAGGCGGCACAGGTGCTGCGTATGAAGCTAGATACTGGGGCCGTAACAAAAAAATAATAATTGCTGAGAAAGCAAACATTAACCGTTCAGGTGCTGTTGCTCAAGGCTTGTACGCGATTAACTGTTACATGGGTACTCGTTTTGGCGAGAACAATCCTGAAGATCACGTGCGTTATGCACGTATTGACCTAATGGGTATGGTTCGTGAAGATTTACTTTTCGACATGGCTCGTCATGTTGACTCTGCAGTACACAAATTTGAAGAATGGGGTCTACCTTTAATGAAAGATCCTAAGAAAGAAAATGCTGAAGGTCTTGCAAAAGGTGCTTATATGCGTGAAGGTAAGTGGCAGATCATGATTCATGGTGAATCTTACAAGCCTATCGTTGCCGAAGCTGCTACAAAGCAAGCTGATAAAGTGTACAACCGTATTATGGTTACACACCTATTAATGGACGATGCACAAGATAACCGTGTTGCAGGCTGTGTTGGCTTTAACGTACGTACTGGTAACTACCATGTATTTAAATCTAAGACAACTATTGTTGGTGCTGGTGGTGCTTCTAACATCTTTAAGCCTCGTTCAGTAGGTGAAGGTGCAGGTCGTACATGGTACGCTCCATGGTCGTCTGGCTCTGCTTATGGTCTAATGATCGAAGCTGGTGCGCAAATGACACAAATGGAAAACCGTATCGTTCTTGCTCGTTTCAAAGATGGTTATGGTCCTGTTGGCGCATACTTCCTACACTTGCATACGTACACCCAAAATGGTTATGGTGATGAGTATGAATCAAACTGGTTCCCTCAATTAGAGGAAATGGTTGGTAAGCGTTACTTGAATACTGAAGCGTCTCATGTTTCTGCTCGCCCAATTCCGACTTGTCTACGTACATCTGCAATCATTTCAGAAATGAACGCAGGTCGTGGCCCAATTCACATGGTAACAATGGAAGCATTCCAAGACCCACATTTAGAGGAAGTTGGTTGGGAGAACTTCTTAGGTATGACTGTTGGTCAAGCTGTATTATGGGCTGCAACAGATATTGATCCTAAGTACATCAACCCAGAGTTAACTTGTTCTGAGCCATATGTAATGGGTTCACACGCGACTGGTTGTGGTGCATGGTGTTCAGGTCCTGAGGATCTATCTCCTGAAGAGTACTTCTGGGGCTATAACCGTATGACGTCTGTTGAGGGTTTATTTGGTGCAGGTGATGCAGTTGGTGGTACACCACACGCATTCTCATCGGGTTCATTTACTGAAGGTCGCCTAGCTGCTAAAGCTGCTTGTAAGTATATTGATGATGGTAAAGGTGAGGGTATTGTTGTTTCTGATAAGCAGATCGCTGATCGTAAAGAAGAGATTTACCGTCCACTTGAAACTTATAGAGTTGGCCGTAATGAAATCGTAGCTGGTACAGTTTCTCCAAGTTACATTCTTCCGATGCCTGGACTCCAGCGTCTACAAAAGATTATGGATGAGTACTGTGGTGGTGTAACCGTTTCTTACATGACTAATGACAAACTTCTAAACATGGGTATGCAGAAAATGTCTATCATGGAAGAAGACTTAGAATTGTTAGGTGCAGAAGATATACACCAGTTAATGCGTGCATGGGAGCTTAAACATCGTCATCGTACGTCTGAATGTGTATTCCAACATACGTTCTTCCGTAAAGAAACTCGCTGGCCTGGTTACTACTACCGTGGTGATGCGATGAAACTAGATGACGAAAACTGGCATGTATTGACAGTTTCTCAACGTGATCGAGACACTGGTGAGTACACTATGTCTAAAGCTCCTTGTTACCATTTGGTAAATGATGAGTAAAGCGAAATAGAAGTATAATTTCTATTTTGATAATAAAAGACTAAGCTATTGCAGCTTGGTCTTTTTTATCTATTGTAGGTTTTAAAAAAAAGACTTACAATAGATAAAAAATAATTTACCCCTATTAAGGGGATACAAAAAAATGTGGAACTATTAGTATGAATATTATAGAAAAGACAGACGAAGAAATTTTGGCCATCGCTCACCCATTGTGGGATGATTTGATAAAATTTTCTAACAATGCAAACTATGGGGCCTTTACGCGCAACTTCTCAGAAGATTTTTTACGAGGCGCAAATGAAGTTGAAATGGGCAAACAGTTTGCTCGTAGCGAACTAACCAAGGGTTTAGATAAAGGCGCTGATTACTTAGGTATGATTCGCCGTGGAGAACATGTGACTGTTTTGTACAGACAAACCAACAATGGCAAGCTCAACATTGAAAAGAAAGGAGAATACCTCGGTCGTTTAGTCTTAGGTTATGAAAGTGATGTTATTAAAATTTTTGGCGCAACTATTTTTTAAAGATTATGGCAGATTTTATTGAAGAGTCTAAATACGTTGAGTTAATCTATAAAGTTGTTGACCGAAAGACGGGTAATGTTTTTTCAAATATTGAATATCCAGTTGGCTATGTGCATGGTGCAAATGATGTCCTTGGTAAAGATGTTCTTAACGAACTTGAAGGTCGAGAAGAAGGTGATATTATTGAGATTAAGATTGATGTAGATAAACTTTATGGGCCTAGAGATGAATCGCTAGTCTTTATCGATAAAATCGAAAACGTTCCACAAGAATACCGGAAAATTGGCACCAAGGTAGTGATGGAAAATAAAGGTGGCCAGCCTAAAGATTTTTTGGTTACTAAAGTTGATGATGAAACAGTTACGATTGACGGCAATAATCCACTTTGTGGACGTGACGTCAATTTCTTGCTTGAAATCACGTTGGTTAGAGATGCAACGATTGAAGAGATGGAGGCTGGCGGAACAACCGATAGTGAGCCAAGTTTAGAAGAAATATTACAGCAGAATTAATATGAGTATTGAATTTAACGAATCAGAATTAGTTACCATTCAAAATAATTTAAATAATCGCTGGAGAAAAGAAAAAAAAGAAGTTCATCTAGCGGATATTGAAATTACTAAAGAGGGCGAAGATAAGCCAACCTTATTTCCTGCTGCTGTGTGGGAAGATCCAAATTCAACTTTTATTATCATTAAGCTTGATGATTTTAAATATAAGAGCTTCTTCTATTATTTAACAGACAAGCGCTTTGATACAGGTCAAGATGAGTATACTGATTTACACGAATGTACTGATAAGCTATTAAAAGCTCAGGCTGACTTCGTTTTAACTAAAAATACAAAAGGCTTAAATGTCCAGCTCCATAAAGGATCCGGTATTTAAAATTATTGTTATCTAGCTACAAGATTAGGAGTGCAGTTGCACTCCTTTTTTAATATTTTTATTAGTCTATCCCAGTAATGGTGTGCCTAATAAAGGAATAATCATGATTGCAACAATGTTTATAATCTTTATTAATGGGTTTATTGCTGGACCTGCTGTATCTTTATATGGGTCACCAACAGTATCACCAGTTACTGCAGCTTTGTGTGTATCTGATCCTTTTCCATGACCTTCGCCCAGTTGACCGTCTTCGATGTACTTCTTGGCGTTATCCCATGCACCACCACCCGTAGTCATTGAGATAGCAACAAAGATACCGGTTGCAATAGATCCAATTAATAAACCACCCAATGCCTCAGCACCCAATAGCAAGCCAACAGCTACTGGGAATAGAATTGGCAACATAGAAGGGATAATCATTTCTCTAATTGCTGATCTGGTTAGCATATCAACCGCTTTAGAATAGTCAGGCTTTTGCGTGTAATCCATAATGCCTGGCATTTCTCTAAACTGTCTACGCACCTCTTCAACAATGCCGCCTGCTGCGCGACCTACGGCTTCCATTGCCATTGCTCCAAATAAGTAAGGCACAAGACCTCCTAAGAATAAGCCAATAATTACCATGTGGTTTGATAAATCAAAGGTGATAGGGTCAAATCCAACTCTAGTGTTTAATTCGTTAGTAAAGTCAGCAAATAATACCAATGCTGCCAAACCAGCAGAACCAATCGCATAGCCTTTAGTTACCGCTTTGGTGGTGTTACCTACTGCATCTAATGGATCAGTAATGTTGCGAATTTCTTCAGGAAGGTCGGCCATTTCAGCAATACCACCTGCGTTATCAGTAATAGGGCCATAAGCGTCCAGCGCAACAATCACACCAGTCATAGACAACATAGCAGTTGCCGCAATAGCGATACCGTATAAGCCGCCTAATGCCTCAGCACCCCAAATACTAGCACAAACGGCTAATACTGGTAATGTGGTAGATTTCATGCTTAAGCCTATACCTGCAATAACGTTAGTACCATCTCCTGTTTTAGAGGCTTCTGCAATGTGTTGTACCGGTTTGTGTTCAGTTGCAGTGTAGTATTCAGTAACCACAACCATCCACGCAGTCAGAGCCAAGCCAATGAGTGAAGCGTAGAATAAATTCATGCCCATGCCCATGTCAATCGTGACAAAGTAAAAAGCAATAGCAGCCAATACACCAGAGACGATTAAGCCTTTGTATAGGGCACCCATGATTGATCCACCATCAGATACTTTAACAAAGAAGGTGCCGATAATTGAAGCAATGATAGACACTGCTCCCAATGCTAACGGGTAAAGAATTGCCTCGTCGCCTAAGCCTAAAACACCTGCAAGCAGCATTGTTGCAATGATGGTTACTGCGTAAGTCTCAAATAAGTCAGCTGCCATACCTGCACAGTCACCAACATTGTCACCAACGTTATCAGCAATTACTGCAGGATTGCGTGGGTCATCTTCTGGGATACCAGCTTCAACTTTACCAACAATATCAGCACCAACATCAGCGCCTTTAGTAAAAATACCGCCACCCAATCTAGCAAAAATTGAGATTAATGAGCCACCAAATGCAAGACCAATAAGAGCATGTAACGCTTCATTTTGCTCTACGCCATAACTAACCAAGCCTGCGTAATAACCAGCAACACCTAACAGTGCCAAACCAACCACCAACATACCAGTCACTGCACCACCTTTGAAAGCAACTTGGAAAGCAGCGTTCACGCCATTCTTAGCAGCTTCAGCTGTACGTGAATTTGATTTAACAGAGACATTCATGCCAATGTAACCTGTTGCACCTGAAAGTACCGCACCAATTAAGAAGCCAAGACCAACTGGAATGCCTAAGAAATAAGTGATAACAATCAGTAAAACCAATCCTACAATACTGATAGCAGTGTATTGACGATTCAGATAAGCGGTTGCACCTTCTGCAATCGCGTCTGAAATTTCTTTCATTTTGTCGCTACCTGGTGATTGTTTGTAAATCCAGCTCATTGTAAATAAGCCGTATAAAACAGCAATAATTGAGGCTGCAATAGCCATTTGAAGTGTATCCATGATCTCCTTTCCCCTCTAGTTTTTTATGTTTTTGTTGCTTATCTTATCAGAATTGTACTTACATTGCACTAGTTGACATTTAATGTACAAAAAAATAGCCCAATAAATGGGCTATTTTTTTAACTTTTTTATAACTTGATTTAGGTCAGTCTTTTTTCCAATACTTGGTCTCAATACCTTCACCTAAATCTGCTTCTACTAATCTAGATCTTAATTTAAGCAGCTTATCTAATAATGCCGGCTCTGCAGCTTCATAGCCTTGTACATCTGGAACACGCTTGACAACGACACCTAATAATTCAGTAATAGCATTACCGATCGAGTTTTGTGAAATGGTGATAATCAGCTTGCCTTGGTCATTACGGTAAATTATTTGCTTGAACGCAGGCTGCCATCGAATTGATGATGAGTATTTCGCATCATCAATACACTTATCACGGACCTTCTTTGCAGCTGATAAAAAGCAAGTATTGAATAGCAGTGTGTTTTCGATCAATTCAGGGAAGTAAGCCTCTTTGTGTACGGTAGAATTTCGACAAGATACTTGAGCAAAAAAAGTTCTATAAAAATCAAGGAAGCCTTTTAAAACTAGATCATACTCATCCCAAAATTTAACATTTTTAAGACTCTCAATGCCACCAGTTACCTCCCAGCTTGGTAAGCCTTGAGGGTATCCCGTAAGCGCTAAACCTGATGCCTCACCAGTAACTGGCTTCAAAATTTCAAAATTAAGTTTCGATTGAAATTCAGCATAAACCTCCTCCATGTAATTTGCAAAGAGTGAATGTTGACCACCATCAGTTAAGTTTGGATTTTTTGGGTCAGACAATTCAGCATTTTTTAGCTGTTCTTTATCAAACACAATAAAATGGTTATGAAGCATACGAATACTTGGTACACCGGGTGAGGTAATCGGCCAAGTTGAGTCTAAAGAAGCTTCGCCAGCTAACACTAAATGCTTGTCAGCATCTGGAAACTCTTCCAGCATAAAACCAATAATGATTTGATTCATACGGTTCCAGACATTTTTAACATTGCCCGGAACTTGTGTACGCCTAACAGGCCTACCTAAAGGATTTAAAACACTCTTTGAAGTGTTGTAAATAATTGAACAGTCAAATAGATTTGAATGACCAAGCGCCTTTCGGTAGAGTAATAAATCTTCTTTATTGGTCATTAATCCATTGTTTTGAGCCAAGTCTTTTAAATTTTCAGATGAATTGAAAAATTCATTCGGCTTCATGCCTTCAGGCACATCTAGCGGAATTGGTCTAAACGGAACGTTTATTTGTCTTGGTCCAATAGTCATAATAATAAGTTTTTGTTAAATAAATTATAAAAAAAGGCTTATGCCATTATTGACATAAGCCTCCAGTTTTTAAGAAAAAAATGAAAGTTTAGTCTAGGTTAGAGTAGACTCGATCTCTAACTTCATCAAGCGATCCAACGCCAACAGCAGTGCCATATTTAGGTGCATTAGCATCATTTCTCATCCAAGCTTGGTAGTAATCTACCAAGGGTTGGGTTTGTTCATGATAGACATCTAAACGTGAACGAACTGTTGCTTCATTGTCATCAGCGCGCTGAACCAACTCCTCACCACTAATATCATCAACATTTTCAACTTTAGGTGGATTGTAGACGATATGGTAAGTTCGACCAGACGCTAAATGCGCACGTCGACCAGACATACGAGCAATAATATCTTCATCAGGCACTTGAATCTCAACTACATGGTCAATGTCCACACCGTCAGTTTTTAAAGCTTCTGCTTGTGCAATCGTGCGTGGAAATCCATCAAATAAGAAGCCATTTTTACAGTCATCTTCTTGAATTCTTTCTTTTACTAGGTCGATGATAATGTCATCAGACACTAGTCCACCAGCATCCATGACTTTTTTAGCTTCAACACCTAGAGGTGTTCCCGCTTTAACCGCGGCACGAAGCATATCGCCCGTTGAAATCTGAGGAATTGAGTACTTATCGCAAATATTTGTTGCTTGAGTGCCTTTACCTGCGCCTGGAGGGCCTAATAAAATTACGTTCATTTTTTTATCTCGCGATTTAAATTTCGAAAGTAGGTAGCTTTCTCTCAACCATTTCTTTTTTCATTACAACGTAGTCAGGTAGACCATTTTTGTATGGAGGGTAGTTTTCACCTTCAATTAATGGCTGCAAGTATTCACGACAAGCATCCGTAATACCAAAGCCATCTTCAGAAATATATTCCATTGGCATCATTTTTTCAACGTTAGCAATATCTTTTAACTCGCCCATACCAATTTCCCAAGTGTACGGGTTATTTGAGGTACGAATAATAGCCGGCATTACAGAGTTTTTACCTTGCATAGCAAGTTCCACAGCTGCTTCACCTAATGCATACGCTTGCTCAACATCAGACTCCGATGCTAAGTGACGTGCAGCACGCTGTAAGTAATCAGCAACCGCCCAATGGAATTTATGACCTAGTGCGTCTTTAATTAGTTGGGCCACAACTGGAGCAGCACCACCTAATTGCGCATGACCAAAGTCGTCGCGAGTTCCTTGCTCTGCTAAGAAGCGACCATCTGGCCATTGCGTACCTTCGGAGACAACAATTGTACAGTAGCCAAATTTCTTAACATTGGCGTCAACTTTAGCTAAGAATTTCTTTTCGTCAAATTTAACTTCTGGGAATAAAATAACCACGGGGATTGAATCATCAAGCAAGCCACCTGCAGCGGCAATCCAGCCAGCATGACGACCCATAACCTCTAGGACGAAAATTTTTGTTGAAGTGGCAGCCATTGATGCTACGTCAAAACTTGCTTCCATTGTTGAAACAGCAATGTACTTAGCAACTGAACCAAAACCCGGGCAGTTGTCTGTAACAGGTAAATCATTATCAACCGTTTTTGGTACATGGATTGCCTGAATTGGGTAACCCATTGATTCAGACAGTTGAGAAACTTTAAGACATGTATCAGCTGAATCGCCACCACCATTATAGAAAAAGTAGCCAATATCATGAGCCTTGAAAACTTCGATCAATCTTTCATATTCAGCTTTATTAGCTTCTAAAGACTTCATCTTATAACGACAAGAGCCAAAACCACCTGATGGTGTATGCTTAAGCGCAGCAATATCTGCGTCTGACTCTTTAGAAGTGTCAATTAAGTTTTCCATTAGGGCGCCGATAATGCCGTTTTGACCTGCATAAACTTTGCCGATCTTATCTGGATATTTGCGTGCTGTTTCAATAACGCCACATGCAGAAGAATTAATTACCGCAGTTACACCGCCTGATTGTGCATAAAAAGCATTTTTCATTGTCATTCCTATTTACTTATAAAAACCGCTAATTATACATTGCATATGGTGAAATACTTCATTTTTTACGAAAGCCACTGTTTATAACTCGCTAAAATTATAAGGTTTTATACACCAATTTTTCTCAGATTTTATTGTCAGCATTAGGCATTTTGAGCTACCATGATTGCGTGTTTCTCCACCAGCACCTGGATTGACAATCCATGGAATTGTATCTTGCTCTATGAGTTGCTTATGAGTATGTCCATAGACAATCATTTTGACATTAGGATATGCCTCTCGTAACAAGTTGTGTGAAGGCTGCTTATGACCATAGGTGTGCCCATGATTAACCACAAGTGTGCCACCTGGCAACTCAATAGATTCAGTAGTTTTTAATTGAACTAAATGCCGATCATTATTACCTTGAACAGCAACCATGCTTTGTTTAGGAGTCAGTAATGACAAGGTTTTTTCATCAATAATATCACCCGCATGAACAACAATATCACACTGACTAAATAGACTGACAATATCCGGATGGATATAGCCATGTGTATCAGATAAGATACCGATTTGTAGGGGGAAATTCATGCTTATAAATTATACGCCATCTGGTTTTTAACATGAAATTAAGTCGCTGTAATTTGTTTCAAAATATGATTTTTTTTAACCTGTTATTAGGCATAATATTGCCATTCAGAAAGTGAATAAATTTGAGGAGAATAGATAAAGTAAGGTCTAAAAACTACTTTATTTTTGTTGGTACTATCAATAGGAGATTAGTGATGGCGGTATTATTTTCAGAAGAGTGGATGAATCAATTAAAAGATGAGTGGAATGCATCTGAAGAGGTGCGAGGTAAGTTGGCTGAGATTAAGTTCTCTTCAACTATCGCTTGTGGCTTTAAGGGTGACGGAACGCCAACTGGTATTTTTGTGGTTGAAAATGGTGAATGCGTTAAAGCTGGAGATTACAGTGGGGAGAGTGTTGATTGGGATATGCGTGCTGACAAGAAAAATTGGATGAAATGGCTAGACAAACCTCTAGGTATGGCATCAATGGGTATGGCAGTTACAATGGGCAAGTTGAAGTTTGAATCAGGTGATTTTGGTGCAATGATCAAAGACCCAAGAATGGCGACACCTTTTGTGAAAAGTTTTGCTTTAATGGGTGCTATTGGTGGTGAGTAATTACTAGCTAATTGTTATCTATTAAAAACCCGCTTAGAAGCGGGTTTTTTTATGAATGATGCTTTAAAGGTATCACTTGTTCAAATGTTTCAATATTAACAAACCCCTCAATAGGCTTTGTTTTAATTTTGGAACTGGGTTTACTAATAGCAACAACCGTGCCAATGCCAAATTCTTTGGCAGAATTAAGAACGTCAATCGAATCATCAAAGAAGATGCTTGTTTTTTCATCAAAGCCAATAGCCTTTTGTAGCTGTCGCCAAAACTCTTGCTCTTCTTTTGCCACGTTATAATCATGCGAAGAGATAATATCGTCAAAATAGTTTTCTAAGTTAGTGACTCGCATTTTAAGCTGCACTGTTTTTCGATGCGCATTTGTAACTAAATAAATGCGCTTATTGTGAAGTTTAGCCTGACTTAGAAATTCTAGAACAAAAGGGTGGATTTGAATTAGATGAGAAACATCTTCCTTGAGTTTGGCAATATCTAATTTGAAAATTTTCTGCCAATAATCTAGGCAATACCAATGTAATTTACCCTGCTCAGCCCTCAGCATTGGATAAATCTTATCCTTAGATTGTTGATGGGTAAGGTTGTGCTTATTGGCATAAACCAGGGGTAGGTATTCCATCCAAAAATGTAAGTCAAAATTAAGGTCAAGCAAAGTACCGTCCATGTCTAACAGGATGGTATCAATAGCGGCCCAATCGATTTTATTTTCTGCGCCAGCCGGTACCATTTGAAGCATCCTCCAAAACAATACCCAGTTCGGTTAGTTCATCTCTAATTTGGTCAGAAGTTGCAAAATCTTTATTATCTCTCGCCTTATTCCTAAGGTTGATTTTATGATCAATATCTTCATCAGACAGGGTCACACCTTGTTTCAAGAACGCATCAGCGTCCATTTGTAAAATACCGATAAAGCCACCTAATTTAATTAAAAGCTGAGCAAGCGCCTTGGCTTGATCAATATCTTTGCTACGCTCTAAGTTAATAAGTTTAGCCAGTTCAAACAAAATACTAAGAGCAATTGGCGTATTAAAATCATCGTTTAATGCTTGATTAAAGCGTGTTTCAAAATCAAATCGTTGAGACACTTCATCTAAAGCCGCGTCACTCGCATGTAAGTCTCGAATAGCGGTGTATAGTCGGGTAAGTGAAGATTTAGCGCTATCAAGATTTGCATCTGAAAAGTTTAAAGGCGATCGATAATGTGAGCTCATGATGAAATAGCGCAAGCTTTCACCATCATAACTCTCTAGCACGCCACGAATAGTGAAAAAATTATTCAAAGACTTGCTCATTTTTTCATCATTAATGTTGACAAAACCAACATGCATCCAAGTGTTAACAAATTTGCAGCCATTAGCCCCTTCAGATTGGGCGATTTCATTTTCGTGATGTGGAAAAGACAAGTCCATGCCACCTCCGTGAATATCAAAATGGTTGCCTAGATGATGAGTAGACATTGCTGAGCATTCGATATGCCAGCCGGGACGCCCGTCACCCCAGGGAGACTCCCAACTTGGCTCACTCGGTTTAGCCATTTTCCATAATACAAAATCCAGTGGATCTTTTTTATTCGAATCTACGTCAACTCTAGCACCAGCTTCTAAGTCATCTAAATTTTTCCCACTTAACTTTCCGTATCCATCAAACTTACGTACTGAATAATAGACGTCACCATTTTTTGTTTGATAAGCTACACCCTTTTCTATCAAGGCTTTGATCATATAAAACATTTGATCAATTGCTTGTGTAGCACGAGGCTCAATATCAGGTGGTAGTATGCCAAGTGCACGCTCATCTTCATGCATAGCATCAATAAAACGATTGGTTAGACTATAAATATCTTCTGAATTTTCAATAGCACGAGCGATAATTTTGTCATCAATATCGGTAATGTTACGCACGTAAGTGACGCTGGGAAAGTTGCGTCTTAGATGGCGAGTAATAACGTCAAACATGACCAAGACACGAGCATGCCCCATATGACAATAATCATAGACAGTCATGCCACAGACATACATGCCTATTTTGTCAGGATTAATAGGGTGAAAAACTTCTTTTTGTTTACTGAGTGTGTTGTAGATTTTAAGCATGTCGACATTTTACTTGAGTATTTGCTGGTATTTTAGCTTGTCATTACTAAACCCTTATTTTTTATAAGATATACACAGGTTGGTCGTTGTATAATCAACGGGTTTTATAGATTACTTACTGGAGAAAAATATGAGCGTTTTAGTAACACAACAAGCACCGGATTTCACAGCCGCAGCAGTATTGGCAAATGGCACAATCGTTGACGATTTTAAATTATCAAGCCTGAAAGGCAAAAAAATCATGGTGTTTTTCTATCCATTAGATTTTACTTTTGTTTGTCCTTCAGAAATTTTAGCGCATCATCATCGTGTGGCTCAATTTACTGAGAAAGGCGTTGAAGTCGTCGGTATTTCAGTTGATTCACAATTCACACATAATGCTTGGCGCAACACAGCACCAGCAGATGGTGGCTTGGGTGCTATTGATTTCCCATTAGTAGCTGATACAGATCATTCTATTATGGAAGCATACGGCATTGTTCATCCGGCAGGCATCGCACTTCGTGCTTCATTTTTAATTGATGAAGAATTTAATGTTCGTCATCAAGTAGTTAATGACCTTCCATTAGGTCGTAATGTTGATGAAATGTTACGCATGGTTGACGCACTTGATTTCCACACAACGCATGGTGAAGTATGCCCTGCAGGTTGGAATAAGGGTGATGAAGGTATGAAGGATACACCAGAAGGTGTGGCTGAATATTTATCAAAAAATGCTGATAATCTATAGTATTTAATCAGTTTGATCAAAGGGAGTAAATAGCTCCCTTTTTTTACGTATTTAACAACAAGGAAATAAACATGAAAAAATTAAAATGTATGGTGTGCGGCTGGATTTATGATGAGGCGTTAGGCGCTCCTAAAGATGGTATTAAGCCAGGCACAAAGTGGGACGATGTCCCCCAAGATTGGATATGTCCAGATTGCGGCGTGACCAAGGATCAATTTGAAATGGAAGAAATCTAGTAAAATAGACTTTTTAGAAATTTATCCACAGGAAACTAGATGTCTAAAGTATTAGTATTGCCAGGTGATGGCATTGGTCAAGAGATTGTTGCTCAAGCCTTAAAGGTAATTGAGTATTTAAACAAAAATGATAGCTTGAATATGGAGCTGGTGCACGGCCTAATTGGCGGCACTGCTTATGATGAAACTGGCTCGCCATTGCCTCAGGCAACGCTTGATGCGGCCAAAGAGTGTGATTCTATTTTGCTTGGTGCTGTGGGTGGCTATCAGTGGGAAGCGTTAGAGCGCGACCTTCGTCCTGAACGTGGGTTACTTGGCCTACGTGCTGAGATGGATTTATTTTCAAACCTTCGTCCGGCTATTTTGTATCCACAACTAGCTAGCGCTTCAACACTTAAAGAAGAGGTTGTTTCCGGCTTGGATTTGATGATTGTACGTGAATTAGTGTCAGGTATTTATTTTGGCCAGCCTCGCGGTATCGAAATTCGCAATGGTGAACGCTATGGATTTAATAGTGCCACTTATTCTGAGTCTGAAATTAAACGTATTGGACATTCAGCTTTTAAAATTGCACAAAAACGCGACAAACGTGTATGTTCGGTCGATAAAGCCAATGTGTTAGAAGTGTGCGAATTATGGCGTGATGTTATGATTGATGTGGCTAAAGATTATCCAGATGTTGAGCTTTCTCATATGTATGTGGACAATGCAGCCATGCAATTGGTTAGAGCGCCTAAGCAATTTGATGTCATGGTCACTTCTAATCTATTTGGCGATGTATTGTCTGATTGTGCTGCGATGCTGACTGGCTCAATTGGTATGCTACCAAGTGCCTCTTTAAACAAAGATGGTTTCGGTATGTATGAGCCAATTCATGGCTCTGCACCAGATATTGCTGGCCAAGATATCGCCAATCCTTTGGCTACGATCTTGTCAGTATCTATGATGTTGCGCTATTCGCTTGACCAAGTATCACTGGCCAACAAAATTGATTCAGCGGTTAATACGGTTCTGGATCAAGGCTACCGTACTCAAGATATCGCAGCAAAAGGCGATAGCGTTGTTGGTACCAGTAAGATGGGTGATTTAGTGGTTGAAGCACTTCAAGGATAAAGATGAAAATTGTCGTTTACTCAACCAACACGTGCCCCATTTGCGTAAAAACCAAAGAGCTATTAACCAAGTGGAATTTACCATTTGAACAAAAAATGATTGACGAAGATCGAGCAAATATGGTGGAATTTTCAAAAGTGACTAACGGTGCCAGAATGGTTCCACAACTCATCATTGATGGCAAACATATTGGCGGTTTTAGCGATTTAACAGAGCTTCATATGGATGGCTTTTTCGACTAAATCAGGGTACTTTTTACCAAAGGCCTTGTTGTCGTAATTCTCAAAAACAGTCACTTACTGCAGTAAGCCCCTGCCTTTTCAAATTCCTTACGCCTCAAATTTGGCAAAAATTTCCACCGTTTAATGCTTTTTCTATAGTTTTTAGCATTAGTTAATTGGGGGTATTTAATACAGCCAAATTAATAATATCATAACAACAACAATTGGTAAGGCGTACTTTTTAATATCAAACTCGCCTTGAGAAGGTGTGACAGATGCGGTTAAAGGAGAAGGGGGTGCCTGTTCTGTTGGTACAGGCGTAGAGTTCAGTTCAGCCTTTTGCTCGACTGCTTCGTTAAGTTGCGTTATTAGTTCGTCTTTCTTGTTTTTAAGATTAAGCTGAACGTCAATTGTTTGGCCATAATCTTTTAGTTGTTGCTTGGTCATGCTTTTAAAATTCATTCCCACTCCTTAAGTTTGTTAAAGTTTACTATCAGTACAATTATTCATCTTACCTGTTAAAAATTTAGTAAATAATGCAAATGAGTCTTTTTTCAGGGCTTAAATTGCCAATAAATGCGTTAAAAACAGCGTTTTAACGGCTAAAAACGATCGAATATCATCGGCATAGCCCTTTTTTGTGCCAACAACACCAAAATTCCATAAATATTCAAAATGGTTTATAACTCTTAATAATTGCGTTACAATCCGTCTTTACAAGGGTTGGCGTAAATAAAGTACATTTAAAAAGGCGGTTAATGATAAATTTAGAAATTACACAAGAGTTTTCTAGTAGTTTATATTGGGTTTCACTCGTTGCAGTTGTGGTGTCATCGGCATCGGGCGTTTTGAAATCTGGCTTTAGGCAGTTCGATTTATTCGGAGTGGTGATTATCGCCATTACTACTGGACTGGGCGGTGGATCTTTAAGGGATATGTTGTTAGATATTGACGTGTTTTGGATTAAAGATCAAATCTTTTTTATTGTTTCATTGACGAGTGCCGTGGTAATTTTTATTGGCGCAAGGTCTTTATCTATTTCTGCTAAATTTTTCTTAATTCCTGATGCCGCAGGATTGGCAGCATTTAGTATTGCCGGAACAATGGTTGCCTTAATGGCAGGCGCGCCTTGGTTAATTGCCAGTTTTATGGGCGTTATTACCGGAGCTATGGGCGGAATTTTTAGAGATTTGCTGTGCAATGAAACGCCAATTGTTTTTAAAAGCCCACTATATGCAACGGCTGCCTGGATAGGTTCTTTAGGATTTATTGTACTTGTTGATTCTGGTGTTAGCGTTACTATTAGTGCCATTGTTGCTGGCCTATCTATTTTTATTACCCGCTTATTGGCGCTTCGCTTTAACTTGGGCTTGCCAAAATTTCAGCTAAAAGAAAAGTAATTCAGAATTGCTTAGTGCCAAAAAAAATGACGACTTATAAGTCGTCATTTTTTTAAAGTAAAGATGGTGAGAGTTTATATATCTAGTGATTCAATCTCTAATAACATCTTATTGATATGCTTACCTAGCTGCTCCTCATAGCCATTCCAATGATGATAATCAGCTAAACGCTTATGTGCAAAAGGCTTAATTTCATAATCAGCTAAGTCTTCTTCATAGCCTTTTTTAGATTCTTCTTGAATAACAATTAAATAATCTAAAAATGGTTTAACGGCTGCATCTGCATCACCTGATGGCCCATGCCCAGGCACATAATGGCCTAGATTTAAATCAGTTGCATATTTTAGTGCAGCGATATTACCATGCATGCTAGATGAGCCATCAAAGCGACCAAAGCGCTTCATTAAGTCGTTATCTCCAAGAAACAATGTCTTACTACCAACATGCTCAATCATGATGTCATTATCGGTATGCGCCTCACCAGTAATATCATTATGAACTATAAAAGTTTCTCCTGCCACAACGATTTTCTGCAAGTGAGATGTTGCATCTGTTGGATAAACTGCTACCGTATCTTTGGATAAGCCTTCTGTCAAAGTATTCATTATGCCTAGCCATAAGTCGCTTTCACCATCTTTGGCATGCGCAATCATTTTTGGGTGGGCATAGATTTTAACATTAGGATATTTTGCAACAATTGCTTGGTTGCCTAGCCAATGGTCACCATGTACATGGGTATTAAAAACAGCAACAATCGGCTTTTTAGAAATCTTTTCTATTTCCTCAAGCACTTTATTACCAACTTGAAGTGTGCTACCTGGATCAATAACGATAACACCTTGTTTTCCAATAATAATACCTGGATTGTTCATAAAGCCATAATTTTGCACACTAGGCTCACCCAATGGGCCATGCATAACATATGTTTGACTATTAAGTGCTTCAAACTTATAATCACCTACGCCATCAATTATCCAGGCATACGTCATTGATGAAAACATCAAAGTAAATAATAATGTTAATTTTTTCATGCCTCTTTCCTCTATTTTGATTTGCTTATTATAGCTAATGATATAATGTTAATTATGCAAAAAAAACCCATACTGAGTAATATTATTGACATAGCTGCCACTCGATTTTTCAATATTCAATCCATGGATGTTGAATTTTCTAACGGAGAGAAGAGGCAATATGAGCGTTTGAAGCCGCCTGGCAATGGAGCAGTTTTAGTAATTCCAATGTTGGATGATGAGACAGTTTTGATGATTTATGAATATTCTGGCGGTACAAACAGATACGAATTAGCACTCACCAAAGGAAAAATTGACGATGGTGAGACGCCCCTTGAAGCGGCGAATAGAGAACTGATTGAGGAAGTTGGTTATGGCGCTAAACGCCTAACTTATATGAAGGCCATGAGTATCGCGCCAGGCTATCAATCAAGTATTACGCACATTATATTGGCACAAGATTTATATGCAGCGAGTGCGCAGGGTGATGAGCCAGAGCCACTTGAAGTAGTTGAGCATAAATTAGCTGATTTGGAAAGCCTGGTTTATGATGATAATTTAACGGAAGCCAGAAGTATTGCCGCTCTTTACATGGCTAAAGAATTAATTAGGCAGCAAAATATAAGTGATTGAAATTCCAAAGGATTTTGTATTAACAGATGCAGACACCTCTTTTTGTGATGTTGAGCGTGCCTTAGAAGAGCCCAATGGTCTTATCGCTATAGGGGGTGATTTAACAACTCAACGATTATTGGATGCTTATAGTCGTGGTATTTTTCCTTGGTATAGTGAGCAAGACCCAATCCTATGGTACTGTCCAAACCCAAGAATGGTGATTACTCCAGATAAGCTTCATGTGTCTAAAAGTTTAAGAAAAACATTAAATTCAAATAAATTCCAACTCAAGGTCGATACTGATTTTGAGCAAATTATTCAGCATTGTAAAACGGTTGAACGCAAAGACCAGACTGGCACTTGGATTGATCAGGATATGGTATTTGCTTACACAAAGCTATTCGAACAAGGCTTTGTCCGCTGTGTTGGCGTGTATCAACAATCTAAATTAGTGGGCGGACTATATGGCGTGTCATTAGGCGGCGTATTTTTTGGTGAATCGATGTTTTCATTGGTAAAAGACAGCTCAAAAATAGCCTTTGTTCATCTATTAGAACAGATGGACTATTCATTGATCGATTGCCAAGTTGAAAGTCCGCATTTAAATAGCCTTGGCGCCTTTAATATTGAGCGTCACGCGTTCATTCAAAGTCTTAAAGAATTACTGTAAAATAGCGACTAATTTTACAAAAACTACCAAACGAAAATCTATATGAAAAAATTAATCAAATTAACAGTGTTAATGTTTGTGATTGCTGGTATTTCTGCTTGTGGAAAAATGGGTGAGCTAGAGTCTGTTAAGCCAGTTCAAGCATCAGCTATCCAAACAATGACAGCGCCAGAACTAGATATTTTGCCGCATAATTCAAAATAAAACTTGAGCTTTTTCTATAAAAATCAATCCTTACATGCTGAGTCTGTTGATATTGCAGATTTAATGAAGTGCTATGGCTCTCCGTTGTACGTATATTCCCGCACTGATATTGAAAAAAATTGGCGCGAGTTTGACTCAGCATTTGGTCAGCATCCGCATCTAGTTTGTTACGCAGTCAAAGCTAATTCTAATATTGCCGTATTAAATGTACTGGCTAAAATTGGTGCAGGATTTGATATTGTTTCTATTGGCGAGTTGGAGCGTGTTTTGGCTGCAGGCGGAGAAGCTTCAAAATGTGTATTTTCTGGTGTAGCTAAAACTCAAGCAGAGATTAAGCGCGGCCTGGAAGTTGGCATTCGATGTTTTAATGTAGAGTCTGCTGCTGAGCTGGTACGTATCGAGCAAGTGGCGTCGAGTTTAAATACTCAGGCATCCATTTCAATACGCGTCAATCCAAATGTTGATGCAAAGACGCATCCGTACATTTCAACAGGCCTAAAGGAAAACAAATTTGGCGTTGATATCGATGACGCACTTGAGTTATACAAAACAGCGCAACAATCTGAGTATTTATTAATCAAAGGATTAGATTGTCATATTGGCTCACAGATCACCGATGTTTCACCATTTATAGATGCACTAGACAAGGTGCTAGACTTGATTGAGGTGCTTAAAAATCAAGGTATTGATATCGAGCACCTAGACTTAGGCGGCGGTGTTGGTATTACTTATGATAATGAGGTGCCTTTAGATATTGCAGCTTACGTTGCCCAGGTATTAAAAAAAGTCGGAGATTTAGAGATTATTTTAGAACCTGGTAGGGCGATTGTTGGCAATGCAGGTGTTTTTATTACTAAAGTAGAGTTTCTAAAGCAAAATTCAGATAAATCTTTTGCACTGATTGATGGCGCAATGAATGATCTCTTGCGCCCCGCTTTTTATAATGCGTATCATCATGTATTACCAGTTCATGAAAATTCCAAAGGAGTTGATGCTAAATGGGACCTTGTAGGCCCTATTTGTGAAACAGGAGATTTTTTAGCTAAAGACAGGCATTTGTCCTTATCTGAAGGAGACTATTTAGCATTAATGTCTGCAGGGGCATATGGCTTTACCATGAGTTCAAATTACAATTCCAGACCACGCGTGGCTGAGGTAATGGTGTCAGATAGTGAACACCACCTTATTCGTAAGCGTGAAACCATCCAAGATTTATTTAATACAGAGTATCTAATCAATGACTAAGCTTACCAATAACCAAAAGAAATTTTTAAGATCTAAAGGCCACAGCCTTAAACCTATCGTGATGATTGGGCAACACGGACTGAGCGAGGCTGTTTTATCAGAACTTGAGTCAAGTCTTGAAACCCACGAATTATTAAAGATCAAGGTTCGTGGTGATGATCGTGAAGATAAACAGCTTGTAATTGATAAGATTGTTCAAGCAACACATGCGCACTTAGTACAGGTTATTGGAAGTGTTATGGTTATTTATCGTGCATTTGATAAAGATCCTCAAATCATTCTTCCAAGAAAATAATTCTAAATGACTAAGATTGCAATTAGTGCTGCCGAAACTTCAGGTGACCTAATTGGATCCACACTAGTTCAAGCGCTTAAAATCCAAGATCCAGCTCTTAATATTGAAGGGTTATGTGGTGAAAAAATGCAGACTCAGGGCTGTAAAAAGCACTGGGATATGAGCCTAGTAAATGTCATGGGGTTCAGTGAAGTTCTAAAAAAAATTCCCTCGCTACTAAGGCTAAGAAAATCTATTGTTGAGCATTTCTCTCAACATAGGCCGGATGTTTTTATTGGGGTAGATGCGCCTGATTTCAATTTTGTTATTGAAAGAAAGCTTAAAAGCCTCGGCATCAAAACAGTTCACTTTATTTCGCCTTCAGTTTGGGCGTGGCGTTCATCGCGCGTGAAAAAAATTAAACGCTCTAGCGACTTGATATTATGCCTATTCCCTTTTGAGGTAGATTTTTACACGCGCTATAATCAGAGAGCCGTATTTGTTGGGCATCCTTTAGCAGAAAAACTCACCCCTAGAAAAAACCACCAAGCAGGTAAAAATATTTTACTCATGCCTGGCTCAAGAGCGGCAGAGGTAAAGCGTCTTTTGCCTGAGATGCTGCTTGCAGCAAAATTAATGTCACATCAAGATCCATCATTTAAGTTTCATTTAGCATTAGCGAACGAGGAGCTACTTAAATGGGCTAAACACATTATCGGTAATCAAGATGTGAGTCTTTCAGTTAATAAGGCGCATGAGCATATGCAAAGCGCAGATTTGGTGTTAGTAGCCTCGGGGACCGCAACACTTGAATTATCTTTAATTGGTGTACCAATGGTAGTGGTTTATAAGCTCTCTACACTCAGTTATTTTATCGCTTCAAATTTAGTTAAAAGTAAATTTATTAGTTTGCCTAATGTGATCGCTAACAAAGCCTTGGTTCCAGAATTAATCCAAAAAGAAGCAAATGGTGACAATATTGCCAGACATGCAATGCGCATTCTAATGAGTGACCATTCAGATTTGACTGAGGAGTTTTCTAAGATACATAAAAGCCTTTGCTTGAATGCTAGTCAAGAATCAGCTAAACTTATTCTTGAGTTTATCCATGAATAAAGAATTTCAAAAAATTGTTGATTTGGCGCTTGATGAAGATTTAGGTTCTGGCGATGTTTCAGCAATTTTATTGCCTGATGAGCAAGCTGTTGCAACAATTATTTGTCGAGAAAATGCTATCATTTGTGGTATTGAATTTGCTCAAGCTACTTTTGTCTCGCTAGATAAAGACATTAAAGTCTCTTGGCAAGTTAAAGATGGCGATTCAGTAAGGCCATCTCAAGTTTTGGCAACCTTGTCAGGTTCGTCAAGATCAATTATTAGTGGGGAGCGTGTGGCACTTAATTTTTTGCAAACATTGAGTTCAGTGGCAACGCAAACAAATTTAATGGTGACTAAAATAGCACATACAAAGGCAAAATTATTAGATACAAGAAAAACCCTACCTGGGCTTCGACTGGCGCAAAAATATGCGGTTAAATGTGGTGGTGGTAATAACCACCGACTTGGATTGTACGACTGTGTCATGCTTAAAGAAAACCATATTATAGTTTTTGGCAGTATTACTAATGCTGTCAAAAACGCTAAAGAACAATACCCAAAGCTTGACTTAATTGTTGAAGTGGAAACGCTAGATCAATTAGCAGAAGTGCTTAAATTAGAAGGCGTGACGCGAGCATTATGCGACAACTTTCCACATCAAGAGTTGGCACAGGCTGTGCAAATGGCTTTTGGTAAGTTACCCATCGAAGCCTCTGGAAATATTGATTTAGAAACGCTTGTTGCTGTTGCCGAGACGGGTGTTGATTTTATTTCAACCGGTAGTATAACTAAAGATATTAAGGCAGTTGATTTGTCATTACGCTTTTCCTGATGCAAAAAATACTGGACTATTTAGATTATCTTGGGTGTTGTAGCGAAGAGGCTGTGAATCCTCCCCAATAACTTGTCCGCCTGCTGCCTCTAAGATACAAACGCCTGCAGCCGTATCCCATTCAGAGCAAGGGCCAAATCTTGGATAGTAATCATATTCGCCCTCAGCAATTTTACAAAATTTTAGTGCGCTACCTAGGCGGCTGATATCACATTTCCCAAGCTCGTTTAAGTGATCATTTAGCTTTGAATTATGCGACGAGTGATGTCCAACAACAACTTTCAGAGGCTCTTTTTTAGGGCTCACTTGTAGCAAAGTGGTTGTATTATTATTGAGTTTAAAGGCTTGAGATGTTTCGTTGGTAAAATAGTGTGTTTTACTAAGAGGCGCGTATATAAAACCATAAATAGGGCGATTTTCTTTAATATAAGCTATGCAAATACAAAATTCACCCGTTTGCTCAATAAAGTCTCTTGTACCATCAAGTGGATCTATAAGCCAATACTCATCCCAATTTGAACGCACTGAAAAATCAGGTAGTTCAGACTCTTCAGAAAGAATAGGGATATTTGAAGTTATCTGGCTCAAGCCATCAACTAATTGCTGGTGTGCTTTTTGATCGACAACTGTCAAAGGGGTTTGGTCTGATTTAGTCTCAATAGCGAGACTGGTTTTGTAATACGACATAATCATCTCTCCGACTTGAGTGGTGAGTGTGATTAAGTGAGGTGTTAGCGCATTAAACATCATGATATTATCATACCATTGAGTATGAGAAATACTGCTAAATATGGTGGGCCTACTTGGACTTGAACCAAGGACCAATCGATTATGAGTCGAGTGCTCTAACCAGCTGAGCTATAGGCCCGAAAAACGGATTTTTTAAGAATCTAAAAAGCTTTGAAGCTTATGGGCACGAGAAGGATGTCTTAACTTTCTAAGTGCTTTAGCTTCAATTTGACGAATACGTTCTCGCGTTACATCAAATTGTCTACCGACTTCTTCTAGTGTGTGATCAGTATTCATATCAATACCAAAACGCATTTTTAGAACCTTTGCCTCACGAGGAGATAAGTTTGCTAATAATTCGCCTGTGGTCTCTCTAAGGCTTTCTTTTGTGGTAATTTCTACAGGTGAAGATAGATTAGTATCTTCAATAAAATCACCAATGTTAGAGTCTTCGTCATCACCTACTGGCGTCTCCATGGATAGAGGCTCTTTGGCAATTTTAAGAATTTTAATAATTTTGTATTCTGGCAATTCCATTTCAACAGCTAGCTCTTCTGGAGAGGCTTCACGACCAAATTTTTGTAATAATTGACGGCGTACACGATTCAGCTTATTAATAGTTTCAATCATGTGCACTGGAATACGAATAGTTCGAGCTTGGTCGGCAATTGAGCGAGTAATCGCTTGACGAATCCACCAAGTTGCATACGTTGAAAATTTATAACCACGACGGTACTCAAATTTATCTACCGCTTTCATTAGACCAACATTACCTTCTTGAATAAGATCTAAAAACTGCAAGCCACGATTTGCATATTTTTTAGCAATAGAGATAACCAGTCTTAGGTTAGCTTCAGTCATTTGTGACTTAGCCTTTTTAGCGCGACGATCACCTTTACGGTAAAGTTTGTTAAGTGCTTTTAATTCAGCGATAGTTAAATGCATCTCTTCTTCATATTCATGAAGATTTTTCTGTGCATAAAATATTTCATCTTTAGAAGGAGCAAGTGCTGAAACTAATTTTTCATCTAATTTTGCATTTTTCAACCAATCATAGTTAGTTTCATTGCCAGCAAACATTTCAAGAAATTGAACTCTTTCCATGCCTGCGTAAAGACATGCACTTTGAATAGTTTTCTCTTGCTTCTTAACTAGCTCGGCGCGATTACACACAACTTCCATCATGGTTGAAACCAGCTTAGGTGCTAGGCGCAAGTCTGATAAACCTTTAGAGAGCTCTACGCGAGCAGCTATTGTTTTTTTATGACGAAAGCCGTGCTTTTCTTTTAGTTCTTGATAGCCTTGCGAGCAGCTTAAAACTGTCTCAAAACGGGTATTTACCTTGTCCTCATCAGGACCGCTGTATTCCATTTCTTCCATGTCTTCATATTCTTCATCATCATCAAATTCACCCGCATCAAATGCAGCTTTTTTAGCTTCAAAATCTGCTGCATCGCCTTGATAACCAATAATAACATCAGTCATCTTACACTTACCCTCTTCTAGGC
>JAOMMB010000019.1 GCA_028352435.1 Candidatus Thioglobus sp. | reverse complement strand
ATGGTCAGCCATTTAATTTTGGCACCAGCACTTCGCCATTTAACATGGGTACAGGTTCAAACTCATTTGGCCCAATGAACAGTGCACCATGGAACTACGGCTATAACCAAGCCATTCCTGCCACTGCTGAAACAAGTGAAACGCCAGCAGCAGAAGCAGCGAAGTAACTTGTAGTTTTTTTGAAGAGCCGGCTACATGCCGGCTTTTTTACACCTAAAAGAAAAAACTATAGTAAAGCCTACAAGCAAAAGACGCCTAATTGGGGTAAAATATTCGTCCAAATTATCTATCTTTAACATAGGGCAGTAACATGAGTACAGAGTGTTTATTTTGTAAATTAAGGAACCAAGAAAGAGTTATTGGCGAGTGTGACCTGACCATTACTTTTATTGATAATTTTCCAGCTTCACCTGGCCATACTTTGGTTATCCCAAAGCGTCACTTTGCAACTTACTTTGAGGCGAGCGAGGAGGAGTTGTTGGCAATTGGCATTGCCGTGCAAAAAGCAAAATTGATTCTTGATAAAGAATTCTCACCTGACGCTTACAATATTGGCATTAACAATGGAGAAATGGCTGGTCAAAGTATTAAACATTTGCATGTACACTTAATTCCACGTTATAAAGGTGATGTTGAAAATCCTAAAGGCGGTGTTCGCTGGATCTTAAAAGATCGCGCTAATTATTGGGACAATAAAAATAAAGCTTAATGCGCTAAATAACTAAAAAATAGCTAATATCGATTATTGCTCCAGTGTATAGTTCAATCTAATACTATTTAATTCTTGAGGAGAATCGACATGAAAAACACAAGACACCATATTATCAAAACTTGCTTAGGGCTAACATTAGCTATTAGTACCTTATCGAGTGCCAATTTTAGCAATCCGTCTTCGATGATGTCGCCATTTGGTGGGCAGGGTGTTTCCCAGCCTCAAATGCAACCTTTTGGTAATTCTATGCCGTGGGGAGCTCAAGGTTACTCTCAGCCTAGATATTCTAACTCTAGATATGCGACACCAAGACAAAGATATTCTCAGCCTGCATACAATCCTATGCCATGGACAGTAAATTCAGCACCTAGCCGTCAAGCTAGTAGGCCGACACAATCTTTTGGTGGGATGAGTATGATGCCATTTAATCCAGGTATGCAGCCTCAGAAGCAATATCAGCAGCCCCAGTCTTCATTTATGATGCCAGGAATGGATCAAGGTATTCGAACAATGATGGAGCCGGGTAAGGTTATAGCTGAAGAAGCAACACCTGGTGTTTATATGAAGCCAACTTGGCGTTAATCTTTATTTTGGTTAAACCAGCGATCTAAATGATTCGCAAAGGCTTGTCTATCTGCTTGGCTTAGTGGTGATGGGCCACCAGTTTGCACACCACTTGAGCGTATTACATCCATAAAATCACGCATACTGAGTTTTGATTTAATATTACCAGCGCTAAACAACTCTCCTCTTGGGCTGAGAGCAAGTCCGCCTTTAGTAATAACTTCATCTGCCAAAGGTATGTCGCTAGTGATTACTAAGTCACCTGGGTTTAGGCGCTTAACAATCTCATTATCAGCCACATCAAAACCAGCTCCCACCTGAATAAAGCTAAGATAGCAAGAGGGCGGTAGATATAGTGCATGGTTAGCAACTAGAGTTGTTTTAGTTTGAGTGCGATCCGCTGCTTTAAAGAGAATATCTTTAATAACAACGGGACAAGCATCTGCATCAATCCAAATTTGTACGGGTTGTTTATTAATCATAAATTATTAATCAATAGTTTTGCTAGGATGATTATCCCTATTGAAAGAGGTAGATGTGTCCTATATATCTTGGATAGGCCGTTATGACATTTGGCTAAAAAAAATCATGGAAACATGTAGCTATAAATAAAAGCCTGCAATACTAGGCTTTTATTTATTATGTTGGAAACTGTAAAGTTGCCACAGCGCCATCTTCCATGAAACGATTTTTTAGACTTACTTGACCACCATGAAGACTCATGATTTTCTTTACAAAACGAAGTCCTAAGCCGTTGCCACGTTTTCCAGTATCAGGTCTTGAAGATGAAAAAAATCGTCTAAATAGCTGTTTTCTAGCATGCTCTGGAATGCCCCTACCTTGGTCATATACTTGAATATTGATATGTGTATTTGATTCACTGACTTTGATACCAATGGTTGAACCTATTGGTGTGAAATCAATTGCATTATCAATAATATTAGCTAGAGCTTGTTCAGCTAAAAGCTTTTCAGCTTTTATGCTAAATTCGCGCTCGATGATATTTTCAATTTTAATACTTCTTCGGGTAATGCTACCTTTGCGACTAGGAGCCTGAAGTACGTCTTTAATTAAGTTTTTAACATTGATTTTTTCAATATTTTCAAGCTGATTTTTACGTTCAATGCGAGATAGGTTTAGTAGCCTATTGACCAATAAATCCATCTTTTTATTTGCTTCAAGAATGTTATTTACAAAGCGCACACGTTGCTCATTACTCATAGGCATTAGTAGGTTTTCAGCAGTACCTTGAATACCAGTAATAGGAGTTCTTAACTCATGTGCCATAGTGTCAATATACTCTTCAACATATTCTCGACCTTCAAGATCTCCTCTTAATTTTTCAATAGCTTGAGATAGTTCTGCAAACTCTATTTGGCGGATTTTTGGAGCTGTAACATTTTCTCCTTTAGAAAGGGCAGTAGTATATTTAACTAACTTTCGAGCGCCTCTAGAGACAATATAACTTGCACCAGCGCCAAGCAATAATGAAACTAAGAAAAGGTAGATTGCATATTCATCAATATGCTTTTGTTGTTCAATAATATAAGGCTTTAAATCAGCAGTTGGCTTAATAACCGTCAATACACCAAATATTTTTTTCTGATGGTAAATTGGCGCCGCTACATACATAGCCTTTTGTCCTGGAGTTGGGTCTGTTATATCTGGATCAAGGGCGCTTGAACGTCTACCATATTTACCATTTAGCGTGTTATACACATCATTCCATTGGGAATAATCTTCACCTTTTCTAATGCCCGTTGAGTCATAGATGACAATGCCATCTTGGTTGGTTATATAAACTTGAAGATTTGGATTTTTTTTAGTGACCGAGTAGATGTCTGCATTAAGTTCTCGATCAAGATACTTGCTGATTAGGTTTCGAGCGTTGTCAGTATCAATTTTATTATCTTTAATATTGCTACCAATCATTTGAGCAAGTAGATTCGATGTATCAATCATGACATCTTCAGCTGCCTCGTCAATGCCCTTGGTAACGCGCATTGACACTTTATCGGTTACAAACCAAACAATACTACTCGTAATAACAAAGTAAGCAATAAATAGCTTAACGCCAATGGTTAATTTCATAGTGTTAGGGAGTATCCCAAGCCTCTGATATTTCCAATGTATTCGTTATCTGCATCTATTTGATTGAGCGCGAGTCTAATATGCCTAATATGTGTCACAATAGTGCCTTCACCTGCACCTGTTGGCCTGTCATGCATAACATTAAGCAAATGTTCTTTTGAATGTACACGATTTGGGTGTTCAATCATATGCATCAATATTTTACATTGAGCTCTTGTTAGGTTTACCACTTGCCCATGAAAAAGTATTTGCTGCATATCAGTATTAATTTCGAATACTTGCTCTTTTCCTGAGGCTGTTGTCACAATCTCTGCACCAATCTCGGACTGACCGCTAGCATGTCTTAATTGTAACTTAACCCTTGCAACAAGGACTCTAGGGCTTAGAGGCTTGGTGACATAATCATCAGCGCCCAAACCCTCAAGGCCTAGTACAATGTCGGCTTCATCATTTCTGGCAGTGATAATAATAATGGGGACTTCCGAGGTTTTACGAATTTTTCTAAGAACATCAAAGCCATTAATATCAGGCAATCCAATGTCTAATAAAATTAAATCGACAGGATTGTTATTAAAGTATTCGATTGCATCATTACCCGAGGTGCACCAATGGGTCTTAAGTGAGTTGTTATCATTTTCTAGTGCAAATATAATACTTTCAGCTGTAACTGTGTAGTCTTCAACGAGGAGAATATTGGGCATAATTAAGTTGTTATGGTTCAGATACTGAGTATTGTAAATGATAAATAAGAAGGTTAAAAGCAACTTCATTTAAACTTCATTAACTCTTCATTTTTAAAACATCATAGATTCATTTTCAAGCTCTACACTATGCTTATTGTTTTAGTTAATTGGACCTTAGAGATGCGCAAACCCCTCCTTCTAGTTATGTTGTTGTCAACAGGTGTTTTGGCTGATACTACTGTTTATGTAGGCGATGAGGTCAAAATACCAATGCGCTCTAAGGATGTCATTTCTAAAAACAATGTTATTGATCATCTTAATATTAACACCCCAGTCACCTTGATAAAAAAACAAGCAAATGGCTGGAGTCAGATTAAGCATGGCGACAATCAAGGCTGGATGATATCGAGATATTTAACTGCTAATAAGCCACAAAATACCTTAGCAACTAAGCTGCAATCTAAATTAAACCTGGCTGAAAAAATAAATGCAAATAGACAACAGGTTGAAGCTGAATTAAAACAGCAAATTAGCACTCATGAAAATGAAATTGCAAGACTAAATTCAGAGATACTTAATAACAATACGCAGTCATTAGAGCTTAATAAGATACAAAATAAGCTTCTTAATTTAGATGAATCTAATGCTGATCTAAACGATCAAGTTTTGCAATTAAAAACTGCGAACAGCTCAATGCATGGTACCGATTTTTTAACCATTATTAGCACCATTACCTTGTTTTTAGGCTCCGCTATTGGCATGGGTATCAGTAGGGCAGGCGCTAATCGAAATAATAAGATGTACACACTATAGAATTTTAACGAACCTCAGCCAACTATTACTCCCCTCTTTGTTAATAGTTGAGGTAATTTCTACTACCAAGGGCTAACCCTCTTACTCTAGGTGGTAGTTTTTTTATTTAAGGAAAGAAGATGAGAAAAATTGTCAAGCCAAATCACTGGTCACAATCAAGTGTTCATCCAGTATTTCAGCTAAGTGTACCAATACACAATCAAGAGTTTGTTGTGCTTGAAGGCGACAATGATGATGCTTTGTTATTTGGTCCAGGGCGCTCACCAAGTAGCTTCTTGCCAGGTGATTGCGGCACAGTAGTAATCCATGCATATCATCATTTTTCATTCCTACAAAACATCAATCTTAACGATCAGGTGGTTCTTAGTGATCAAATGGGCATGGAGTATAAGTACTGCGTAGTTGATGTTAGTATTATTGACTTATCAAAAGATACAATTATCGTATCTGAAACTGATGAACTCAAGCTTGTCACCCCATGGCCATTTGATGGCCACACAAAAGACACACTTCGCTATGTTGTTACTGCTAGAAAATATGAAACCTATCAAAACTAAAGTAAAAAATACAAAAAAGTTGTTCAGAATTATGGACATGGAAATCACCGAGCAGCAATTTAAGCAAGCTCAGGCTTGGTATCAAGGTGCTAAAAAAGACACTCTAATAAACTCACACAAGAGTGGTTAAATTAATATAAATGGAGTTAATAATGGGTGATATACACTTAACTAAAAGAGCCAGAAAGATAATGCAGCAACCAAGACCTCTACCAACCGACACAGTGATGCGATTAAACATTCTTGAAAGACAACTAAGGGCGCCATCAAGTGAGTTTGATGAGTTTTTTAATATTGCCATTAAAGACATGAATGTTATTAGTATTTGTAGATAGTCAAATGTTAACCAATGCCGACCCCAAAGCCCTAATGGCAGTATAAATATAATAATAAACTACCCCTTGTATATGAAATAAGATTTTATTGTGGCTGCGTTTTAGTGGTATTTATCTTTCTTACCGAAAGGGAGTTGTATCGAGTGAAAAGGCAATAATTGGTTTGTTTATGGGCTACAATCATTACATGTATTTAGATAATTTTAACCATATTTATTAGTATGACACCCGAAGAAAAGAAAGCATATAAATGGAAATGTTATGACGAGACAGCAAAGCCCAAATTATTAGAGCTGATTAAGCATTGTCAAAATGGTGGTAGAATTTGCCCTCTACCACAACATTGGAACAAAATATATCATGCTTATTCTTGGCATACTGATAGGCATAAATTTACCAAGTTTCCACCTCTCAAAATTCCACTAATATTAGGAGCTTGGAACGCAAATGATATTGATAAAAGGCAAAGGTTTCTGACTCAAGTGTATTGGTGCTATGAAAACTATTTTATGGACACGATGTATGACAAGATAATGAGACTCACTGATGATGACTGGTGTCTTGAGTGCTTTCCAGAAGATAAGATTTCATTAGAGTTAATCAAGAAGGAGTATGCAAGATGGCTTGGTGTTAATTACCACCCTGAGCATAATATTTGGAATCATTGTACTGACCACCATAAGAAACAAAAGAAAATTCAGAGAGCTGAAGAAATATATGATGAAAGAAGTCATATCCTTGATGATGAAAGTACAGCATCAATAAATAGGAGATAGGTGCCTATTGTGGTATTAATTGAACACTTAGTCTCAAGGAGGTGACATGACAACAAACAGATATGCAATTTTACTTTTTGGCGCATTTGTATATTTATGCATCTTCTTGCTAATACTAATAATCACTGCAAGTATTGGATTTGATATTAAGCCGTACATATGGCCAATCATACTTGTTTTAATAACACTTCCAATGATGGCAATTAGTATTACATCCTATTTACTTGGACGGGCTATAATTACCCCTAAAAAAACTAAAATAAGCAAAAGTGTTCTTACAACTATTTTATTAATGGCGTATTTTGTCATTGCAGTCATATCATATAACATGACTGTTAGCAAAGGACATGTAACCGATTGGCAATACTTAATCCAATCACTAATATCACTCATAATGTTCGTAGGGTTTCCAATGTGGTTGGCAAGGCCTAATAAACTTCTCTTAAAACTAACAGCATGGGCAAACAAGGGGTTTTAATGATTAATGAAAATGTACTAAAACTATTGGAGAGCGAATCATTGCTTTTTAATAGCCCTATTCATGGCGTTAAACATTGGCAAACGGTTGAACGTAATGCGCATTATCTTGCAAACTTCAATAAGGCCGATATAGAGGTTTTATCTTACTTCGCTTACTTTCATGATTGTATGCGTGAAAACGAGCATAGGGACAAAGGACACGGACCTAGAGCAGCTTCATTTGCCAAGCAGCATAGAGATTTGATACCACTTAATGATATTCAGTTTAAACAACTAACTAATGCCTGTAAGGGCCATACTTATGGTGAGCGACCTGAATGTATTACAATCAATACTTGTTGGGATGCTGATAGATTAGATTTGCTTCGTGTTGGGATAATGCCTGATGCTAATAGACTACATAATAAGGAAGCTAAAAGAATCGCTAATGAGGCTGATTTTTTAGCGCTTGATGACTTCTACAAGCCTAGTTTATTAAAGAGGATAAAAGGAAGCTTAAAATAGTGTTAGTGCTACTGGGCACAGTGATATTTGGTAATAATTCACTTATGCAAACCTCTTAATGTCTTCACCAACAAAACACTAAAACCACATTTCAACTTCATTTGTATTTTAGATAATAACGACTTTCAATTAAGCAAAAATCGTTATGTCCTATGTAAAGCCTCTTGGTATCGTTACCGCACTCATTGCCGTTGTTAGTTTGAGTTATTCTCATTTTATCCGAGCTGATATTTCATTCACTCAAAAGCCAGTTCAGCTGCAATCATCTACTAGTAATCCTATTAATAAAGTCGAATCAGGGTCAATTATTTATACATTGACTGATAAATCAGTTTTTACCCAACTTGCACTTGATACCAAAGTTCAAATGGATGTCACTGGCACGATTAATAGAGTTAAGCTTGAGCAGACCTTTACCAATCCATCAAATGATTGGGTGGAGGGTGTGTATGTGTTTCCATTGCCTGAAGATTCAGCCGTTGATCATCTTGATATGATTATTGGTAAGCGCATTATCGAAGGCCAAATTAAAGAGCGTAAAGAAGCACAGAAGATTTATAAAAAAGCCAAACAAGCAGGCAAAAAAGCCACGTTGATTGAGCAGCAACGCTCTAATATCTTTACCACAAAAGTAGCTAATATCGGACCAGGAGAAGCCATCACAATCGCCATTGAATATCAACAAGCTGTGAACATTGATAATGGCAAATTCTCAATCCGCTTTCCGATGACAGTTGGTGAGCGATATATCCCTGGCAAAGCCATTAAGACCTCACACAACAGTACAGGTAAGGCAAAAAACACTAACCGCGTTAAAGATGCTGCAAAAATCACCCCATCAATTGTGAGACGTGTTGACAGACCAATTAGTCTTGCGATTAATCTAAAAGCTGGCTTTGATGCTCAAAGTATTAACGCCAGTTATCATAAGATTATTATTACTGATATTGACAAACTAACCAAACATATCAGTCTTGATAGCGCTAAAGACAATAATCAAGCGGATCATGATTTTGAGTTGACCTGGAAAGCGCATAAATCTCTAACCCCAGAGCTTGCCTTATTTACCCAGCAAAAGGGTGATGATCAATATCTGATGCTGATGGCCACTCCGCCAGAGAACAAGGCATTTAAGCAGCTTAACACCCCAAGAGAGCTTGTCTTTATCATTGATTCTTCAGGATCAATGCTAGGGTCTTCAATGATTCAAGCTTCTAAGGCTTTAACTCAAGCTATTAATAGACTAAATCCTACTGACAGATTTAATATTATTGATTTTGACACAGGGTTTGATCCTTTGTTTGATAGTGCTATGCCAGCCATTAAGATAAACAAAAAACACGGCATTCGTTTTGCAAATAACTTAAGTGCTGATGGCGGCACCGAACCACTTGAGGCGATCAAATTTGCTTTTGATTCAGCAGATTCTCAGTCTGATAATTACCTGCGTCAAATCATCTTTTTAACCGATGGACAAGTGGGTAATGAAAATGAGATATTCCAAACAGTTCGCCAAAAAATTGATGAGAATCGCTTGTTTACTATTGGTATTGGCTCTGCGCCAAATTCCCACCTGATGAGTACAATGGCGCAGTACGGCAAAGGTGCTTTCACTTACATTGGCGATATTAATGAAGTTGAAATTAAAATGAATGAGTTATTTCAAAAGCTAGAATCCCCAGCGATGACTAATATCAATATCAACTTTCCAAGGGATATTCACGCTGATCAAGCGCTAGGATCAATTGCTGATCTATATAAAGGCGAAGTCATTACAGCGGTTTATAAAATGAATGCCATCCCTAATAAGTTGACCATTAGTGGCAATACTGCAAACGGCGTTTTTAGCAAAAATATCAAGATCACTACCAGCAACAACACAACAGGTATTGATGTGCTTTGGGCCAGACGTAAAATTGAGCAAATGATGCATGAGTATCGAGCGCAAAATAGACGTATTGATCGAGACAAGGTGCAAGCAGATATTACTAACATTGCCCTTGAACATCATCTAGTATCTAAATTTACTTCACTGGTGGCAGTGGATGTATCGCCAACAAAGCCAGCTGAACAAGTTGGCATAACTAAAGTTGTAGCTAATAAAGTTAAAGCTGCCAAGACGGCGACTAATTCACAATTTTGGATGTTATTAGGCCTTGTTCTTATAGTGTTTTCAGTGCTTGCTCGTCGCAAGGTAAGATTATGAATAAATCAAGCTTATTAGCGCTTCTAGGTATTAGCACTTTTGCCTATGGTGCGTACACACCTATCAAGGCAGAGTTTGCCCAATATATGATTCAATCAGCCTGGAGCGTTGCTAACAAAACTAGCCATCAAGTTAAACCTTGGAGTTGGATGGATTCTCATCCAGTCATGCGTCTTAAATCAGCTAGGCACAACCAAGACTTAATCGTACTAGAAGGAGATACGGGCAATGTATTAGCTTTTGGACCAGGTCGTAATATTGAGTCAAATCATCCAGGTAATAAAGGTACGACACTGATCTCTGCCCACCGAGACACGCAGTTTAGCTTCCTAGAAGATGTTGTTTTGGGTGATCGCTTTGAGGTTGACTCAATTTATTCAAAAAACAACTACCAATATCAAGTCAGTGATATCAAAATTATTGACTCGGATATAGTTGACATCGATATTGGTAGTAATCAATCAGAGCTGAAACTCGTCACTTGCTATCCATTCAATGCGCCCATTGCAGGTGGCCCATTAAGATATGTAGTGACTGCAAATTTAGTAAGTAAAGTATGATAAAAATCACTCAAACAAAAGTAAATGTATTGCTACTACTAAGCATCATTCTGCTCAGCCTTCAGACGATTAGTTGGCATAATGATATGAGGCGACTACACCTTGAAAAACAGTAAAGTGTTGAGGGAATATAATGTCCTAATTGCCGATAACAAGCAATTATTGCTAGACAGGTCTAGCGTTTTCAATGGCTCTGAGGTTAAATCAAAGGCTATCAATATACTACACATGAGGCCACCTATAATTGACGAAGACCGTCCTTGGAAAAGCAGGGATTAAATCAGAAATTTCAAATTACAGTAGATGATAAAAAGCGAAAAGGTGTGAGTGTTTCGTCATCATTAAGCAAAGAGGATTTATCAGTAAAACTCATGCGCCAAATTCCTGTTGATGTTGAATGTGATTCAATTTGTAATACTAAAGTAGGTAATGATCGACGTGGCGGTGGATTCATCAAGTTCAATAGATTCGTATAATGTCATCAATACCTAGTGCTTTACTATTTGCCATATTCAACTCTTAATAATTAGTAATCAATATTTCAGAAGTGGTGTTCTTAGTTTTATCCTTAGATTGATAATTGCAATTGTTATAGCTGAAATTTAAGCTATGGACATTGTAGTCAGCACTCCACTCTCTCAAAATATTATTTGACTTGCCTTTATTTTCAAAGACGTTAGACAATGAGAATTTAATCCCTCTTTTATTTAAACCGTCAATATAACTTAGAAGCTCCATCTCTTTGTCCTCATTCCAGCCGCCATTTTCATTATACGAGGCAATAGTGGCAAGATATGGTGGATCAATATAAACAAACGAATTGTCGTCTATCTCAATGTTATTAAAGTCGTCTGAGTAAAAGCGTATCTCTTTCTGATTTAGCTCATCAATAAATAACTTGAGATTCTTCCTCATGTTTTTATTAAAATCTCTTTTATTTACAGGTGTATTAAACTCCCCTCGACTGTTGAATCTAATTTGATTATTAAATGCGAATACTAATGTTACATAGAACAACAAAGGAGTTTTATTTTTGTTGTAATCGCTTCTTAGCTTTGAGTATGCCTCTTTGTTGTATTTTGAAACACCAGAATTTGAGGTGCAACTATAATGCACATACCCATATTTTGAGGTATCGCTAAGTCCATATTTACAAATAATACTGTCTACCTTGCTAATGACTTTGTCTGAATTATTTGAACTAAAATAATCATACAATTGAATTATTTCACTATTAATATCGTTAGCAACAACCTTGTTTGCTTTTGCATTAATAGCTACATTACAACCTCCAGCAAACAAGTCAACAAAAGTATCTATCTTCTTGGGGAATAGCGGCTCTATCTGACTAAGTAACTTATATTTTCCACCCGTATAATTCAAAGGGGATTTTATATATTCTTTTTTTCTATGCTGCATTTTCAATAATGCCACTTTTCCAGTTTTCTATACACTCCGGGATTTGTCTTAGCCAGTCATCTGAATTTTTGGCCCCACCGGTTAAATCTATAATGCCATCTAATAATTGCTTAAATTGCAAATGAGAGAAAGTTTGGTTACTTATTTTTATTTCTTTAATAGTTCCCAATATTCCAATGATTTGATCTATTGTAAATGGCACAATTTTCTGTTTGTTACCTTCGTATTCATATTTCACAGAAGTCCAATAAGTATTTATAGTATCCCTGTGTATTTTTGGGGCAACAAATAAACAGTAATTATCATCTTGCTCTGAATTCTTTTCAAAATCTCTAAAGTGCCTCATGACTGGCTGCCCTTCATTGTGCCACTGATCCCTGCCAGTCAACATAGTCACTTCGCAAATTGAACTAAAGCTATCGTAATAACACTCTATATCTGGTTGGTTCGCAGGAGCGGTAAAAATAAATTCGTTGTCGTCACCGACCTTAGAATTGGCTTTTATATCTTTAGCGTCATTAATGATATTTAATGCCATAGTTATGTATTTTTCTAATGCAATACTAGGCTTCAAATCCTCTAATTTTTTAACGTTGTTCAGTTTGTCGATAACTTCATCTATTTTTGAGGCGTCTTTCAGCTCCGTCTTAAGTGTTAAATTTTGTAGTTGTGTTCTATATGCTCTAAGTCTT
>JAOMMB010000018.1 GCA_028352435.1 Candidatus Thioglobus sp. | reverse complement strand
TAATGGTAACAGCATTTACTGTCGTTAAGAAAACCCATAGGGCGGAAAGAGTCCATGTCATTAAAAATTTTGGCAACGATTTCTTGATCTCCCTAAACCTTTTGTCTTCTCCACTTTTAACGATTCTTATATAAAGAAATATCCCAAGTCTTAGCGTCCAAATAGATACAAAAATAGCTACAGTAGTTGAGCGGATAGAAACTTGCTCTCCTTGGCCTAAAAGTGCAAATATAGAAGTAGCAACTAGAAGAAGGGTTGCGATCATTCCTGTAAAGTCAAAATATTTTTCTGAGCTTGTTACAAGCGAAGGGATTGCAACAATCCAGTGCACAATAAAGCTAACAGCGGCACATAAAAGTATAGCTGGCACTCCATAAAGAACAGCACCATCAACTGTTGCAGCATTTGCAACAAAATAAGCTGTCAAAATACATAAAATAATAGCAACAAGGTCCTTAATATTACCCATTATGGCCTCTCAAAAAGGTAGTGGGAAACGCCCCATTCAGAGCCGTTTTTAAAGCCAA
This sequence comes from Candidatus Thioglobus sp., assembly GCA_028352435.1. GTDB lineage: Bacteria > Pseudomonadota > Gammaproteobacteria > PS1 > Pseudothioglobaceae > Thioglobus_A. Next base: position 12,704 of record JAOMMB010000018.1, on the reverse strand, counting down.
AAAGAACCTCGCATGACATGAAAAAAATACGCCACCTTTGAAACCAAATGCTTGCTTCATCTTTGCCGTAAGTTTTTTCAAATAATTTAATTACTTCAGCTTTATTTTTATCCATATTGTTAAGCCATGCGAGTGAGGTTTTTTCATAATGAGTTCCATCTACCCTCCAATCTTTCTCGATTTTCATCCGAGTTGGAAAACAGGTTAAGAGCCTATGAGAAGGCATCTGACCGCCACTAAAAAACTCTCTAGCCATCCAGTCTCCCTCATCTTGGTCTTCAAAGGGATAGGCAATTTCTTTATGAGAAAAAATATGAACAAACAGTTTTCCATCTTTTTTTAGCCAGCTACTTACTCTTTTTAGAAGCTCGCCATAATTACGCATATGCTCAAACATTTCGATTGAAACAACACGATCAAAGTTTTTATCAATTGAAAAGTCATTCATGTCTGCTGTTATAACCTTGATATTTTCTATCTTTAATTTCTTACATTTGTTCTCAATAAACTGCCTCTGGTCCTTTGAATTACTAACAGCAGTAATTTTACTATTAGGGAAATTTTGTGCCATATAAAGTGTCAAGGAGCCCCAGCCACATCCTAACTCTAAAACCTCTTGGCCATCTGAAAGGGATGCCCTTTCACAAGAAAGCCTTAACATCTCCAGCTCTGAGTCGTCTAGAGACGAAGCGCCCTTTGGCCAATAACCAGAACTGTATTTTAAGTTCGGGCCCAGGACCAATTCAAAAAGCTTTGGTGGAACCTCATAGTGCTGTTCATTTGCCTTTTCTGGAACCAGAGCAATTGGACTTTCATTTAAAAAGTCAATCCAAGATGAGTGTCTTTTTTCCATTTCAAGCTTGCTAATGCTCGTTGCCTCTAAAAGCCTTTGAGCGCATAAACGCCCTATTCCAAACCTAATAAGCAAGTCTGGTAATAAACCATTTTCTGCAAGTTTTATTAATAATTTAATCATTTTTCTAGTGTGTAATTTTAATGTTTTTGAGGTCAGGCTTAGCAAATATAAACTGAAAATCACCAATTAGGTTTTCAAGAAATCCCGCTTCACAATAGACTAGGTAAAAGATCCAAATCCTTATAAAAGGATCTGAAAAACCAAGCTCTCTTACCTGCGGCAATACATTTTCAAAGTCTTTACGCCATAATTCGAGTGTCCTTGCATAGTGAAGAGTTATATCTTCAGAGTCAACCATAATTAAATCTGTTTTCTCTTTGATGGCTTTCTCAACTTGTGACAATGAGATAAGGCAGGAACCAGGAAAAATATATTTTCTGATAAAGTCTACCGAATTTTTATAGGCATTAAAGTCTGGGTCGTTATATGTTATTCCTTGAAGTGCCATTAAACCATTTGCCTTCAGCAATGAAGATGCTTTTTCAAAGAAGCCAGGCACAAAGTCAGCCCCAACAGCCTCTATCATTTCAATTGAAACAACCTTATCAAAAACACCCTCAAGCTCTCTATAATCTTTGTTGAGTAAAGTTATTTGATTATCTAAATTCTCTTTACTAATCAGCTCAGCAACATACTTAAACTGATTGTCTGATATAGTCGTAGTGGTAACTTTACAGCCATAATTTTTGGCTGCGTGTGTTGCAAAGCTTCCCCATCCCGTTCCAATTTCAAGAACATGGTCACTACTATTAAGGTTTAGTTTTCGACATAGTCTATCTAGCTTTTCTACCGAGGCATCAAGCATACTTGACTTCTTGTTTAGAAAAATGCCGCTTGAGTAAGTCATGGTTGAGTCGAGCCATAGCTTGTAAAAATCATTACTCAGATCGTAGTGTGCCAAAATATTACTCTTGCTTCCTTTTAAGGTGTTTTGTCTAAGCCTATGGATTATTTTAGTGATTGGATTTGTTAATCTTGCAAGTCCAGATTCAAGCCCCTCCATCGTTTTTTTATTTCTAATAATGAGCTGAATTAATTGAACCAAATTATCTGCAGACCAATAACCAGCAGTGAAGGCTTCTGCTGCGCCGTTGGTACCGCCACTCCCTAAAAAAACATAAAACTCTTGAGATGAAACGGTTAAGGTTGCCTTAAGCTCTGATTTAGGAGCGCCAAATACGTGAATTTCAGAACCATCAACTATTGTTAGCTCACCAGTTTTTAAGCCTTTCAGTTTTTTAAATAAAATCCTTTTAAAGAAAGAAGTCATTCTAGTGCTTCTTTGCATTTCTTGAATATTATTTGCTAGGCCGTCAACTGAAAGTCTATCTTTAGTTTTAATTTCTTGAGTCATAGTTTGTCCGGATGTGTAAAAAATGGAGCTCTTTTTATATAGAGCATAAATGCTTGCCAATGGATTCTATATACAACCATCAGGGTGATAAATGGAAACCTGGAAATTGCTTTAATAAGCCCTACGTTTGAAAATACACGCCTCTTTAAGTCAAGCGAAACATTAAAAACCTTTTCACCATCTTTAAAGTTTTTCATTTTTACATTTAGTGAGTCTTCAGGCTGTGAGAAAAACCACTCATAATCATGGTCCATTCCCCAAAAAGGGCTTACATGTAGTTGTTTTTTTGGAGAGGCGATAAACCCCGTCCTAGTATTATTTTCTGTTTGCTCTTCAATAATGTAAGTATGCCTTTCTTTCCATGGTATGTTTGTTACTTCAGCCATTATGGCCTCAACCTTTTGGTCTAAGTCATCAAAACAGTAATAAAAACTTACTGGATTAAAACAATGCCCAAAGTATCTCAAGTGCGTCAGGAGTCTAATTGGTCCATTAAAAACTTTACCAGTTTTTTCATGAAGCGTTTTTCGAACCGCACTATCTAAGTCTAAGTCTGGGTCTCCATGGTAGTCCTTCCTTTTAAATGAAACAAGCGCAGGCTTATTAATGTTCCAAAGAAGTGATGGCTTCATCGTAGATGCTAAAGACGAGATATCAATATAGGCCATAAAAATTGGGTATGAAAAAAACCGCTTAAACGGAGTGTGTCGCTGATGACTAATCGTACCCCAATATAGTTGGTGATTTTTTGAGAGCATCATAAGGCCTTATCAAAAAAACTATAAACATCAAGGGCGCTGTTAACGCCATCCTCATGAAAACCATTTCCCCAATATGCCCCACAATAAAAAGTGTTATTTACACCACTTATTTTATTCTTTTCTTTTTGTGCTTTAACGCCCTTGACCGTGAAAAGAGGATGATGGTAGACTAGAGTCTTAATTATTTTGCTTGTGTCAACATCCCCATTACTATTTAAGGTTACTAAAAAATTAGTCTTCGACTTTAATGATTGCAAAATATTCATGTTATAGGTTAGAGTCACCGGCTTACTTTGATCACCGCTTAAAAGGTAGTTCCAACTAGACCACGTTATTTTCTTTTTAGGCAATATAGAAGAGTCTGTGTGCAGCAGTGCCACATTTTTTTGATAAGGCAGGGAGCCTAAAATTTTAACTTCATCTTCACTAGGGTCCTGCAATAATGCCAATGCTTGATCACTGTGTGTTGCAAATATAACTTTATCAAACTGATGAGAGGCCACATCCTTTCCATAAAAAACCTCAACACTATTTTTGCCTCTTATAACCTTAGAAACTGGGGTTGAAAGCAAAATTTTATTTTTAAATCCTGCAGTTATTTTTGGTATGTATGCTTTTGAACCACCCTTAATTACGAACCATTGGGGACGATTAAATATCTGAAGTAGTCCATGGTTTTTGAAAAACCTAATATAAAAAACTGCTGGCATTTCTGTTGTTTTTTTCGCTGCTGTTGACCATATGGCAGCGCCCATTGGAATTATATAGTGCTCAATAAAGTTTTTACTAAATTTATGGTTAATCAAAAATTCATAGATTGTTGTTGACTCGTTTAAATTATTTAGTTTTGCCACTGAGATGCGATTAAATCTTAAAATGTCTTTAAGCATCATCAAAAAAGAAGGTCGAAATAGGTTGAGGCGTTGAGCAAATAAAGAATTTAGGGAGCCTCCAGAATACTCTAGTTTTTGTCCTGGAGCCTTAACGCTAAAACCCATAGAAGTTTTTTGCGTATCAACTTTAAGTTTTTGAAGAAGCTTTATAAAGTTTGGATATGTGTTTTCATTGTAAACAATAAAGCCAGAATCAATCAGCCACTTCTTTTTGTCTACCTCGATTTGATGGGTGTGGGTATGGCCGCCTATATAATCATTAGCTTCCAAAATGGTAATATCATGTTGTTTGTGAAGAAGGTGTGCGGCTGTTAAGCCAGATATTCCGCTTCCAATAATAGCAATTTTCATAGTGTAAAATCAAATATGTATTATAGAGTCCCCTTATTGGGCTAGATATATATCATAACCAACACCTGATAACATTTACTTTGCATTATCCTTAATTTTTTTTAGGGAACCAATCCTTAATTTCTTAAAAAATCCATCCCTCGGAATATACCCTTTACTTTTATTCTTATTACCCTTATTACCCTTATAAATTAACTGATCATTCACATAAGGTAACTTAAATTTTATTGTTAGATCATGTGCTAAGTTGTCTGTACTTTTAACGATATTGTTGATAATAGTTTTAAGAAATTTTTTCTTATCATCAAATTTGAAATCCGAAGATTTCATTTATTCTAATCTAACCCCCTATTCTTTGATTCTTATAACAATTTAATTTGATAAAAAGTATAATAATATTATGATTAAAACATTCTTTATAGCTCTCGCATTTTTCTGCATCATTGATATATTTTGGATATATTTTGGATATATTTTGTTGCAACCCCAATGTACAAAGAGGAGGTTGCAGCTCTTATGGAGCTTAAAGTTGCTCCTGCAATCATGTTTTATATAATTTTCTTATTAGGCTTAATTTTCTTTGTTATTAATCCCAATCTTAGTAATACACTTTTAAATGTTTTTATGATTGGTGCTTTTTATGGGCTAGTAACTTATGGAACTTATGACCTTACCGTTTACGCAACTATGAATATCTTTAGTCTCAAACTAGTGGTCGCAGATATTCTATGGGGAATGATCCTATCTGGCTCTGTAGCAACCCTTACTGTATTTACTTCAGCTAAATTAAACTAGCTTAATTATGTCTATTGCATTTACTTCTGGCGAGCCCTCTGGAATTGTTCCTGACATAGTCCTCATATGCGCCTAACAAGAAAGGCATGAAGATCTCCTGGTTTATGATACGATTAGTGAATTCTTAGATGATATTTATTATGATTGTATCCATCATGAAGTTGATTAATGAGGTTATGGGTATCTTCAAATCGTTTTTGTTTTCTTACTTTTGTCTTTAGATTTACATCAAAGATTATGATCAAATCATCAGGATTTTTTACAAGAGGGAAGGGTGGTAGAATGTCCTCAATACTACTCCACCGTCACTGATTTAGCTAAATTACGAGGCTGATCAACATCTGTGCCTTTGATTAGTGCAACGTGGTAGCTGAGTAGTTGTAGCGGGACGGTGAAGATGATCGGCGCTGTAATTCTGCCTAAATTAGTCGTAGTTGGTACAATAGTCATACCTTTCATTGGCTCTACTTTTGCTGCTTCATCTTCAAATACAATCATCTCTGAACCTCTTGATTTAACTTCTTGAAGATTTGCTTTAAGCTTGTCTAACAATGTATCATTAGGTGCAATAGCGATTACTGGGGTGTCTTTATCAATCAGTGCAATAGGCCCATGCTTAAGTTCACCTGCTGGATAGGCTTCAGCATGAATGTATGAAATTTCTTTAAGTTTTAATGCACCTTCCATGGCGATAGCATGCATACATCCACGGCCTAAAAATATTGCGTTATATTTATTTTTAAAAGTTTTAGCAAGTTCAATAATTTGATCTTCTTGCTCTAATGTTTTCTTAATTAAACCTGGCAAAAGGTTAAGCCCGTTAACAATTTGCGCCTCTTGCTCTTCAGACACTTGCTTATGGTATTTACCAATTGAGACTGCTAATAGTGCAAGAGATACTAGTTGAGTGGTGAAGGCTTTGGTGCTGGCAACGCCAATTTCAGGGCCAGCATGGGTTAAAAATGTAAGCTCTGATTCTCGCGTAAGAGATGATTCAGCCGAGTTGCAAATAGTTAGTGTGTGAATATTTTTATCTTTAGCACATTTTTTGACCGATTTTAGTGCCTCTAAAGTGTCAGCTGTTTCCCCACTTTGAGAGATGGTAACAAATAAAGTATCATCTAGGATCACTGGATTACGATAGCGATATTCGCTTGCTACTTCAATATGAGTAGGGATTTTAGCAATGTCTTCCAGCCAATATTTGGCCACTAGGCCAGCATTGTAGCTAGTGCCACAAGCAATAATTTGAATGTGTTTGGTATTTTTAAAAATAGCTTCAGCTTTATGGCCAAAGGCTGATGATAAAACAGCATTTTTAGTAATGCGAGACTCTAGTGTATCCTGAATAGCTTGAGGTTGTTCGAAAATCTCTTTAAGCATAAAGTGTGCGTAATCACCTTTTGACACCTGACCACTTTTAAGTTTAGAGGTTTTAACTTCTCTATTAACAGAATTGCCATTAATATCGTAAATAGTCACAGACTCCAATGTGATATCGGCAATATCACCCTCTTCTAAAAAAATAAATTCTTTAGTAGTATTAAGTAATGCCATTTGATCAGAGGCAATAAAATGACCTTTAGAGCTCATACCAATAACCAGAGGCGACCCACTTCTTGCAGCAATAATGTGCCCAGGATGTTTAGGTGAAATCACCCCAACACCGTAAGCCCCTTTAAAAGTAGTAATGGCTTTTTGTGTGGCCTCTAGCAGGGTGTCACTAGTTTCTAGTGCTTTATCAATAGCATGGGCAATAACTTCTGTATCTGTATCTGAGGTGAAGTTATAACCTTGTGCCAATTGTTCAGATTTAAGCTCTAAAAAATTCTCAATAATGCCATTATGTACGACACTAATATTTTGGTTGCAAATATGAGGATGGGCGTTACGACTAGATGGCTCACCATGAGTAGCCCAACGAGTATGGGCTATGCCAATAGTGCCATCGATCAGTGTTTTCTGATCACGAATATTCTGTTCAAGATTAGCTACTTTGCCAACTGAACGAGCGCGACTAAGCTGGTTATCCTTATCTAAAACTACTACGCCAGCAGAATCATATCCTCTGTATTCTAAGCGTTTTAAACCCTCTAACAAAAGAGGGGTAATGTTATTTTTACAAATACCGCCGACAATTCCACACATAGCTTATTAAGATTGAATAGTTAAAAACGAATGCTTAATTTTAAAGCAAGCAATGGGTAATGTGACGGCTTATATTGCAGCCACTTCATTCTCATTCAGTAAAATTTCTTGATTTTGGCCAATAATTTTAAGCAAAATTGCAATCCTATCGTTACTATTATAATTTTGAAAAATAGCTTGTTGACCTTTGAAAGCACCCGTTTGAATTACAACTGAATCACCTGATTGATGCGAACAGATGTTAATCATCTTTTCGATAGTTTGCTGTTGTTGGATCTTAATCATGTTGATAATTTTATTAGGTACTTTGGCAAATGTTAGGCCAAACCTAACAAAATTGGCGACACCTCGAGTTGAGCGAACAGGTGTCCAGTTTTGAGATTTGTCATCTAGTTCAATAAATAAATAACGAGGAAAAAGTGATACAGATTTCCCTTTGATAATGGCTTTCGGGTGAAATACTGTATAGTTCTAGTTAGATAAATTTTGAGTAGCAACTTGCTCTTGCTGAGGCTTTGTTTGAATTAAATACCAGTTCTTCATAAGAGTTTATTATAACCTATTAATTAGTTTTTTTTTTTGCTTTTTAAAGAATTCCAGTTCGTAGCGTTAATAATGGATAATGTCATTTATGAAAATTGATTTGCACAACCACTCTTATTATTCTGATGGATTTTTATCACCTAGTGAGGTGGTACTCCTTGCTAAGAAAGAAGGGTGTGATGTCTTTTCGCTCACAGATCATGATACAACTGATGGGCTTATTGAGGCGCAACAGCAGGCAGATAAACTAGATTTAAAACTGATTCATGGCGTCGAAATATCCGCCATGTGGAGCAATATGACTATCCATATTCTAGGATTGGGTATTGATATAAATAATGAAACACTCCAAAAAGGTCTTAAGCAGCATCAAGAATTTCGACAACTTCGTGCAGAGAAAATGGCGCGAGGTTTAGGTGGTGCCGGAGTTTTTAATGCTTTAGAGAAAGTTAAATTGGTAGCCAAAACAGACATGATTACTCGCACACATTTTGCTCAAATGCTAGTACAAGAAGGTGTGTGTAAAGATATGCGTAGTGTTTTTAAGCGTTTTCTAACTGGAAAAAAGCCTGGCGGCGTGGGTGGAAAGTGGGCTGAGTATGACGAAGTGATTGGCTGGATTCATGCTGCAGGTGGCAAAGCAGTTCTTGCACATCCGCTGCGTTATCGAATGACGAATACCAAAGTGAGGCGGTTATTGAATCATTTGTCTGGTGCAGATTTAGACGGAGTTGAAGTGGTCACTGGATCAAGTAGTTCTGATGAAATTACATTGGTGAGTCAGTGGGCAAAGGAGTTTGATTTATTATCTTCTATTGGCTCAGATTATCACGGCTGGCCTGGTCAAAGAGTGCGTATTGGACATTTACAAGATATGCCACAAGTTAATGAAATGGTTTGGAAGGGCTCATCATGGCTAAATTAATTGCCATTCATCCTCAAAATCCTCAGCAAAGACTGGTTACCCAGGTTGTTGAAGTGCTTAAAGCAGGCGGAGTGATTGCCTATCCAACAGATTCAGGGTATGCACTTGGTACAATGCTGGGTAACAAAAATGGGCTTGAAAAAATTAGACAAATTCGTAGCCTTTCTAAGCGACATGATTTCACCCTAATGATGCGAGATTTATCGCATATTGGTGAATATGCAAAACTGAATAACAATGCTTTTCGCTTATTGAAAAAAATCTTGCCAGGTGCTTATACGTTTATTTTGCAAGGGTCGCGTGACGTGCCAAAGCGTCTTTTGCATGAAAAGAAAAAAACTATTGGTGTCAGGGTTTCAAGCCACGGCGTGGTTCAAGCATTATTAGAAGAGCTGGGTGAGCCATTAATGAGTGTTTCATTAATTCTTAAAGGGTTTGAATTCTACGACATTAATGATGTGCAAGATGCCGTAGACAACCAAGTGGATTTAATAATTGACGATGGATATTGCCCACCAGAACCAACCACAGTGATCGATTTATCGGGAGAGGTGGTTGTAATTATTCGCCATGGCGCAGGCGACACCTCACTTATCGTTTAGACAAGTATAATTAGGCATTTTTATACAACGCTTTCGCCGCATGAAAACTGCACAAATTAGACAAAAATTCTTAGATTTCTACGCTTCTAAAGGGCATACAGTTGAACCAAGCTCATCTTTGGTGCCACATAATGATAAAACTTTGTTGTTTGTTAATGCCGGCATGGTGCCGTTTAAGGATGTGTTTAGTGGTTTAGAAAAGCGCCCTTATACCCGTGCAGTTTCTTGTCAGCGCTGCGTACGTGCGGGTGGAAAGCATAATGATTTGGAAAATGTAGGCTATACCGCGCGCCATCATACGTTTTTTGAAATGTTAGGAAATTTTTCATTTGGCGATTATTTCAAGCGTGAAGCAATTCAATATGCTTGGGAATTCTTAACAGTAGAAATCGGCCTGCCTAAGGAAAAACTTTGGGTAAGTGTCTTTGAAGACGACGATGAAGCTGAAGCCATTTGGGTGAACGAAATTGGCTTTCCTAAAAACCGTATCTCTCGTTGCGGTGCTAAAGACAACTTTTGGCAAATGGGTGATACTGGTCCTTGCGGCCCATCAAGTGAAATTTTTTATGATCATGGTGAGGATATTGCTGGCGGCCCTCCAGGACATGCGGATGAAGACGGTGATCGTTATATTGAAATTTGGAATTTGGTGTTTACCCAATACGATAAACAAGAAGACGGTTACTTAAAGCCATTAGCAGCACCTTGTGTCGATACTGGTATGGGCCTTGAACGCTTAGCTGCAGTATTACAACACAAAAATAATAACTACGATACAGATGGCTTCCAAAGTTTGGTTAAGGCTATCGTTGATTTGACGCCATCAGTTAACAGTATTAAACAAAGTGATTCCTCTGTACGAGTTATTGCAGACCATATCCGTTCTACTGCTTTTATGATTGTTGATGGCGTTATTCCTTCAAATGAAGGACGTGGTTATGTGTTGCGCCGCATTATTCGTCGTGCAATTCGTCATGGTCATAAGATTGGGATAGATAAGGTGTTTTTCTATCGTTTAGCGCCCGTATTGGCGCTAGAGCTTAATCAGGTTTATCCAGAGTTAAAACTTGCATTGGCCAATGTTGAAAAGGTTTTAAAGCGTGAGGAAGAGCGTTTTGCACAAACACTTGACCAAGGTATGGGGATTTTGGAAGACGCTATTTCAAATTTAAAAGGCAGTGAGATTGATGGTGAAACTGTATTTAAGCTTTATGATACGTATGGCTTCCCAGCTGATTTAACAGCTGATGTTGCGCGTGAGCGTGAGTTGACCATTGATATGCCGGGTTTTGAGGCTCAGATGACTAAACAGCGTGATAGAGCTCGTTCAGCAGGTGATTTTAAAACGACACAAAAAGGTGTTGATATTTCAGCAGAAACTGAATTTTTAGGCTATGAGCAACTAGAAAATACATCCTCTGTACAAGCATTAATTAAAGACGGTGAGTTGGTTGATACGATCGAAGCTGGAGATCACGGTATTATCGTTTTATCTCAGTCAAGTTTTTATGCTGAATCAGGTGGTCAAGTTGGCGATAGTGGAATACTTGTCACTGGAGATATAAAGTTTGATGTTGCTAATACTCTAAAGCAAAAAACAGGGGCTTTTGAGCATCATGGCGTTATATCAAGTGGCATTATAAAAGTGGGCGACGTACTTCAGGCGCAAGTAGACATTCGAAGACGTAAACAGATTACTTGTAACCACTCAGCAACACACTTACTTCATGCTGCATTGCGAAGTGTTTTAGGTGAAACAGTTACCCAAAAAGGCTCTTTAGTTGACGGTGATAAATTGCGTTTTGATTTCTCTCATGATGAAGTGATTGATAAAGTTGATCTGGATAAAATTGAGGCCATGGTTAATCGTCGAATTTTAGATAATTCAATAGTCCATACAGATATTACAGATATTGAATCAGCTAAAAAGAAAGGTGCTATGGCACTTTTTGGTGAGAAATATGGCAATACTGTGCGCGTGTTAAGCATGGGTAAAAATGATTTTTCTGTAGAGCTTTGTGGCGGTACACATGTTAATCTTTTGGGGGATATTGGTTTATTTAGAATCACTTCAGAAGGTGGAATCGCCGCAGGTGTTCGCCGAATTGAAGCACTAACAGGCTATAACGCTTATCAGTCTGACAAGCAAATAGAAGATAGTCTTAGTGAGATTGCGCAGATGACTAAAACAAATAATTCAGGTGCAGTTGAAAAAGTTACGCAACTAATAAAGCAGCAAAAAGAATTGGAAAAACAAATTGCTACTTTTCAAAAGAAACTAGCCAGCAATCAAGGGGATGACTTGCTTAATCAAGCTCAGGAAGTTAATGGAGTCAAGTTACTTTCAACAGTTGTAGAGGGAGTGAGCGGTAAAGATTTGCGAGATATTGCTGATAAACTCAAAGATAAGTTAGGGTCAGTGGTTGTGGTATTAGCGGCCGTAAGCGGAGATAAGATATCTTTAGTTGCTGGCGTTACCAAGGATTTAACTGGTAAATATCAGGCTGGAAAAATCCTTAATCACGTTGCTACTCAAGTAGGCGGAAAAGGTGGTGGGCGTGCTGATATGGCTCAGGGTGGCGGTACTCAGCCAGAAAATCTTGCCAAGGCACTTGCTTCAGTTAAAGATTTAATTTAAAAAATTTGCAATAAAAAACCCTCGAAAGAGGGTTTTTTATTTTAAGCAGATTTTGTTTTTATACACAACCAGTTGGCTGAGGCATTCCACCATATTTAGTAATAGGTTTCATAGGACCAGTTAGCCATTCTTTAAAAAGAATCTTTTTATCAATGCCAACTACTTTTGAAAATGTTCTAATTGGCGGCACTGAAGAGTTTTCAGAAAAATAATCTCTTGCAGCAAGAATTTGAGCTACTTGAGAATCTGATAATTCTATTTCATCCTCTGTTGCCATTTCGTGCATGATTTCTTCAGTCCAAATTGATGGATCAACTAAGTAACCGTTACCTGTTCTTTCTAATGCCATTCTTAATACCTTAGTAATTTAATTGGGTATATTATATAAGATTGACTTAAGTCATTATTCATAAATACACGTTTTATTTATATGCCTATACAGTAAATTTTAATCAATAAAAAACCCTCTTATGAGGGTTTTATTAATTTAAATAGCCGCTTACGGTTCTATCTAAGCTCGTCTAACTCTTCTGCAGACTTCATACCTTTTTTGTAATCTTGGGTAGTTGTTGTTGTTTCTTTGCCCGTTCTTGTATTTGAAGGGTTAGATGCATTTAATGCGTCTAAGCTACTTCCTAGAGGTGGTCTGTTGCCTTTTGTAGTGCCGTTAGCCATGATAATCTCCTAATAAATTAATGTATATGCTGTTTAAATAAACAAAGGTTATTATATCAAACATGCTTAATTTGTAATTAGTTTTTTTGTTTTATTATTTAAA
>JAOMMB010000017.1 GCA_028352435.1 Candidatus Thioglobus sp. | reverse complement strand
TTAAGTGTTCGTGAACGAACTGATCAATTACTTGAATTGGATGCAATCCAATATACAAACCTTGGAACGGATTCAAAAAAATATGAAAAAGACAAGGTAAAATCTGACTCAAAATTTATTTACAAGCAATTAAAAGGTTTCAATGAAGTGGACGGAAGTCTTTTATTGAATCACCTTGATTCGTAAAACAATGCCTAAAAATTCAAAGAAGCCGACACGATCAAAAATCGTTAAAAAACTTGACGTTATATTTAGTCAATATATAAGACTTAAATATTCAGATAATCGTGGAATGGTTAAATGCTGGACGTGTGAACGTGAATATTTTTGGAAAAATATCCAAAATGGACACTTCCAATCAAGACGATCGTATGCAACGCGATGGGATGAAAACAATTGTCGTCCACAATGTTTAAAATGCAACATGTACGATCAAGGTCGTCAATATGAATTCGGTTTAAAACTCGGTGAAGAACTTGCGCAAGAAATGCATTTAAAATCACAACAAATTGTTAAATTTACATCCGATGAATTAATCGAAAAGATTGATCATTATTCGTCTGAAGTTAAGCGGATGACGTAATTGTGTTTTTTTGTTCATACTGAAGGGGGTGTTTTTTTTTAAGCATCCCTTTTTTTTATTAAAAATTTTATTTAACTTAGTAAAAAATTATTTATTATGGACAAAATTAATGTACACACAATGACCCGATCTGAATTGATTGGAATGTTATTGGAAAAACTTCACGAAAACGAATCACTTAAAAATCAGATCAGATGAACGAAACACAACTTAGTATTATTAGGCAATCAAGTGCAAAGACGGCATTTGAATTCGCAGCAAAAAAAGACTTACGATCCGAAGATGGGTTTGCATTAGCAAAAAGAATTGAACAATATGTCATCACTGGGAAGTAAAATCAAACGAACTTATTTTAAATTTAAATATCTTAATTATTATGTCACAATCAGTAAAAGGAACAATCAAACGGATAACTCAAGAATCGACTTATGGGAAGACGCGCAAGAAATCATTAATCTTGACGACTGAAGAAAAGTTTTCACAAACACTTGAAGTTGAATTTTTAAACGACAAAATCAATTTAATTGAAGGTTACGACGTTGGCGAACAAGTTGAAATCCCGGTCAATATCCGTGGACGCGAATGGACAAGTCCAAAAGGTGAATTGAAGTATTTCATGTCATTAAGTGGTTGGAAGATTGACCGCACCGTTGGATTAACAAACGCAACACAAAACCAAGATCGCAAAGAAGCAAACGTTGATTTGCCATTTTAATATCAAGGGGGACATTGCGTCCCCTTTTTTTTATGATCATAGATAAAAACACAATAAAAGACGAAATATTTGCCATTAAAAATGGCGATGTTGTACAAGGTTTAAGAATTGGAATTCCACAGATTGATGAATTCTATCGTCTTAAATTAAATGGTAGTATGGATATTTATGCAGGCCATGCGGGGGTTGGAAAAACTTCTTTTTGTTTATATTTAATGACATTATTTGCAAACAAATATGATTTAAAATTTGTTGTTTGGTCTTCTGAAAATACTGCGGGATCAGTTACGCAAAAGATTATTGAATATAAAATGGGAAAACCAATTGACACCGCGACAGAAACAGAAATTGAACAAGCAATTGATTGGACGTATGAACATTTCAAAATTATCAAGGTTGAAGAATTATGTACTTACAAGGATGTTCTTGAACAGATTCTTGGGGTTCATAAAGCCTTGCCAATGGCTGCGGCATTTATAGACCCTTACAATTCACTTGCGAAACCAAAAGATGAAATTAAGACATACGGCGCACACGAACTTGATTATATGATTGCAAGCGAAATGAGGTTGTTTGCTGAAAAACACAAGATTACACTTATGGTTTCAATGCACGGTGTTACCGAATCAAGTCGTAAGGTTCACCCGGTTACACATCCAATGGCCGGTTATCCGATGCCGTTGTCTTATTCACAAGTCGAAGGTGGTGTCAAGTGGGCAAACAGATGTTCAAATTTTTTCGTTTGCCATAGATATTTTCAATCAAATGACAAATGGAACATCATGGAACTTCACGTTCTCAAGGTCAAAGAATATATTAGCGGCGGTCGTCCCAGCCCGCTCGAATCGCCAATCGCCGTCAAGATGCTTCCAAATAATGTCGGATATGAATACGGTGGTATTAATTTAATGGGTGAAAAGAAAACACAAAAAACAGTATTATTTTGATTTATTCCCTATTAGTATTATTCGCAATCGTTTTGATTTTTGGCCATATTAAAAATGCCGAAATTTCTATTTCGCCAATATTTGGAATAATGGTTGGGGTCTTATATGCTTACAACGATCATGAAAACGGTCGTGAATATTGGATTCAATGTTGTGTTTTCTTTGTATCATTAACAATTGTATGGAACGATCCGCCGACTGGCTTGAATTAGTAGCAAAAGACCATGATAAATGGATTAAACTTGTTGAATCATTTGGTGAACATCAATACCAGCATGACATCGTTCAAGAAGCGTATTTGGCACTTTATAAGTACACGACACCGGAAAAAATTATTCATGACGGCAAAGTATCTGAAGGATATATGTATTTCACACTTAAGACGATCACATATCAGTTTTACAACGCTAAAAACAAAATCCAAAAGGTTTCCTTGGATGACGAAGAAAACATCCTTCAATTGGTTGCTGAAGACGATCTTCAAGAACAAGAAGCATTCCACAAGATATGTAAACTTATTGATCATGAAATGGAATCTTGGTCATGGTACAACCGTAAACTTACAGAAATTTATCGCGACACCGATTTGTCAATTCGTAAGATTGCAGCGGCAACAAACATAAGTTTTGTAAGTATATTCAACACACTAAAAAATTGTAAAAATGAAATCAAACAAAAATTCCAAGAAGACTTCGAAGATTACCAAAACGGTGACTTCGACAAAATCCAAGAACCAAGAATTCGAAACATTCAAAAAGAACCATGAACAAGGTTCAACCGGACTTGGCGACACCGTTGAAAAAATAACAAAGAAGACGGGAATCAAGAAGGTAGTCGACACCGTATTCCAAAAACTTGAAAAATCATGCGGTTGTGAAGAACGCAAAATCAAATTGAATGAAATATTTCGATATGAAAAACCGGAATGTTTTAATGAAGAAGATTTTAATGTTGTACGGAATGCAGTTGAATCGAAGCAAAATAAATTTAGTCCACAAGAACAAGAAAATTTTGTCGATATTTACACACGTGTCTTCACGAACTTAAAACGTCCGGAGTGTACACCTTGCAGTTTTAAAAACGAAGTGTACAATCGACTTGTGAAGGTATACAACACATATAAATAAAACACAATGAACAAAAAAATGCAAAACCTTAAAGAGATGGAATATTATGGAAATTTTAATTTGGTGGGTGAAGTCCTTCTTAAATTGAAAAAGAAATATCCCAACAATGAAACATTGAAGGAATCAATTTCGGCAATGACGCACATTGGATTTTTTGTGACGGAAATGATGCAAGCGCAATATTATTATGAAAAATCACTTGAATCATATCGATCCGACAAATTACGTGCGATTGAACGCGCAAGACGTGTTGAAGAAGAACTTGAAGAACTGAAGAAAAAATGGACAGTTTAATTGTCGGATATATTATTTTCAGATTCTTTGAATACATTTTAAAAGAATTATTTTATTTTCTATCAAATGAGTGACTCAGTAAAGAAGTGGCATGAAATGAATGCCGATTGGATCGAACCAAGATACACACCAAAAGAAGATCAAATTGTCACAAATGTGATAAACAAATTTCGAGCGCGATCACGAGAAGGAATTCGTGAATACGGAACAACATTAGCTGACAACCCGGACGGTTTTTACAAATGGATTGAAGAAGCACAATCGGAAGCAATGGACTTCATTTTATATTTAGAAAAAATTAAAAATTTAAACAAATGATAAATATTGCAACATTTTCCGTTTTTATAATGTCAATCGGGGTTCTTTTAATTGGGATCGCGCTTATTAAAGATTCATTCAAATGAAAGAAACGACACTTGTCCGAATGCAAAGGGACATCAAAAACTTAGCAATTACGGTTTCGATACTTATTGAACGGCTTAAAAAATTAGAAGAAAATGTTTCTGAATAATTAAATATTTTTGTTTATATTTGATAAAACAACACAATTATGACATACGAAGAAATATTCTACAGATCATTGACCGAACAAGAATTGACCCGTGCAATCACTTCGGGTGGACTTGATGCATATGCAAAACGATGCCAACAAGAACTTGACAGACGACACCAAGAACAAAAAGAAATCACATCCTTATGATAACCTTATTCAACGGCGAAACATATCTTGAAGGGGAAATCAACGCAATGGCCGCGGACGATTCGTTTTATTACGGACACCTTGGAAAGTATGCATTGTCATCTTCAGTATTAAGAAACATATTTGACGATCCGGACAAGCAACTTCAATACATGAAGGGGAAAGGCGGGAACACCGAAGCATTAATGCTTGGTAAACTGACACATTGGTGTTGGCTTGAACCGGATGTCTTTTATCGTCAAGTGTACACCGACCTTCGTGGCAATACAAATGCTTATAAAGAACTTGTTTCGCAACACGGAGCGGATAATGTATTCAAAGAAAAATATCGCAATATTGCCGAATGGTTGTGTCGTCGATTAGACAACAACGAAGAAATTCGTGAAATCCGAAAAGATGCCGACGTTGAGGTTGCAAGTGTCAAAATGATTGACGGTTTTCCGACACGTGGTAAAGCCGACCTAATTAAGGGTGACACAATATACGATTTGAAGACTGGTATCGTCACACCACAACAATTTGAATGGAAAGTGGATGCAATGAATTACGATCTTCAAGCGTGGATTTATATGCAATTGTTTCCACATCTGAAAAATTTTACATTTATTTACATAAACAAACACACACGTGCGCCGGGTATTATAGAAATGCCACAATCAGTCATTGAACGTGGTGGTGAAAAATACAAGACCGCAGTTGAAGTTTACATGAAAATATTTTACGACAAGGAAATTGACGAAATCGAATTTTTGTTGGATCAATACGTTTACCGAGGTACTGCAAGATGAATCATGACATAATGCTTGAATATTATTTCTTGGCACTTAATGACATTCGAAATGGATCGTCAATCCAAGAACTTGAAGAAGCACTTAAAATTTACGAATCTTCAGATGAGTTTGAGGCTTGCGCCGGCATACTGAAGGCAATAAATGAAGTAAAATACACAACAATTAAAAACTTAAAGAATGGACATAAAAATGATTAAAAAGGTTGTGACGGAAGCAACCGGAATTGACTTGAACGATAAAAAATTGAATTCAAGAAGAATAAGTGAAAACGTAGAAGCACGAACAATGTATTTCAGTCTTGCAAGGGAATTCACGACACTTTCACTGGCCGACATAGGCAAATCAATAAACCCCCGAAAAGATCACGCAACGGTTCTTTATTCAATCCGTAAGGCAAAAGACGCAATACGTTTTGATAAATCATTCCGACAAAAACTTGAAAATTTAAGATCACGCGTTGAATTTCTTCGTGTACAAGTTGAAGAATCTGAAATCGATTTTATAACTGCATTGAATCGATTGGAAAAAATGGAAGAACACAACATGATGTTGATTGGACAAAATTCACAATTACTTAAACAAATTGAAAACTTAAATGGCAAAATCGAACGACAAAACCGATACCTTATTGAAAATGGTTACAAAATCAACCGAAGTGTCTTCGCAGAAGATTAAAGATCCGGCGTGTGATAAATGCGGCAATAAGCCGAAAATCGCCTTCTTTGACGGACAAGTCAGTCAACACTTCAAGGGGTGTGATATTTATATCGGTGATCTTGATTTCAAACTAGCAGACGACACCAATGTCATAATCGCCGAAATAAAATATGTAAATTCAGCACACAAATTCGTCGGCAAAAAAATAACATTCAACCAAGCAAGGGAATATGCTGCAATGACCGGAGTAATTGACAACCTTGGAAGGGAACAAAGATCATATGTATTCGAAGCACACGAAGTCGACAAACCTTATATCGCAATTGTTCCATTCTTAAAACCAACGGGAAAAGAACGACACGCATTTGACTTCATGGACATAGACAACGCAAAACTTGTGTACGTGTTCAAGGACGATCAGTTTGGGCGTTGGTTGGCTGGTGATAGATATGTCGGTACTGAAATGCGAAACGCCTTAAAATGTGTATAATGGTTGATTTGACATTTTCATTTGAAGAAGAACACATAAAACTTGGCGAAAAAAAATTTGTTTACACAACAAAAAAAGGAAAGTTATATTCAAAAAATAAGAATAAACTAAACGACATTTTTGAAAGAATCATGGGTTATAAATTAGAACGATATAATTTTAATCAGTTAAACAACATCGAAAAAGAAATTGTTTCGATTTATGTTGATGAACCATATTGGTTGCGACACATCGAAGATTTCGAAAAAAGTGATTTATATGAAATTTCATTGGGAATAAATGATTCACATTTCAAAGAAATACATTTATATTTTACTGATATGTTTTTTGAAACACAAGATTTATGGGATGAAAAAGATCAATGGATTTTATTTCGTGATTTATGTTATCGATCTTCTAAATGGTATAGTTTAAATCAAGAAGATTATTCGTTTTTTTGTTGGGATGAAATAAGTCCAATTGAAAGTGAAATCATTTCTTTTCAAAAAATTGAAGATATGTTTGAAATATTAGCCGAAGAATTTGAAAATATGCTCCCGACAAAAGAACAATATCAAAAAATGATAAAAAAAGAAAAAAAGAATATAACATTTCTTATTGATAAAATTGATTCTTTGACATATTTTAAAAATGATCGTATTTATTACGAGAAACCAAAGTCCGACACAAAAAAAACAAAACAAACTTACATCATAAAAGACGACAACAATCCACAATGGTATAAAATCGGAAAATCAATTGATCCATTAAAAAGGGAAAAAACACTTCAGTCAGAAAAACCAAGCATTAAAATCGTCAAGATATTCAAAGAAGACCACGAAAAAGAATTGCACCAACAATACAAGAAAAACCGCGGACGTGGTGAATGGTTTAAATTAAGCAATTTACAATTGAAATATATTTGCACACACTATGATTGATTTTAACAAAGACAATCTTTTTTTATTATATAATTAAATAATTAATTTATATTAATTCATGGACGGTCGAAGAAATAACGGTGGACATTCAACAAAAGGATTCGCGGGACGTAAACCCAAGGCGGAAGAAATCGAACTCATTGAACGATTATCACCGCTTGATGACCTTGCATTTGAAGCGTTAAAAGACGGCATAAAACAAAAGGATTTCCGATACGTCAAATTATTCCACGAATACCGATACGGTAAACCAAAAGAAACAAAGGACATCAATCTTGACCAAGATGTTCCATTCATCATTGAAATGGACTAACCATTCCCGTTTCGTGATTCCAATTTGGAAATAAAGAAAACCGAAGCATTCCGAAAAATATATAAACTGGACAAACGTATTCGTTTGATTCGTGGTGGATCGGCTGCGGGAAAAACCATTTGCATCCTTACCATAATGATCAACGAATGCATGAAGCCGAATAAGGGATATGAAATGTCCGTTGTGGCTGCGACATATCCAATGCTTAAAAGGGGATCGGTAAGGGACTTCAAATTGATCATGAAGGCACTTGGAAGGTGGCGTGATTCACGTTGGAATCAAACGACACTTAAATACACATTCACAACCGGATCAACCATTGAATTCTTTTCAAATGAAAATCCGGATCGAACCCGTGGTGCAAGAAGATCACATTTGTTTGTCAATGAGTGCAACGTCGGTATTGACTTCGAATCATTTAATCAAATGTTAATTCGTACAAGTGATATTTGTTGGCTTGATTATAACCCGTCACAATTGTTTTGGGCGGATCGTGAACTTGTTCCAAGGGACGACGTGGATTTTATCACGGTCACTTACAAAGACAACGACACACTTCCACAAACAATCCTTGATGAATTTAACATTGCAAGGGAAAAGGCAAAAACATCCGAATATTGGCTCAACTTCGTAAATGTTTATTTGGAAGGTAAAATCGGACGTTTATCCGACGTGGTCATTCCGGACTGGATTGAAATACCAAAACTTCCCGAAGATGCAAGGCTTCTTTGTTATGGACTTGACTGGGGGTATTCCATAGACGAATCAAGTTGTGTGGCATTATACAAGCATGACGATGCTTATATCTTCGACGAAGTGTTGTATCAAAAAGGAATGTTGAATTCAAACATTTCTCAATACTTAGAAAACAACAATATCAAGGGTCAGTTGTGGGCGGATTCCGCTGAACCAAAATCCATTGCCGAATTGCAATCGTATGGTCACACAATCAACCCGGTCACCAAAGGACGTGATTCAATAATCTACGGCATCAACTTGATAAACCAAAACAAAGTATTCGTCACATCAAGGTCAAAGAACCTTATAAAAGAACTGAACGGATATGTATGGTCAACTGATAAGGCTGGAAACAAAATACAGAAACCAAATCCATTGAGTGGTGATCACGCAATCGATGCCGCACGGTACGCATTAATGATGCAACTTGAAAACCCCAACAAAGGGAAATATTTTATTTATTAAAAATAATTATTAAAAAATTTGGTTAATAAAAATATTCGTTTTATATTTGAATCATAATAACAAATAAAAACACAATAAAATGAAACACGCAAAAATTACCGACAATAAGTGGCATCAATTAGGCGACTTTAAATATGTGATTGAAATCACAAAACCGGGGTATGTTTTTAAAGAAAGTGGAACATACACTTACGGCGGTTACACAAAAAAAGAATTAAAACATTTTTACAACCGCGGAATTGTAAAAGAATAAACACACGGGGGGTTCGTCCCCCCTTTTCAATATGAAATACACAAAAGAAATTTACGAATACGACGGGGACATATTTCACGTAATAACTGAACCCGAAAAAGATGTTGCCATTTTCGAGAATGAAATTGGATATGATGTCACATTGATGACTGAAGTGTTTGACGGTGAAATTATTCATCAAGAAGTCATTGAATCCGATTTGGACTTCGAAGACTTCACACACGAATATGTATGTAATTTTAAAAAATACTAACATGGAAAATAATGAAATGGCTTGGGTATTGGTCAAAAAAATATCCGCAAAAGAAAATCGAAAGGCATTATTCAAATTGTTTGGATATTCAATGTTGTTATTGATTGGTTCTTTTTGTTTTATGTTATTGATTTTTGAAATCATGGTTTGGTTTTGGGAATCGACATTGATCAACCAACTTGCAAAAGTTTTACAATCATGGACGAACTAGAATATTGGAAGGTATTGGACACGTGCTGGAAGAATGATATATTTGTCATTCAGAAACCAACCAACATCGGAATGATTAAGGGTGGTCATAAAGTTAAATTAAATTTGGAAATCAATCACCGTATTGTTAAATTTGGAACAATGGAGTTCCGACAAAATTCAAAAGAACTTCAAGATAAGATTGAAGAAATATATCGATCCCGTTATGAGTTAATCGCATAACACCTTTTTTTATTTGTTTTGTTTGGATTTGGCCGCTTAATTGCGGTCATTTCTTTTTATACATATTGAACCCTTATTTATTATATATATATGAAAGTAAAGATTAACGTTCCCGAAGATTTAAGCGAAAGTTCGACGAATTTTTTTTTATTTTCAAGAAAATGATTGATTGTTTTTTTAACATTATCGTCCTTGACCATTATATTTTTTAATATAATTTTTTGACGATTTTAGTTGTGATTGCTTGGACTTCGAATGAATTCCCGGACGTTTCTTTTTTGGTTTAAAAGAATGTTTATAACTGATTGCCTTGGCCATTATTTTTGACTTGGAAATTTAACGCCGATTTTGTCCGCAGTTCTTGCACCGAAGTACCCACACAAAACCCATGTAAGCAACGAAGCCGTGTCTTCAGTTGGTAAACCCATAAACCACCCACCAACATAAGAACAAACCAATACGGCCAACGTAAGGGGTCGAACATTTCTTGCAAGCCAAGATTGACTTCTTGAATCACTTACCCATCGACGGGTGACCCCATCAATTTCAGCACGTTCGTTTTTAAGTTTTTCAAGGGCAATTTGTTTGTCGGCGTCTGACATATCCGAACCACCAATGATTGCTTGTATTACATTTCCAACGGGTGTTTGACCCGCAATGGCACCAACCACATTCGGGATTTTACTTAATAAGAATTTTCCGACATCGGTGTCCTTGAATTTTTTCTTATCCATATCGTTGATCCCGTGGTGTTAGTATGTCCAAATGACGTTGGGGTCTTTAAGACCGCCATATTCACCTTCGATTTGGTCGGCAAGATCTGCGTGAAGGAATGTGTTTCCGATCCCCAGTCTTGTAAACCCGACTTCAAGAAATGCTTCCATAAGATCGAATCGGTCACGGGAATTGTTGCAATGCACATCAACCGCGAGTCCGTCGAGATGACTGCTTCGTGGTTTTCCGCCAACTTCTTGATTTTTGTAAACGGTACGGTATCCCGAATTGATGACCATTGGTCGGCCAAATACTTCACGGACTTCGTCGATTCGTTCAAGAAAATCGGGGTGCATGTTGACCCCACTTCCGATATGGTCATTTGAATCGAATTCTTTGATGTTAAAGTATTTCATGCAAATATTGAATAAATTATTTTAACCAAAACAAAAAATGCAATCACGGAAATAAAGATTGTTTTTCCACGATCAAACATCCCACCGTTCCAATTGATAAAATACCATTTTTTTACTTTGTCAATGGCAAGGTTGCCGTATTCTTTTATCTTATCCATTATCTTCTTTTTGTGTCGACGTCACGTCTTAAATATTCAATATCCTTCATAAATGCCTTCAATTCAATTTCAAGCATTCGGACTTCTTCTTCCGTTTTACGTTGATTTGGCCAAGTGTATTTTTGTTCGTTTTCTTTAAGTTTTTTTGCCGCAGTTTCAACGGCATCAACCCTTGCATTCAATGTATAATAAGAACCAATAATCGAAGCAAACATTGCCAAGATTGTTATTATTTGTGGAACTGAGACACTGAAGTCCGCCTTTCCGTCGTTGTTAATGTCGAATTTTGCCAATTTATTTGATTTTTTTGTAAATACTGATTAAGGTGTATATTATCGCCAATGATAACGACACCACTTGCAATAAGGGTTCAATTTCTGTAAGGCTTACCAATAAGGCGAAAACATTTAAAATATATAACTTCAAATCATTCATTTTAAGCGATTGCGTTGAATCCGTATATCTTCAAATTTTCCATTGTTTATGCTATTGCTAAATATAAGTAATTTATACCACTTGCGTTAAAAGAACCTGTGAGTGTAAACCCTGTAGGAGTAAAAGAAACTCCTAATGATGTACCTTCTGCAAAATTACCATCTGCATATAATACATTATTTTCCCCCCTTACACTATCCATCATATAAAAATTTTCAACATTATTAGTTGCTTTCCACATTACAAATCTTGGACTAAACCCAAGCGTTATTGATTGTGTTCCTCCATTCCCCGTATAACTCCCCACCTTCTGATACCCATCTACTGAATGGAAACAGTAGGCAATGTACCTTGAATTTGGGTCACTATTAAAATCCCCTGCAGCAGGAATTTGTATTGTTGAATTTGTTACCGTTACAGACCTTGATGTTGATGCTGCGGTACTGTTCATTTGAAAAGAATTCCAAGTTCCAGTTCCGCTACCTTGAAACAAATAAACTTCTTGAACTGATGTGTATCTTTTTACAATCATTAATTCAACCGGACTTGATAAACCAGTACCCGTTGAACCTCCGCCACCAGCACCTTGATATTCAATAATTGAAAATCCAGCATCAGGATTTGCAGAAACATTTGTTGTGATTCCCCCATCTGTGTTTGATACTTCTGCACCGCCGCCCTTGAAACACCACGCGACGTAATCATAACCCGTACCGTTTATTTCACCGTAGCCATTGGATGGGGTATAGACTTCATATCCACTTGATGTAACATTTTGTATTTTTTGGTTTGTGCCAAAATAACTTGATTCAGCGTCATTCCTATTAGTTGAAATGCTTTTTGTGAAACCCCTTATTGAATCTGATAACATATGTGGATTATCATTAGTCCGATTTTTAGTCCAAATCAAATCCGCTTGAAAATCTAAAGAAATTGATTGTGTGCCTCCGTTTCCAGAATAAGTAACAATATCAAAATTATCAGTCGGGTCACCTAATCCACCACCCGCAGCTCCCGCTTGGTCAATAAGTCTTTTATTTAATCCCATTTATATAAAACTTGGAAGTTCGTAATCAATTACACTTGCCTTTGTTGTTTTGGCATTTATATTTGTTTCTTGTGTCGCACATTCAGTTCTTAATGCCGTTCTTGCATCAAGGATGTCTTGTGGAACCGCAGTCCCTTCTTGACCGCGAATAATATACCAATCAGTCTTTGCAAGTTCACGGTTGTATAAATCTTTAAGATTTGCAATCTTTTGTTCTTTTAATTCAGCAACCGTTTGGGTGTATGTTCTTGATTCAACTGGATAAGTAAACACTTCAGCATCGGCATCAAAATAAATGTCGCCAAGTTCTTGTGATGCACTTGTTGAAGGTGTTACAACATCGTAAAATCCAAGACCTTTCAAATCTTCGTCCGACATATAATTTAACCCAAGAATATTTCCCCAAGTTTTTGGAACTGAAGAATATGTTTTAATTGTACCGTTTAAGTTTATTCCTTTCATTTTATATTATTTTAAGATGGGTCTGTATCACTTGTGTATGTCGCAACTGAATAAATCAATATTGCATCTGAATCGTTGTCATCAATACACACAACTTGAATATGGTTTGAAGATGCACCGTCATAAACACCGCTTCCAGCTTGATTGATTGCAGATGTCGTAAAGTCATCCGCCATTGTGATGGTTTGCGCACCAGTTACAAGAATGTCAATCACTTGTCCCTTCTTGATGTTTTGAATGTTAAGTGTCGTTGCTCCCGTAAGTGCTGAAGTCAATTCAAATATTCCATACGAAGACGCATCCAAATTGATTGTTCCACTTGTTGTTGCAATATCTTGTTTTGCGGTGAAACGCGGTGCAAGTTCATCGTGATCAACAACGTCATTTGCAATGCTTAATGCAGTTGAACCAGTTACGTCACCCGTGTGCGTTTGGTTATAAAGATTTGACGATCCTTCAGATATGTCATCCGAATCAAGTACAACCACACCGGTTGCGCCGTTTACCGAATTAACATCCGCCGCGTCATCTGAATACAATTCGTTAAAATTATCGTTGACCTTGTCGAATGCCGTTCTTAACGGATCAC
>JAOMMB010000015.1 GCA_028352435.1 Candidatus Thioglobus sp. | reverse complement strand
GTACGCAGGTGCTGCATCTGCTAACGCTAAAGCACAAGCTGATGCATATTCAAAAGGTGCAGCTGATGGTTTTGCTAAAGGCCAAGCTGATGCATATGCAAAAGGTTATGCAGATGCTAAAGCAGCTAGCGCTGCAGACAGCAGAAGTCAATAGTCAAATCGCTTAGCTTATAAAAAACCAGCTTTCGAGCTGGTTTTTTTATGTCAAAAATTCAGAGATTTATTAATACCTATATATAGGTATGAGAATTAATCGTTATAAATGTCTTACATTTATGCATTTGCATAATTTGCCAAATTTTGTAAATAGCTTGATAATTTTCATTTTTTTTCAATTTTCAGTGCTTAATTCTTAATTTTTAAGCTAAAAAAAGTAGTTTTTTCATTTATTTAGGCTATTTTTAAGCTTATATTTTAGTAATTTACATTTTTTTCAACATTTTTTTCTCTTTTAATCCCTTATATATCAACGTATTTGCTTTTATTTATAAATTTATATTAGAATATCATTGACTTCTAATATAAATGTTATATAATACATCCCATACAGAGCAACTAGCTCAGTACTTAAAACTTACTCAATAATGAGTAAGTCAAAAATTTAAAAAATAATCCAGGAGATTAACATGAAAAAAATTATCGCAATTACTACTTTAGTAGCAGCTACTTCAGCTTCAGCTTTCTTTGGTAACTCAAACAACAACGGTTATGGCAACAGCAATGGTATGTCTAACTTCGGTCCTTTTGACGGCATTTCAAACTTCGGTCCTATGAACTCAGGTTCTAACATGGGTCCATTTACTGGTGGACAAAACATGGGTCCTTTCAACGGTGGTTCAAACATGGGTCCTTTCAATGGCGCTCAAAACATGGGTCCATTTGCGAACAACAACAACATGAACAACGATTCTGATTGGGGTTTTAAATACAACAACAAGAACACAACTAAGAATGTTTCTAACGCTACTACAGACGGTAAGTTTGCTGGTGTTGCTGATGCTAACGCTAAAGGTGTTGCTGATGCATACGCTAAAGGTCAAGCTGACGCTTTTGCTAAGGCTCAAGCTGATGCATACGCTAAAGGTGTTGCAGACGCTAAGTCACAAATCGAAGCTGACTCACGTGAAACTGTTGTTCCAGCTGCTAAGTAATTAGCAACTAACTACGACTACTGACCAGATCAGTAGTCACGTATTAAAAGCCACCCTTTATGGGTGGCTTTTTTTTAGCTCTTAAAAAGCACATCACAAATACCCAGAATTTTGTTATAATAAATAACTATATTAGTATTTTTTTTTCTAATATTTATGCACTTTAATTTAATGGAGATTAATATGAAAACATTAGTAAAAACAGTTGCAATCGCAACATTAGTAGCAGCAACTTCTGCTTCAGCTTTCTTTGGTAATAATGGCTATGGCAATAATGGCTATGGCAATAACGGCTATGGAAACAGCAATGGTATGAGCAACTTTGGTCCTTTTGACGGTGGTTCAAACATGGGTCCTTTCAACGGTGGTTCAAACTGGGGTCCATTTACTGGCGGCCAGAACATGGGTCCTTTCAACGGTGGTTCAAATATGGGTCCTTTTAGTGGCGCTCAAAACATGGGTCCATTTGCGAACAACAACAACATGAACAATGATTCTGATTGGGGCTTCTATTACGACAATAAAAATTCTACAAAGAATACGTCTAATGCAACAACTGACGGTCAGTACGCTGGTACTGCTGATGCTAATGCTAAAGGTATTGCTGATGCATACGCTAAAGGCGCAGCTGATGGTTTTGCTAATGGTATTGCTGATGCATATGCTAAAGGTTATGCTGATGCTCAAGCTAACTCTGCAGCAGATTCACGTAATCAAGCTCCAGCAGCAGCTCAATAATTAATTAACTTACATAGTTAATAGTTAAGAAAGGGTGCTTTGCACCCTTTTTTTCGTCTTTTATAAATTATATTATAATGTTATAATATAATTTGTGTATAATATGTTTATTGAAATTTTTTATAGAGATAATGGGGTATCGATATGAACATTATGAAAAACACACTATTTAGTTTAATTTTATTGGTGTCATCAGTAGTCAGTGCTGAACCATGGATGCCGTGGGATAATAACAACACGTCTTCTAATAACGGATTTATGGGTGCTTGGAATCCAATGAATGCCGGTACTAGCTTTAATCCATTTAGTGGTGGTTCAAATTTTGGTCCTTTTGATTCCGGATCAGAGTTTAATCCATTTAATGGTGCTACTAACTTGGGCCCTTTTAACGGCGCTCAAAACTGGGGTCCGTTAAGCAACATGAATGACATGACCAACGATGCAGACTGGGGCTTCTATTATAAAAATAAAAATAAGACCTCAAACAAGGGCTATGCCCGTGCTGACAGCAAGTACACTACAGAGGTAGAAGCGCGCGGCGTTGGCTATGCAGAAGGCTACACTAAAGGCAACGCAGATGCTTATTACAAAGGCCAATTAGACGGCTATGGCAAAGCTCGTGGTAACGGTCGTTTTGAAGGTTATGGCCAAAAAGGTCACTTAGGCTATTCGCCCACTACTGGCAATGGTTTTCCTGCACCAGCTAATTAAAAATAAATACACAAAATAACAGCCTTTTAGATTGACTCAATTTAAAAAGCCGTTATAATTTCAGTTTTATTCCTCGATAGCTCAGCTGGTAGAGCAACGGACTGTTAATCCGTTTGTCGGTGGTTCGAGCCCACCTCGAGGAGCCACATTAATAATGGCTTCATGTAAGCTTTTTATATCAAAACCTGCAGAAATGCGGGTTTTTTTACGTCTGCTTGAAAAAGTATTGGAGACCACTGAGAGGCCAAGTTTTAATTATTTGTAGTTATTTCTGGTGTATTGCCTTGTTAAATATTCTGAATAAGCTAATTGTTTTTATATTTATATCCTTTAATTTGCCTTACAATACTCACTAAATAAAAACTATTTATATACTATTTTTAAAGCAGATCATTCAAAGACAGGTGTTATTATTACTGATGAGCAGGGCTTTTTTGATAAGAAATTAATTGAGAGGATTGTTTGATGATAAAGAAAATAACGATATTAATTGCAACTGTGTTTTTAACTACATTTGGTAGTACTGCTTATGCTGATTTTAGTGACGGCTGGGATGCGGCTACCGGAGGCGATTACAAGACTGCTTTGAAGGAATGGCAGCCATTAGCTGACCAGGGTTATGCTAAAGCCCAATATAATTTAGGTTTGATGCATGACAATGGCAATGGTGTGCTTAAGGATGATAAACAAGCAGTGAAATGGTATCAAAAAGCTGCTGATCAAGGTTTTGCTAAAGCCCAATACAACTTAGGTGTGGTATATGCCAATGGCACAGGCGAGCTTAAAGATTTAAGTAAAGCAAAATACTGGATTAATAAAGCTTATGAAAATCCAGATGCATCTACTAGGACTTTAAGGCTAGCTGATCAAGGCTGGAATCAACTTGAGCTTTGGAAATATTATCAAAAAGCTGCTGACCGGGGTCATGCTAAAGCCCAATATAACTTAGGTTTGATGTATGATAATGGTAACGGCAATGGTGTACTTAAGGATGGTAAGCAAGCAGTGAAATGGTATCAAAAAGCTGCTGATCAAGGTTTTGCTAAAGCTCAACACAACTTAGGTGTGATATATGCCAATGGTACAGGCGAGCTTAAAGATTTAAGTAAAGCAAAATACTGGATTAAGAAAGCTTATGAAAATCCAGATGCACGTGCTAGCACAATAGGGCTTGCTGAAAAAGACTGGAATCAATTTGAGCTTTGGAAATATTAAATATGATTTTTTTCTTGTTTTGAACTATTTAAGGCTATTTTTTAATAGCTTATAGGAGGATGGGCATTCTTATCTTGATAATAAGTTTAGTTGAGAGTACAGTAGGTTAATAAACAGGAGATTCTTATTATGACAAAAGAAGAGCTTAAATTATTAATTCAGTCGAACCCTTGTTATGCTGTACAAGCAATAGGAATGTATTACGAAGACAAAAGAAATTTTGATCCTAGTAGAAAATGGAAAGAGAGATTTTCTAAATATAATACTTGTAGATATATTGACTACGGCGATACGCATTGGGACTGCAATAAGAAATAATAGCGCTTTAATCCTAGATTAGTGACTTTTATTGCCCGTACTTATTCAGTCAATGATTAAAGTATAAAATAAGAATGATACTGTTTGGCTAATCTATTAAGAAAAGATATGATAAAAATTAATACTAAAAAGTTTCTATTGATATGTTTAATTACACCTTTGTTGTCATCGTGCTCAGAAGGAGGGCTTATGTGGCATGTAACAGCTGACAAAGAGCAGAAAGCTAAGTACTTTTCTAAAGGCATGCAAAAGCTAAATATGCAAAATGATATGAATGAAAAATTTAATGAAACACCCCTAACA
Source organism: Candidatus Thioglobus sp. (assembly GCA_028352435.1). Lineage (GTDB taxonomy): Bacteria > Pseudomonadota > Gammaproteobacteria > PS1 > Pseudothioglobaceae > Thioglobus_A. The sequence continues at coordinate 12,942 of JAOMMB010000015.1, read as the reverse complement.
AAAAGCTGCCAAGAGGGTTGGGATGGTAAATTTAGCTGTACTAGTTATTAAAAAATAAACAATAAAAAAGGCTTAAAAATGAGTTTTACGATTATTAAACCATATGCCTGTTGCTGTATAATTTAGCGTCATGTCGTTACCCCCTAAAGACCTTCACTCTTACCCAAAATTTTGGCCTCATAAAAAAGGGCTTGTTCCTGCACCATTGCTTCCTATGTCTCGAAAAGAGATGGATGACTTGGAATGGGATTGTTGCGATATTATTATCGTTACAGGTGATGCGTATGTAGATCACCCTAGTTTTGGTATGGCGATTATTGGTCGTTTGCTAGAATCTCAGGGGTTTAGAGTGGGGATTATCTCTCAACCTGATTGGCATTCTGCAGATGCTTTTCGCCAGCTAGGAAAGCCTAATTTATTTTTCGCTGTTGCATCGGGCAATATGGATTCTATGGTGAATCATTACACCGCTGAAAAAAGACCGCGTTCTGATGATGCCTACACTGCAGGTGCCATGGCAGGCAAACGCCCTGATCGTGCAACTACTGTCTATACTCAGCGTGCCAAAGAAGCTTACAAAGGTATTCCTGTTATTATTGGTGGTATTGAAGCTAGTTTAAGGCGTATTGCTCAATATGATCATTGGTCACAAACCATTCGCCGTTCTATTCTTCCTGATTCTAAAGCTGATTTACTACTTTTTGGTAATGCTGAACGCGCCGTGGTTGAGATAGCGCATCGAGTTGCAGCAGGCGAAGATATTAAGAAAATGACTGATATTCGTGGCACAGCATTTATGCGCCAAGGAATTCCTGAGGGTTGGACGGTACTAGATTCAAGTGAAATTGATGCTGATAAGAGTTTAGTTCACCCACAAACAGACCCTTATGCAGACACATCTGCCAAAGATAAGCAGGGTTGTGGCGATAAGAATAATCAGGCTATGCCTATTAAGATTGACCCTAATCAAGGAGCAGTGCAGGTTATCGATTTTGATCACCGCACTAAAGGACTAAAGAGGGAGAATACTGTTATCCGCCTACCTTCTTTTGAGCAGGTAGCAAAAGATCGTTATCTATATGCGCATACGTCACGTGTTTTTCATTTAGAAACCAATCCAGGTAATGCACGCGCTCTTGTGCAACGCCATGGTGAGCGTGATGTTTGGTTAAATCCGCCACCAATTCCTTTATCAATGGAAGAGTTTGATAGTGTGTTTGAATTGCCTTATACGCGCAAGCCGCATCCTTCTTATGGTGATTTAAAAATTCCTGCCTATGACATGATTCGTTTTTCGATTAATATTATGCGTGGTTGTTTTGGTGGATGTACTTTTTGCTCGATTACTGAGCATGAAGGGCGCATTATTCAAAGTCGTTCAGAGGATTCAGTGATTCGTGAAATCGAGACTATTCGTGATAATATTGATGATTTTAAAGGTAATATTTCAGATCTTGGTGGCCCAACAGCAAATATGTATCGCCTTCAATGTAAGGATACAAAAATAGAAGCTGCCTGTCGTCGTCTTTCTTGTGTCTATCCTGGTATTTGTCCAAACCTAGGGACTGATCATAAGCCACTTACTAAATTGTATCGACGTGCGCGAAAACTAAAAGGTATTAAGCGAATATTTATTGCCTCAGGTTTGCGCTATGATCTTGCTGTTCGTGATCCTGAATATATCAAAGAGTTGGTTACTCACCATGTTGGTGGCCGATTAAAGATTGCTCCTGAACATACTGAAGATAATACTTTGTCAAAAATGATGAAGCCTGGTATTGGCTCTTATCATCAGTTTAAGAAGCTGTTTGATCGCTATTCCAAACAAGCGGGTAAAGAGCAATATCTTATTCCTTATTTTATTTCTTCACACCCTGGAACTAGTGATGAAGATATGCTAAATCTAGCGCTTTGGTTGAAGAGTAATGATTTTAAACCAGATCAAGTGCAGGCTTTTATTCCTACGCCTATGGCGATAGCTTCAGCTATGTATCATACTGAATTAAACCCACTTAAGAAAATTACCCGAGGGTCAGAATCAGTCAAAACACCACGTAGCGGGCAACAACGAAAATTGCACAAAGCTTTTTTACGCTACCATGATTCTGAAAATTGGGATGTATTGCGACAGGCTCTTAAGAAAATGGGACGCAGTGATTTAATAGGTGATGGCGATGAGCATTTAGTACCTTATTCTAGAGCTGGAAATTCGCCAAGATCAAAACCTTTACGAAAAAATAATAATGATTTTCATCATCGTATTTCTGTAAAAAATAAAAACCAAGGTTTTAACACCAAACTTTCTAATAAAAAAAAGTGAGTGATAGTAAATAAGCTATCATGTGTCCTCTTTAATTTTAACTAAAAAAAATTATGCCCCATATGCCAAAACTAGACCTATTTTTACACGTTAGCACGCCTCATCTAGAGCAGCTTGCGCATAGTCTGGGAAAACAAATTGACCTTCAAGATAGACACCAGAAGAAGGGTCTTAGAATACTTTTATGTAACCTATATGTGAATGGCAAAAATAAGGTCGTTGTTTCTCGTAGAATTCAGTCTTTAGGTGGCGTGAAATACAATCCATTGAACATAGAGTGTGGCGCTATCAATAACTCTTTGGATAAGCTAAAGATTGCAGGATATATTGTACAAGTGATAGGCAATCCTAGCGAAGGCACGATGACTACTATGGAGTCTACTGATAAGCTTATTCAGTGGTTTAAGGACACTGGTTGGTCAGATAACTCAATTGACAAAACGGTTGGCTCTTACATATCACTTAGAGAGTCTAGAAAACAAAATGGTCGCACCGTTTATGTTGATTTTAAAGACACCAAGTATTCAAAATGGCTGGGTGAACGAGTAAGACAATATGATCAGCTTTTAAATGGTTGTAGAATTGCATTATTGAACGATGATGGCAGTGAAAACAAAGTTTTTAAGAGGTTCACCGTTCAAAGAGAATTTATTGAACAACAATCAACTCATGAAAATATGGAATTTGCTTTTGGCGGAAAGATAACAGCGCCATGGACTAATCTTTCATCAAAATTCAAAGAGAATGTGACTATTAATGGCGAGCCTACTATTGAGATAGATATAGATGCGACCAACCTTAATGCCATGTATCAAGTAATTACTGGAGCGGCTTATCCTCATAAGGATGATCCTTACTTTATATCGGTAGATGAGGTGGTTGTGCCTATGCATATAGTCAAGAGTTTTTCATCTTTTATGCAAAGCAGTAAAACACCTAAAGGTGCTGCTCATTCGGTTTTAAACTTTTATAAGAAAAAAGTTTTGGAAGTTAAAAATTCTAAAGAAGAAGATGTTAAACAACATGATGAGTATATTGAATTTAAAAGAAATACGAAGCCGACAGATATAGCTCAAGCTATTTTAGATAAACACTCTTTGGTGGTTAGTCACTTCAACAAAGGCAATACTTATGGTGATTTTATTAGCTGTTGGGGTTCAGATATTGCTTTTGAAGTGATTATGGAGCTTACTAAGAAAGAGATCCCTTGTTTGGTGACTGATGATTCTTTTATTGTTCCAGCGCAACACAAAGATCTAGTGAATGAAATGAAAAATAGCACGGCTTATGTAGATAGAAGAGACATAAAAGAAGCCTTAAAATAAGATCATTAAATAATTAGCACCATCTTTTAATGATAAATAACTAAAAGAGCCTTTATAAAAAAAACCTCCACAGATATTCATCTGTGGAGGTTTTTTTTGCTTACTAATTAATTAAACGCTAGCTAACTTTTCTACTGCTTGTTTAATGTTATCCATGCTAGTGGCAAATGAAAATCTCACGTAGCCCGATGCGCCAAAGGCAGAGCCAGGCACAAGTGCAATATTAAGTTTTTCTAGGCAATAGGTAGAAAACTCTACATCATCCTTAAGACCTAGGCGCTTGATCAAGCCTTCAACTCTTGGAAAAGAATAAAAAGCACCTTGAGATCTTGGGCATTCAACACCATCAATAGCATTTAATGCATTCACAATGTATTCATGACGCTCTTCAAATGCGCTAACCATTGTATCAATGATACTTTGATCGCCATTTAGCGCCTCTAAGGCTGCTGCTTGTGCAATAGAACAAGGATTAGAGGTTGATTGGCCTTGAATCTTTTTCATGGCCTTAATGATAGCTTCTGGGCCTGCGCCATAACCAATACGCCAGCCTGTCATGGCGTAACCTTTAGAGACACCGTTAAGAATAATAGTTCGATCTTTTAATTTAGGCTCTGCCATGACAATATTAATAAAGTCGTCATTTCCCCAGCGAATATGCTCATAGATATCATCGGTAATAACAAGTACTTTGGGATAGTTAATCAGTACATCTGCCAAGGCTTGTAGTTCGTCTTTTGAATAAACTGCACCGGTAGGATTGGAAGGGCTATTAATAATAAAAAGTTTGGTTTTATCAGTAATGCTTTGCTCTAACTGTTTAGGGGTGATTTTAAAATCTTGCTCTAAGCCAGTTTCCACCACGATTGGTGTGGCATCAGCCAAAATCACCATATCAGGGTAGCTCACCCAATAAGGGGAAGGAATGATAACTTCATCGCCTTTATCAAGTACAGCTTGACACAAATTATAAAAAACCTGCTTACCACCCGAAGATGCCATCACTTGCGTATCTGTATAGTCCAGATTATTCTGACGTTTAAATTTATCAATAATAGCTTGCTTTAAAGCGGGCGTACCGTCAACTGCAGTGTATCGAGTTTGACCATTATGGATAGCTTCAATAGCGGCTTTCTGGATATTAATCGGCGTATCGAAATCTGGTTCACCTGATCCCATTGGTACAATTTGAATACCCTGAGACTTTAATTCATTGGCTTTTGCAGTGACTGCAAGAGTGGCTGAAGGCTTAACTTTTTGAACTCTTCTAGAAAGGAACTCTGGCATGATTTTTTATTAAAAATAGATTAAAATTGAGGGTTTATGTTAATGAAAAAATACAAGTAGTGGGTAAGAAATTTCAACTAGAATCTAAATTTTCTCCAAGTGGAGACCAGCCCGGTGCTATCAAGGCGCTGGTTGATGGTGTAAATGCGGGTGAGAAATTTCAGACCTTGCTAGGTGTTACAGGCTCAGGTAAGACTTTTACCTTGGCAAACGTGATCAAACAAACCCAGCGTCCCAGCCTTATTATGGCGCCTAACAAGACTTTGGCCGCCCAGTTGTATGCAGAAATGAAAGAATTTTTCCCAAATAATGCGGTGGAATATTTTGTTTCATATTATGATTATTATCAGCCCGAGGCCTATGTGCCTGCCTCTGATACATTTATTGAAAAAGACTCATCAATTAATGAGCAAATTGAGCAGATGCGTCTATCTGCTACCAAATCTCTTTTAGAGCGTGATGATGTAATCATTATTGCTAGCGTTTCAGCTATTTATGGTTTAGGCGACCCTGAAAGTTACATGTCGATGTTGCTACATTTAAGTGTCGGTGAGATTTCTAATCAAAGAGAAATATTATCTCGCCTTACTCAAATGCAATATACACGCAATGATGTGACCTTGCTTAGAGGGAGTTTTAGAGTTAAAGGTGAAGTGATTGACATTTTTCCAGCAGACTCTGAAGAGCGAGCGCTGCGTGTTGAAATGTTTGATGAAGAAATTGAAAGATTGTATTGGTTTGACCCTTTAACAGGTGAAAGACTCAAGTCATTACAACGTATTACTGTTTATCCTCAAACGCATTATGTGACGCCAAAATCTAAGATCTTAAATATGCTAGATGATATCAAGGCTGAGCTCAAAGATCGTCGTGGGGAGTTGCTATCTTTAAATAAGCTTGTGGAAGAGCAGCGCCTTACTCAGCGCGTACATATGGATATTGAAATGATGCGCGAGTTAGGATATTGTAATGGCATTGAAAACTATTCACGTTATTTGTCTTCGCGTAAGCCGAGCGATCCACCACCTACTTTACTAGATTATTTGCCTGAAAATTCCTTAGTCATTTTGGATGAGTCACACGTTACAGTTAGCCAAATTGGTGGCATGTATAAAGGCGATAGGGCGCGTAAAACAACCCTAGTAGAATTTGGATTTCGTCTGCCTTCTGCGCTGGATAATCGTCCATTAAAGTACAACGAATTTGAAGAGCGTATTCATCAGTGTATTTTAGTATCGGCTACCCCTGCACAATATGAGCTTGATGTTTCTACTACGATTGCAGAGCAGCTGGTTCGCCCAACTGGACTATTAGATCCTGAAATTGAAGTGAGGCCAGTTGGCACTCAAGTGGATGATTTACTTAGCCAAATTAACAAGCGTGTTAAAGTGGGCGATCGAGTTTTAGTGACAACATTAACCAAAAAGATGTCCGAGCAGCTTAGTGAATATTTAAATGAGCATGGGGTTAAAGTTCGATACCTGCACTCTGATATTGATACGGTTGAGCGAGTAGAAATTATTCGAGATTTACGTCTTGGCGTATTTGATGTTTTAGTAGGTATTAATTTACTCAGAGAGGGATTAGATATACCAGAGGTGTCTTTAGTGGCGATATTGGATGCAGACAAAGAAGGGTTTTTACGCTCTGAAAGATCGCTGATTCAAACCATGGGTAGAGCGGCTAGAAATGTTAATGGTAAGGCAATCTTATATGCTGATCGAATCACCAAGTCGATGAAAAAAGCCATGGATGAGACAAATAGAAGGCGTGAAAAACAGCAACAACATAATAAGGATAATAACATCACTCCTAGAGGTATTTTAAAGCCGATTATTAACATCTTAGAAACTGACCTAACCAGCATAGAATTGGATGAGGATACAGGTGAACAAATATTAGTTAAATTGTCTCCCGTACAACTTGCTAAAGAAATAAAATCATTAGAAAAGCAGATGTATAAACTGGCAAGTGACTTAGAATTTGAACGCGCTGCAGATGTCCGTAATCAAATAAAAAACTTAAAAGACTCTCAATTTAAAACAGCCTTATGAATACCGATTTAAACATTACTGAAATTTTCTATTCACTACAAGGTGAGGCTAGAGAAGTGGGCTTGCCTAGTATCTTTATTCGCCTAACAGGTTGCCCACTGCGCTGTACTTATTGTGATACTGAGTATGCTTTTAAAGGCAACAACCTAATTAGTATCGATACAATTATGGCTGAAGTTGGCCAATATAACACTCGATATGTTTGTGTGACAGGCGGAGAGCCGTTGGCACAAATTAATTGCTATGTTTTATTAGATACTTTGATTAAAAATAACTATAAAGTCTCATTAGAAACTAGTGGCAGTATTGATATTGAACAGATCAATCCAGGCGTTTCTATCGTGATGGATATTAAGACACCTTGTTCAAATGAAGTGGATAAAAACCTATACAGTAATGTTGCAAAACTTCAAGCAAAAGATCAGCTTAAATTTGTCATTGGATCGCGCCATGATTTTGATTGGAGTGTTGATATTCTAAGTCAATATCCAACTCAAGCTGGCGTTTTATTCTCCCCTGTGTTTGATCAAATAACACCAACTCAATTAGCCGATTGGATTCTTGAAGCTCAGCTTAATGTGCGCATGCAAGTACAAATGCATAAGTTGCTTTGGGGTGACGAAAAAGGTAAATAAACGATCTACTGAATAGTAATTTTGTTTACCAAGGGTTTAGCTTTTTCTAGTTTTGGAATAGAGACAGTTAAGAGTCCACTTTTGAATTCAGCGTTAATATTATCTGTATCCGCATCATTTGGTAATGAATAAGATTGCGAGAATTTACTCGATGAAGTGCGAGAACTGTTAGCTGTTTTCTCAGATATTTGCACACGTCCACTGATATAAACCATGTTATTTCTAGTGGTGATATCTAAATTTTCTTTAGCCAATCCTTTCACTTTTATTTCAATCATGTAGTGATTAGATTGATCATCAAAATATCGCTTAGTTTGCGTAGTAATCGCATTTTGATTTTGAACAGTACGTATTCCGTTGTCAAATTGCTGAAACTGTCTATTGAAATTTGACCAAAAATTGTTATTAAGGCCATGACTAGGCGAATAATTATGAAATGACTGATGAGCTATGACACTGCTTGATATAAGCATCGCTATTAGTAGAGTTTTTTTCATATCTATATTTCCTTAAATAATAAATAAATTCATAGAAGATTAATATAAATCAAAAAAAGGCATTAGTCAATAGTTTGATTAAGCTAGTTTGTCGTCAGCCACATGATATTTTGGATCTTCTAAGATATTAACTTCAACCAAGTTTCTGGCCGTTTTTAATAGTAATCGACATTCAGCACTCAGATGTTGAAGGTGAAGCGTTTTACCGATTTTCTTATAACGAACTGCAAGCTTATCAATTGCTTGAATGGCTGAATGGTCCATCACTTTAGAGTTGTTAAAATCTATATAAACATCGTTTGCATCTTCAGCTGGTGTAAACAGCGAATGAAAGCTATCTATAGAGCCAAAAAATAAAGAGCCATTAAGTTTATAACTTGTAGCACCATCTTCATTGGTTGATTTATCAGCATGAATCTTGCTTGAAGACTCCCAAGCGAAAGTCAGTGCTGACATAATAACACCCACAATAACAGCTAATGCTAAGTTATCAGTAAGTACAGTAATAATAGCAACTGACAGTCCGGTAATAACATCCGGCATTGGTACTTTTCCGAATAGACGGAAAGTACACCATTCAAAAGTACCGATCACCACCATGAACATCACGCCAATCAGTACTGCAATTGGAATCATCTCAATATATTTAGATAAAAATAGAATAAACATAAGCAGTACAAGAGCAGCAACAACGCCTGAAAGTCGGCCACGTCCACCAGATTTGATATTGATTAAACTTTGTCCAACCATGGCACAACCACCCATACCGCCAAACAAGCCAGTTACAGAGTTAGCAACACCTTGAGCGATAGATTCTTTATTGGGCTGCCCAACAGTTCCAGTTAAATCGTCAATTAAGTTAAGCGTTAGTAAGCTTTCAATCAGGCCAACAAGAGCCATGACTATCGCATATGGAAAGACAATTTCAATCATCTCCCAACTTAGACCGCCAACATCCGGAATATGGAAAATAGGTAGGCCACCTTTAATTGAAGCAATGTCACCAACTGTTCTTGTATCTAAACCCATCCAAATAGCTGCAACACTTCCAATAATAATGGCTGCTAATGTAGAAGGCACGATTTTGGTGAATCTAGGTAAGAAATGAATGATGGCCATGGTGCCAGCAATAATGACAAGCATAATAACGAGTGGTGTGCCGGTAATCCAGTCATCTCCAATTTTAAATTGCTTGATTTGTGCAATAAAAATAACCATAGCTAAGCCATTAACAAAGCCTAGGAAAACTGGATGAGGAACAAGGCGAATAAATTTACCCATTTTCAAGACGCCAAACGCGATTTGAATTAGGCCAGTCATGATAACTGCTGCGAATAAATACTCAACACCATGCTGTGCAACAAGTGTTCCAATAACAACAGCGATTGCACCAGTTGCACCAGAAATCATGCCAGGTCGTCCACCGATAATTGAAGTAACCAAGCCAATAGTAAAAGCAGCATATAAGCCAACTAATGGACCGACACCTGCTAATAATGCAAAAGCGACCGCTTCAGGTACAAGGGCCAGGGCAACTGTTAAGCCTGATAAAAAATCATTCTTGGCGTTAATAGGGGCGTATTTGTTAATCAATGAAAACAACATTTTTTTCCTTGTAAGTAAATTTAAAGTAAGTTGTGACTATAAGATAGAGCCAGGTACAACAGGTGTTGCAGATTTAACATCAGCATTTTGTGCACGATGACGCATCACATGATCCATAACTGTTATTGCAAGCATAGCCTCAGCAATAGGAGTAGCGCGAATACCAACACAAGGATCATGGCGACCTTTAGTGATAACTTCAATCGGGTTACCTTCTTTGTCGATACTTTCAATAGGTAAGCGTAAGCTTGAAGTTGGCTTAAGTGCTATAGATACCAGTAAGTCTTGTCCCGAGCTAATGCCACCAAGTGCGCCACCTGCATGGTTAGATTTAAAACCATCAATACTAATAGCATCACGATGCTCAGTACCTTTTTGAGTAACTGATTCAAACCCTGCACCAATTTCAACAGCTTTAACTGCGTTAATACTCATCATCCCATGGGCAACATCTGCTTCTAGTCGATCAAAGATAGGCTCACCTAGTCCGACTGGCATATTTGTAGCTACTATGTTGATGCGAGCACCAATAGAGTCGCCAGATTTTCTTAATGCATCCATGTAATTTTCTAGCTCTGTAATTTTGCTAGCATCAGGACAAAAGAATGGATTGTTATGTACTTCAGACCAATCAAGAATTTCAGCTTCAATAGGGCCAAGTTGCTTTAAATAGCCTTTAATTTCAATACCCTGTGTTTCTTTTAGATATTTTTTAGCGATACCGCCACAGGCAACTCGCATGGCAGTTTCTCGAGCAGACGAGCGCCCGCCACCACGATAATCTCTAAAGCCATATTTTTGTTCATAAGTATAATCAGCATGCCCTGGGCGAAAGGTATTGGCAATATTGCCATAATCTTTCGAGCGTTGATCGGTGTTTTGAATAATTAGTGCGATCGGCATGCCCGTAGTTTTACCTTCGAAAGTGCCTGATAATATTTTGACCAAATCTTCTTCTCGGCGCTGAGTAGTGTGGCGAGAAGTGCCAGGCTTTCTTAAATCAAGATCACCTTGAAGATCAGCTTCACATAAGTCCATACCAGGCGGGCAACCATCAACAATGCCCACCAATGCCTCACCATGAGATTCGCCCGCAGTGGTTATTGTAAATAATTTTCCAAAAGAGTTGCCCGACATGTAGATAACCTACGTTTTTAATATAAATTTGATTATACCTTGCTAGAGGCTTATTTCATTTGTTTGTTATACAACTATGTTAGTAAAATTTTATAAAGCTTAATGCATAAATATCTACAAGATGTTTAGATGAAGCTAGAATTGAGCGTGATAAGTTAATACCTTTCTTTAATTGTTTGATTGAAGGGTCATTAAATCTTTTAGAACTTCTTGTGCATGTTTTTTAGGGTTAACATCAGTATATTTTTTAACAATTATGCCAGCTGGATTAATAATAAAAGTATTTCTAATAGCAACTTTCCAAGTTAAAAAACTTCCTAAAGAATCGTAATTTTTAGACACTTCTCCATTAATATCTGATAATAATGAGAAAGGCAAAGTATATTTTTTAGAAAACTTTTTATGTGACTCTACGCTATCGATACTAACACCATATATTACTGCGTTCTTAGCAATAATATGATCAGTTGCATCTCTAAAGCTGCAAGCTTCTGTTGTGCACCCAGGCGTATCATCCATTGGATAAAAATAAATAATAACCCAGTTATTGCGATGCTGTTTAAGTGATTTAAATTCACCATTTTGATCTGGAAGTGAAAAATTTGGAGCATAGTCTCCAATTGATAATGCAGAGCTTGAAGAGCTTAATATAAATAACAATAAAGTAATAATTTTATTTTTCATATTTTTCTTATAAAGAATATATATTTAAATAATACGCTATTTTTGTAAATTCTTATATTTTTTGTACAATAAATTATTTTTTGTACAATAAATTTGTTATATAATTAAATTGAAGTTTTATAAAAAGGAGAAATGTTATGAAAATTGGTAAAGAGAATCTACTTGAAGAGTTGCAGTCAATTAAACATTGTCTTGATATGACAAATACTAATATTGAACATCAACATACTCGTGAGCATATTGTTTCTGTATTGGAAAAGCGTATTACAGATCTTGAGCAGGAAGTTGATAGAACTATTTCAGCAAAGGAATTGGGCGCAGATATGAATATGGATGTTGCTTAATATAATCAACATGTTTTAATGAAAGCTTTACTTTTTGGTGAAGCTTTTTTTTTTCGTGCAAGCATTGCTTAACTCAACAAAATAAAATACATCTATGGTCAAGGGCTTAAGGTTTTAGGAAATACTCATCTAGAGCTTTATTTCGCCAGTTTGTTATATAGCCATGCCAAGAGCCAGCCGCCAATCGCAGCATCAATAAATGCCCATACCATGCCTATTAAAATGCCAGTAAAACTTAATGAATAGCCAAGGTAAATACTTGAAAAGAATTCAACAACATTATGTAGATAATTCTCAGACATTATGGCAATAATTGATAAAGATAAAATTGCTAACGACCATAAAACCCCTAAAGAGATCGCCAGAGCTTTTTCGTTAAGTTTAGAGTTCATTGATTAACCCTTTTTGAGTTGTTATTTTTTATTGTACGACTAAAGCTAAGGGTGAAGGTGTTTAATGTTGAATATTTTAGTTGCCAGTAGCATAATCACTCCGCTAAATACAATGATAGCGGTAACGTACAGTGCTTGATTATAATCACCTGATTGGTCTGTTAAGGTTACGGCATATAAAGGCGCACCAACTTGCCCTATGCCATAAGCAGTAGTAAGTGCACCCATTAGCATGACTGGATTTTTGCCAGCAAGTTTGCCACCTAAATGCATAAATAATGCCACCAATCCTACAAATGTGCCACCGTATAAAATGCCCGATAATAAATTAAGATAAAGGTTGCTACTGAGGGTAGGAATCAAAATCCCAATAATTTGAATAATCATGGCAATAATAATAATATTTACATTGCCATATTTGTGCGCCAAACGCATCCAGATTATCGAAGAGGGTATGCCAGCCAAACCCACTAATAACCAAGTAAACCCAGCAAAAGATTCCAACCCTGGTAAGGACTGAATAATAGTAGGCAGGAAGGTGCCTTGGACAACCATGCCAACGCCTGCAGTAAAATAAGCCACAATTAGAATGACTACAAAACTAGAGAATAAATTTTTGTCTAGAGAGTGGTTAATATTATTGGCTTGTATTTTTTGATCAG
>JAOMMB010000014.1 GCA_028352435.1 Candidatus Thioglobus sp. | reverse complement strand
GGGATGTATCTAAGGTGACGGATATGAGTTCTATGTTCCGTAACTCTAAATTCAACGGTGATATCTCCAAGTGGGATGTATCTAAGGTGAAGAATACGGGGGGGATGTTCTCTAGCTCTAAATTCAACGGTGATATCTCCAAGTGGGACGTGTCCAATGTAACGAATATGAATGCTATGTTCAATAGATCTAAATTCAATGGCGATATCTCTAACTGGACTATGAAGCCTCGTTGGTACAAGAGGAAATAGGATTAACAAATTAAGGTAAGACGGCCTCCAAGGGTGCTAAAACTAGAATTCATACTATTTAGCATAGTGATGGTATCAATGTGGAAGAAGGCAGCTATTTAAAGGGAGGTCAGTATGGAATTCATATTGCCTGGTATAAGAATAACAACAGGAAGTCACAAAAGTGTTACGATGAAGGTAAATTAGCTGGCTTATCTGTATTGTGGAATATGGAAGGTCTAAAAATATCTGAAGTGGAAATAGATGGTAAGCCAGGTGTTCAGATTCGGACAACAAATTTTGTTAATGGAAAATTTCAGGCAATTAATGATTTGATCTTTTTTTTCTATCCAAGATATCATCCCAGTAAATTTCATGCAACAGTTGGCGTGCATACTTAGTGTAATGAGAATGGCACAGTGAGCAAGACCAAAAACTATAATAAATAAAGTTTGTATTTTCCTTGCTAGTTTTTTTTGATAAAAATAGGAATTTTCAATGTGAGCGGTGTTTTTAAAAACTGCTACCAAATTCTATTCTTTCTTAAACCATTTGAAAATATAATAGATCATCACTAATAGTGCAATAGCCGACCATAATCCGCTGATTATAGGAATGTTCAGATCGTCAAGAAGCATGCTAAAAGTGCCTACTCCCATTACATAGTACCATATACAGGCTAGCATGAAAATTAGGCGAATAACTCCACCGATTAACATGCTTCCAGTTTTTTTAAAGTTGAACGTTAGGTCTGCCTTGTAGATGCCTATTGATGTGTATATAAATAAAATAGCCAGCGCTAACTTAAAGTAAGTTTGATAACCGTCTGCGACAATATTATCAGCCAAGCCGGAAATTTCAAATGGATTTGAACTGACAGACATAAGTACTGCGGGCGGAGTGAGAAAAATAAGAAAAAGAACGTATCTATTGCGAATGCTAGCTTGAAATTTAGTAAGAAAGGTTACGGTTTCGTAGTGTGCATCAGTAAGAATTTTATAAAAAATAGAGCTATTTTTATTTAGGCTTTGGAGATAGAAAAATTTATCTTCATCTAAAAATAAATTAACCAAATTCAAAATATCATTATTGATATTGTCAATATTTTTGACAAGAGTGTCTACATCATCAGGGTTGTCAGTACAAGATTGCGCATCGTTTATGATGTTTGAAAGTGCAATTTCAAGTGAATTGATATCTTGAAGCGCCTTTATAACATCTCTTTGTTTTAGCCACTTCGTCAAAGATAGTGAAAATTTATAAGCAAGATAATTTTTTATTTTTGATGTTTGTGATTCAAGTAGGGCAAGATCTAAAGGGTTGTGCTTGGTTCTTTTGTCAATTTTAGACTTGATATCATTCAATAAATCTATGTGCCCAATAAGTATATCGATACTTTTTCCAATTTCAATATCGCGTTTTTGCACTCTATCTTTGCTGGAAGATATGAAATATCCAAACATTGTAAAAAATAGCACTATAGCCGTTAAAACATCAAAACCAATTTCTATGCCGCTCACTTGCAAGTTAGCAATGAAATCAGGTGTTTTTTCTAGAATGCTAGATAAATTATAAGAGTCGCCCATATGTTCCTATTGATTATTTATTGCAGATAAGTATATATATTTTTGTGAATTGAATCAAGATTCGCCTATATAAATACAATCATCCATAGATTTCTTTAACTTTGAGTGTTTATTCTTTTGATTAAGGAATGATCTTAGTGTTACGCATTTACCATTTGGCTTAGCTGATAAAAACTCAATAATATTACCATCGTAATCAGCTAGAGCATTAATCCAAATTGCTCTATCGAGATATTACTTTTGCCCGATAAGATTACCATTCATCAATTGATAATTATCTGTGCCAAAGTCCTGATTGGGATAAAGCTTTATACTGGCTTAAAAAAGCTGCTAAAAATAATTCTATATTTGCACAAAGATGTTTAAAAATACTCGATAAAAAACCAGATGACAAGACGTTTTTGAGGAATGTACGCAACCTCAAATACGATAGTTCCAGATATTTTGGTTAATAATTAGCAGTAAACGCTTTAAGAGTAGCCTAAATATGGGCTTTGAGCAAGGTCAGTTGATTGAAAGCCAAGGAGTAATCTTTGTGGTTAGATCACTGAAAGCTGAGCACCTACTACCTGCCAGATTTAATGATATGTTAGTAGTTTACACCCAGGTAGAAAAATCTCGCCATGCAAGTTTGATTTTTTCTCAGAAAATAACGGACCTTAAGCAAAATAAGGTATTATTTGAGGCACAAGTTACCGTTGCTTGTTTGGATGCGAAAAAGTTTAAACCATGCGCCATTCTAAGCGACATTCTGGAGAAAATAAATGGACAGTAGTTTATCAATTTTTAGCTTAATTATCAGCGCAGGTTTTGTTGTGCAAGTGATTATGCTTGTTTTAGTGTTAATGAGTATTTATTCTTGGACAGTTATCATGTCTAAGAAAAAAACTTTAATGGATGCTAGCAAAGATATCAAGAGTTTTCATAATAATTTTTTGTCAGACACAGATTTGTCAATATTACATGGTCAAATTCCAGATCAAGTGTCTAATCGTTCGCCAATGGAGCATATTTTTGGCGCAGGTTATGGAGAATTTACTCATACAACATCGACTTCTAATCAAGCCTTAGTGATTAATTCAGAGCGCGCGTATCGTTCAATGAATACAGCTGTTAACAATGAAGTGGATCGTCTAGACCACGGATTGAGTGTGCTAGCTATGATTGCATCATCGAGTCCTTATATCGGCTTATTTGGTACGGTTTGGGGTATTATGCATTCGTTTATTGGACTGGCTTCTGTCAAGCAGGCAACTATTTCAATTGTTGCACCTGGTATTGCTGAGGCGTTAATTGCGACTGCATTTGGTCTATTTGCAGCAATTCCTGCCACCATTGCTTATAACCGACTAATTACTCAAGTGGGCGAAATTCAAAACAAATACACCGCCTTTGTTGAAGAGTTATTTGTTAGTTTTCAACGACAAAAGTAACGATTAAGCTATGATAGGATTGCCACAACGTCACAGGCCTAGTGTTGATGGTCATATCAACATTGTTCCGTATATTGACGTCATGCTAGTTTTGTTAGTCATATTTATGATGACAACGCCCATTATTGAGCAAGGTATTGAAGTAGATTTACCAACAGCTGATGCCAAAATGGTTGACTTTTCTGAACAGCAACCAACCATTATCACCATTAACAAAGAGGGCGAGTACTTTATCAACTCATTGGATGAAGATGACTCTGATGTGTCCAAAGGTGAAAAACTCCCATTAGGTATCATCGCTGGACGAGTTAGCGCACGCTTAGAGATCTATCCAAGCATGAAGGTTTTTGTTCGAGGGGATGCAAGTGTGGATTATGGATCAGTTGTTTCACTGATGTCTTTTTTACAAAAAAATGGCGTGGATAAGGTTGGTATTGTGACTGAATCTGGCGATGCAAAATAATGAAAGCTGATTGGATTAAAAACATCAAACTACCTAAAATTGCCAATAAGCATCCTATCGCATTTTGGACAGCGATTGCTTTGCATCTTGCTTTAGTTGTTGGTTTAGTGTTTTCTAGTGTTCAGCGCTGGGAGATTCCTAAAACGGCGCCTAAGTTATCTCAGGCAGTACCTAAAGCCATTACCGTTGACCTAACTGAGATTAAGAAAGAAAAACAGCGACTGATTAATGTTATGCAAAAGCGAGAAAAGCGCCTAGAAGATCTTAAACGTGCTGAAAAACGTGTTGAAAATGAACGCTATAAAGAGCAGCAGCGTTTGAAAAAATTAAAAGCGAAAACAAAAAAAGAAAAGTTGGCTGAAGCTCAAGCTGAAAAAAGTAGAAAAGTAGCTGAACAAAAGAAGAAATTAGCATTGAAAGAGAAGCGGTTGGCAGAAGAGCAGGCCAATAAAGCTGAAGCACGTAAAAAGTTAGCTGAGAAAAAAGCAAAAGCAGCAGAACAAGAAAAACAAAAAATTGAAAAATTAAGAAAAGTAGAGGCTAATAAGTTCGAAAAAGAACAAGACACCCGTTCTTTAAAGAAAGAAATTCAGGCTGAAGAGGATCAAGAAAGAGAATTTGCTCAAGAAGATATTTTAAATGAGCTAAAAGCTAACTATATTAACCAAATTGCTTCAAGAGTTAAAGAGCAATGGCGCTATCAAGGTGCAAAAGATAACTGGGGTTGTGATGTCTACATATTACAAGATTTAAACGGTAAAGTGCAAAGTGTTAATTTGCAGTCGTGTAATGTAACTAATGGTGCTAAAGCGAAAGTCTTTAAAGATGCCATTGAAAGAGCGGTTTATAAGGCTTCTCCACTTCCACCTGCACCCGATAAAAGCGTATATGATCGTGAAATATTATTCCATTTTAGAGTAAATTAATGAACAAGAATACTGCCTCAGAGCAAGATATTATCAATCTAAGTGATAATGAAAAAAATCAATTAACTTCTCAGCTTTCTCAGATTTTAGAAAACTGGAAATTAGAAGATTCTGACCAATTGATTATTTTAGGCCTTGAAGAAATCATTAAGCCCAGACACCTATACATGTATCGTCGTGGTGATAAATCGTTTGAATTTAATGACGCTATGGTGACCCGTACTAGAATGATTTTAGGTATCGATGAATCATTAGGCACTACATTCCCAACTAATAAAGAATATGCCAGTGTTTGGCTTAAACGTAGTGTGAAGAAATTCAAACACAAAAGCCCATTAGAGCTTATGTTGAGCGGTGATACAGGCATGAATCGAGTTTGGCATTTTCTGGATTGTACCCAGGGATGGCGCAGTTGAATAAAATTGAAGTTATTACTCAAACAGAGGCACTTTACACCTTAAGAGTTTTAACTAATAATACAGACACTTTGGTGGATGAAATCACTGCGCTAGCAAGTAGTAATAAAGCACAATTTCAACATGCACCCGTGATTTTAGAAATTGAGTATAAAAATTTTCAAGCTAATGAGCTTGCAGTTTTGATCGAAATCCTTGCTCAAAATGAAATGGTAGCAGTTGGTATTCGATCACTAAAGCAGGAATTAATTGATTTTGCAAAATTTTCTGGCTTGGCTGTATTTGGAAAATCATTATCACCCAGTAGTAAAGTTAAAATTAAAACTCAAGTAGTTGCACAGCCAGCGCCAAGTGTTCCAAATCCTCATCAAGATAAAACTTATCAAGCACCAAAGATTATTACTAATAAGGTTTATTCGTTCCAACAAGTTATTGCCCAAGATAGAGATTTAGTATTATTAGCGAAAGTTAAATCGGGCGCTGACGTAATGTCATTTGGCTCTATTTCTGCTTATAAAGAAGTTCAAGGTAGTTTGTTTGCTGGTATTCAGGGTGATGAAAAAGCGACCATCTTTGTGCAGTCATTTAATGCAGAGCTAGTTTCAATTGCTGGCGTATATAAGAAATTCGATGTCGTACCAACCAAGTTATATGCCCGTTCAGTGATGATTGATTTATTCAATGGTCAACTTAGATTCCAAATTATTTAAAATTTATTATGATGAATACACAAGACTTTTTACTAGAATTAGGCACAGAAGAGCTACCACCTAAATTATTACCAAAGCTTTCAAAATCATTGACAGATAATTTAATCAAAGAGCTGTCCGAATTAAAACTAAACTACTCAAAAGTTGAATCATTTGCTACACCGCGTCGTTTAGCGGTTTTAGTGCATGATCTTCAGTGCCAACAAGAAGATCAAATAATTGAGCGCAAAGGTCCATCAGTTTCTGCACCAGATCAAGCGGTTTCAGGTTTTGCAAAGTCTTGTGGTGTATCAGCATCTGAGCTTAAGAAGAAGGCGTTTGGAAAGTCAGATTATTATTTCTTTACTAAAGAGCAACAAGGCTTAGAAACTAAAATATTACTTGAAGAGGCTGTTGATAAGTCCATTAAAAATATACCTATTGCCAAGCCAATGCGCTGGGGTAGTTCTGATACACAATTTGTACGTCCAACACATTGGTTAGTGATGCTTTTAGGTGCAGATGTAGTAAAGGCAAACATTATGGGTTTGAGTGCAACAAATATCACACGCGGCTTACGCTTTACTGGTACCAAAACATTAACGATTGATCAAGCTAAAAACTACCGTCAAATTATGATGGAACAGGCACAAATTGAAGTAGATTTTGACATACGTAAGCAAACGATTCGACAGCAGGTTATACAAATAGCAAATGATAATAAAGCCACAGCAGTGATTGATGAAGCGCTTTTAAGTGAAGTTTGTGCCTTAGTTGAGTATCCGCGAGCTTTTTCAGGGGGCTTTAGTGAGTCATTTTTGGCGGTACCAGAAGAAGCTCTTATCTCAGCCATGAAATCTCATCAAAAATATTTTCATATGCTTGATAATAATGATAAATTATTACCAAGCTTTATCTCGGTTGCCAATATTGAATCTAGCGATATTGATGTTATTATTAGCGGCAATGAGCGAGTTATCCGTCCAAGATTGGCAGATTCAGAGTTTTTTTGGGAACAAGATAAGCGTCAAACGCTTGAATCTCGCCTTGAAAAACTAGATCGTGTACTATTCATGAAGTCATTGGGCTCAATGGGCGATAAAGCCAAACGCATTCAAACATTATCAGGCTCTATTGCGACAATGATTGGCGCTAATGAATCTGATACTAAACGAGCAGGATTATTATGTAAGTCAGATTTAGTATCAGAAATGGTAGGTGAGTTTGCTGATCTTCAAGGGGTGATGGGCGGCTACTATGCTAAGAATGATGGTGAAAGCCCAGCTGTTTCAACTGCGATTAGTGAGCATTATCATCCTAGATTTGCCGGTGATACGCTGCCTTCAACTCAAGAAGGTTTGGTAGTCGCTATTGCTGATAAACTTGATACTATCACTGGTATTTACGGCATTGGCCAAGGACCGACAGGCTCTAAAGATCCATATGCATTACGAAGAATGGCTTTGGGTTTATTGAGGATCATGGTAGAAAGCAAACTTGATTTAAATCTTAAAATATTAATTGAAAATTCTTTATCTGCACATTCATCAGACGTAGATATACAATGCTCATCAGCCATTTATAAATTCATGATGGATCGTTTACGCGCCTATTACAAGGAAAAACAAGTCAGTGCTAAAGCTTTTGAAGCAGTACTGGCAGTTGAGCCAGAATCTCCATATGATTTCCACCTTCGTGTTGAAGCATTAAATATTTTTACTCAGGATAAAGCTTCAGACAGCCTAATTGAGGCAAATAAACGAATCGCTAATATGCTTAAAGATCAGAATAATTTATCGACTGAAGTAGATGTTTCAGTATTGGTTGAAGATGCTGAAAAAACTTTGTTTGCTGCAACACAATCTGTGTCTAATAAAATATTAAACTCTAAAGATTATGCAGCGAGTATGAATGAGCTTATCTCTCTTAAATCCAGTATTGATAATTTCTTTGATCAGGTCATGGTTAACAGTGATGTAGCCGAGTTAAAACAAGCGCGTCTTAATTTAATTAATTGGGTTAGAAGCTTATTCTTATCTGTTGCAGATGTATCGCATCTTAGTGCTTAACTTCCAATGAAGGCTTTAATTCAGCGCGTCTCCAAGGCTAAAGTTGAAGTTGATGGGCAAATAACCGGTGAAATTGACCAAGGTTTATTGGTGTTTATCGGAATTGAAAAAAACGATAAACAGGTTCAAATGAATAAGATGATTAAAAAGATATTATCTTATCGAGTATTCTACGATGCTGATGGAAAAATGAATTTATCAGTTAAAGATATTGATGGCAGTCTTTTAATAGTTTCTCAATTTACCTTGGTGGCAGACACAAGCTCTGGCACTAGACCAGGATTTTCAACTGCAAAAACACCTATAGAAGCCAAGAAGCTCTATGAATATTTTTTGTCGAATATTTCACAACAGTATCCAAAAGTACAAAGTGGCATATTTGGCGCCGATATGCAAGTATCTTTGACTAATGATGGACCGGTAACTTTTTTATTATCATGCTAGAATCATTAATTCAATACTTAGATCAATACGAAGAATTATTCATAATGATTGGCGTTATTTCTGCAGCTGTGTTTATATTAACACTTCTGCTAACGCCTTATTTATTGGGCCTTATGCCAGTTGATTATTTCTCATCTAAGCGTAAACATGCTATAGAAATAAAATCAGTTTGGGATTTTGTCAAATTTATTCTCACCACAGTCATAGGCATTTTCTTGGTATTAGCTGGCATTATTATGTTGGTGACACCAGGCCAAGGCGTTATCTCAATTTTGCTTGGATTATTTTTAATGGAATTTCCAGGAAAACGCGAATTAGAGCTAAAATTTATTAAACACACCCCAACTTATAAAACACTGAATTGGCTGCGTCATAAGGCTGGAAAACCCCCTTTTAATCGATGAAAGAAAGATATATAGTTGCCTATACTTTACTGGGATCTATACTAGTATTTTTGTTAATATTTCTATTAACGCGCAATATTGAAATGCCAAAAAATCAGGCTATGCCTTGGCAAAGCTATATTAATAAACAAGGGAAAACAGTTATTTTTGAACTTACCATGGAGCATAGTAAGCTGATCGATGCAGCCCGCCAGTTTGGAGTAGAAATTGAAGCGTCGTTATTTGAGCAAGAAAACACGCAGCCCGAATTAGAAGTGTATTTTCCAAGTACTAAGGTTGGCGGTATTGGTGCTAATATTATTGTAAATCTTGCATTAAACGATCAACGTATTGAGATACTTAGAGAGAACATAGATCAGTCGATGTTAATGCCTTCAGGCGTTAAGAAGACTACCTTTACAACAACAGGTGAGACATTTATGTCTCATTATCAGATTAAATCTCTGAGCTTTGTTCCTAAGACCAACCTTAGCCAAGAGGCTATGTTAAATTTGTTCGGTAAGCCAGATAGTATTGATCTGACTTATCCAGGAGTGTCTTATTGGAACTATCCTCAAAAAGGCTTACGTATTATTGTGGATGATGAGCATAAAGAGATTCTTGAATTTTCTAATCAGTAGGTATATCAATGATCAAAATGTATGGTATTAAAAATTGCGATACTGTTAAAAAAGCTAGGCAATTTTTAAGTAATCTTAATATTGAATTCGAATTTATCGATTTTCGCGATCAACCTATTGATGAAAGTATTTTGCAAAGTTTTGTCGACGCAATTGGCTGGGATAAGCTTATTAACAAGCGTTCAACTACCTATAGAAATCTTACCGATGAACAAAAAACGAACATCACTATAGAGCTGACTTTAAAAAACCCAACACTTATAAAACGACCTGTTTTAGTAACAGGTTCTAATTTTAGGGTTGGGTTTAGTGAAAAAAGTTATTCAGACTTGATCTAACTTTTAGCTTACTGCTCTTCAATCTCTTTTCGGACGATATCCATATCTAATTCTTTAGCTTTATTTAATACTGTTTCAAGATCTGATTCTGCCATTGCACCTGGTTGCGAAAAAATGGCGATTTGATCTCTGAAAATCATCAAAGTTGGAATAGAGCGAATTTGGAATTTACCGGCTAAATCTTGCTCATCTTCGGTGTTAATTTTGGCAAATGTTACACCATCAATTTTTTCACTCATGGCTTCATAAGTTGGTGCAAACGATTTACAAGGCCCACACCAGGGTGCCCAAAAATCCAAGATAACTAGCTCGTTATTTTGAATGGTTTCGTCAAAGTTGTCTTTGTTTAGCTCCAATACTGCCATAGTCTATCCTTGTTTAATTTATAAATTTAAAGTATATCATAAATGCCTTATATGTATGTTTATATTGCTTAATTTTTATCAACTCTATACAATACTCATTATGAAAATTTTAGGGATTGACCCCGGTTCAAGAATTACAGGATTTGGTTTAATTGAAGCTCAAAAGCTTAAATTTAGCTATGTTGCTAGTGGTTGTATTCGTACCAAGGGTGAATTGACAGATCGCATCACCACAATCTTTTTAGAAATTGATCAATTGGTTAAAAAATATCAACCTGACGTGGTTGTTATTGAGCGTGCATTTATGCGCCCCGATAGGCCAAACCCTGATGCTGCGATTAAACTAGGCCATGCTAGAGGTGCGATTATTTCTGCCGCAGGAATGAATGGCATTGCTATGGTTGAATATAGCCCCAATCAAATTAAAAAGGCAGTTGTTGGTAAAGGGCATGCTGCTAAAGATCAGGTTTCTTATATGGTATGTGACGCTTTAAAGCTTAACAAGGCGCCCCAGGAAGATGCAGCTGATGCATTAGCTGGGGCAATATGCCATGCTTATCATTGTCTTTAGTATTTACTAAAGTAGACTTTAATTTTTCCAAATCCTTCTAGAGGGTCCACTGTTTTATGAAGCTTTGCGAGAATTTCATCGCCACTTTGTCCAGAATCTAGACAGCTTAATGGTAAGTAAAAATCTACGTGAATTCTGCTGTCTAGGTAGTGTAATTGGATACGCTCAATTTCACCATCACATTTGTTGTTAAACAAGGCTTTTGTTAAAATTCCCAATGCTTCAGCTCGCTCTGGAAGGGCCTCGTAAGGCTCTACGGTTTCATCATCTTCAGGGTCGATATGGACAGTCACATCGTTAAGATTCTCTAAGCACTCTTTAGCAACACGCTCAACACTCACGCTTATTATATGACCTTCACTCACACTTAGGAACGGATCAACCTGAACATGTACATCGCAAGATATTGTATGCCCAATTTTGCGAGTACGTAGTGAATGCACACTATTAACCCCACTAATTCGACCAATAGAGTCCCTAAGTTGCTTAACTTGATCAGCATCAATAGAAGAGTCTACCAGCTCTTTAGTTGCACCTAACCCCAACTTCCAGGCTATATAAATAATCATGAATCCAACTACAACAGCCGCAACACCATCTAAATATAAATAGCCATTAAGACTGCCCAAAATACCAATAAAGACTACTACTGAAGAGAGAGCATCTGAGCGATGATGCCATGCATTAGCTTTAAGCATGTCAGATTTATAAGTACTAGCAACTTTTAAGGTGTACCAATATAAAGCTTCTTTTGAGAAAATTGATAAAGCAGCTACGCTTAGAAGTAGGGTGTTATGTGAAAGTTCACTAGGATTGAATAATCGTTCAAAAGCATCATAAATAATACCAACGCCAATAATAGCCAAAATAATCGCTAATCCTAACGTTGCGACAGTTTCAAATCTTTCATGACCATAAGGATGCTCATCATCTGCTTCTTCTGCTGAATGTTTTGCAGCATAAAGCACAACACCATCAGATAATAGATCTGAAAATGAGTGGATACCATCTGCAATTAAAGCACCAGAATTACCTAGTACGCCAGCTATAACTTTAAAGATGCCTAATGCGAGATCAATAACAGCACCAACTAGGGTTACTTTTTGACTGGCTTTGGTTCTATCTTGTTTGTTCATTTATATACGAATTCTATTAGTTTATCTTTAAGTCTTTATTTTATGATATATATCTATTAATATGTACTTATAGTAAATCAACATTAATAATCTAAATCTATTAGAATAATCTTATATAATATTGAGAATCATTCTTATTAGTATTTGCATTATTAAATGTTAGCAGTTAAAGATTTATCAGTAACTTATCAAAATAATAAAGTCTTAAATGGCTTTAATTTAAACCTTAAGCAGGGTGAAATTTTCGCACTATTGGGTGATAGTGGTAGCGGCAAAAGCTCAGCTCTGCGTTTTATTGCAGGACTTGATAGTACTGAATCGGGTAGTATTCAGCTCGATGGTCAGCAATTGTCTAATCATGGCAAACATCAAGTATCACCTGAGGCCAGGGGTATTGGCATGGTATTTCAAGACTATGCTTTATTCCCACACATGACTGTTGAAAAGAATATTGCATTTGGCATTAGTAAGCAGCCTAGGATAAAACAGAAAAAACGTATAAAAGAACTGCTGACTTTAATTGGCCTAGAAGGTATTGAGCGCAAATACCCACACCAACTATCAGGTGGAGAACAACAACGTGTTGCTTTAGCTCGCGCATTAGCCCCCAGCCCCAAATTACTTTTATTGGATGAGCCATTTTCCAGTTTAGATAAAAATCATCGGGTTCAATTAGTGTCACAAGTTCGTGATATTTTAAAGCAAACTAATACAACTTCTATTTTGGTGACACATAACATCTCTGAAGCAAATACTCTTGCTGATAAAGTTGGAAAAATACTTAAAAAGCGCATGACTATTAAATGATAATGGGTATCATTAACAATTGATAATAATTATCATTTATAAATAATCAGGATAAAAAATACAATGAATAGCAAAACATGGATTTCAACAATAATCATGCTGTCAGTAGTATGGGTGTCAAGTATGTCGGCAGTACAAGCGGCAAGTGATGAATCAGTGACTGTCTATAGTTCTAGAAAAGAGCATTTAATTAAACCATTATTTCAAGCATTTACCCAGGACACAGGTGTAAAAGTTAAATATTTAACAGGTAAGGGTGGCGCGCTGATTGAGCGCTTAAAGCTTGAAGGTGTTAATACACCAGCCGATATGTTTATGACGGTTGATGCGGGCAATCTTTGGTATGCTGGCTCACAAGATTTATTTCAAAGCGTTAAAACAGATACTATAAAAAATAATATTCCTGCCCATTTGAGAGATCCACAAGGATTGTGGACAGGGCTATCGGTGCGTGCACGAACCATTGTTTATTCAACTGACCGCGTCAAGCCCTCGGAATTATCAACTTACGCAGACTTAGCGCTACCTAAATGGAAAAATCGTTTATGCCTTAGAACCAGTAAAAAGATTTACACCAAGTCTTTAACTGCTTCGGTTATTTATAACCAGGGTAAGGATAAAGCAGGCGATATTATTAGCGGTTGGGTCAATAATCTTGCAGCAACCCCAAATGCTAAGGACTCGCATGTTATGAATGCTATTCTTGCAGGGCAATGTGATGTGGGCTTAGTAAATACTTATTACTATGGTCGTTTAATAGAAAAAAATCCAGACTTAGCGTTAAAATTATTTTGGGCAAATCAAAAAACAACGGGCGTACATGTTAATATTTCAGGTGCTGGCGTGACTAAACATGCATCCAATGTAGCGGGAGCAACACGATTGTTAGAGTGGCTATCATCTGACAAGGCACAGACTATTTATGGGTCACTTAATAAGGAATATCCTGCTAATCAAAATGTTGCTGCGGATAAAGTGGTGTCAGCCTGGGGGGTATTCAAGCAAGACAAAATGAATCTTTCACAAGCAGGTATATTGCAAGCTGACGCAGTTAAATTAATGCAGATTAAAGGCTATAGATAAGCTTAGCTAATTTAGACAAAACCCAAGACCCTTTAAAGTTTTGGGTTTTGTTGTTTTTAAAAACGAATAATAAATAGAGAGATATTTTGGATAAAAAATGCTTTATATCAAAGCTGATGATGGGTCTTCTGGCCCTAGTAGTGGCAATGCCAATTATTGTGGTAATGCTGTCTTGGTTACTACCTGAACATGAGCTTTGGACGCATTTTTCTGAAAACTTATTATCGAGTTTGATCAGCTCTACTGGAATCTTATTGCTGGGTGTTGGCGTTGGTGTGACTTTATTAGGAACAGTATTGGCTTACCTGGTGGTTATGGTTGAGTTTCCAGGTAGAAAGTGGCTTGAATGGGCGTTGTTTTTACCTTTTGCTATTCCTGCTTATGTGTTGGCGTTTGTTTATTTAGGTGTATTTGATTATTCGGGCTATGCACAAGTATGGATGCGTGAAGTGCTAGGTTTGCCAGGGTTTGATATTCGTGCTGGCTCATGGGCAATCATCCTTACTTTTTTATTGGTATTTTATCCATATGTTTATATGATGACTCGAGCCTCATTTAAACGCCAAAAGATTAACATGATTGAGGCTGGAAAGTTATTAGGTGCAGGGCCTTTTAAGGTTTTTTTCAAAATCTCCCTGCCTTTGGCGCGTCCAGCAGCAGCAGCAGGATTATTGGTAACGCTAATGGAAACTTTAGCAGATTTTGGTGTAGTTAGTTTGTTCAACTATGACACATTTACCACGGCGATTTATTCTGCTTGGGGTGATTTTAGATCGATTGAAGTTGCTGCACAGTTAGCTTCTTTGTTAGTGTTAGTTGCATTTTTTCTTATTTATTTTGAAAAAAAGGCTAGAGGCCAGGCTAAGTATTATTCGGCCAATGTTTCAACTATCAGACCATATCACCCCAAAGGCTCAGTTGCTTGGCTGATCACTTTATTTGTATTTGGTGTATTTATGCTGTCGTTTGCCATGCCAATGTTGCAATTGGTTATCTGGGCGTGGGGGGCTTTTGCTGATGAGTGGAGTGCCAACTATATTGATTTACTTATTTCAACCTCTAGTTTGACTATTATTGCGGCAATGATTACCGTTATTATTGCAACTATGTTAGCGCTTCCTGGGCGCTGTAAAAGGGGCAGTATTTGGCTTAAGGGGATGGTTCGATTAGCAACCCTAGGTTATGCCCTACCAGGCTCAGTGATGGCCGTGGGCCTGCTTTATGGTATTAATCAGATCTCTGTAATTAACATTTACTTTGGTGGTGAAAGTATTAATCATATTATCTACGGCTCAATCCTTTTATTATTATTTGCCTACGTATCGCGTTTTATGGCAATTGCCTATAGCTCGATTGATGCTAGTGCTCAGCAAATTAAACCTGTATTCACCCAAACAGCCCGTTTATTGGGTGCGTCGCGGATGCGTCTTATTTGGCAAGTATATTTGCCAATGATGATGCCTGGCATTTTGGCAGGTGGCTTGTTAGTGGCTGTTGATGTGATGAAAGAGTTGCCAGCTACTTACTTACTGCGACCATTTGGCTGGGACACCTTGGCAATCCAAACTTTTGAACTTAGTGCTGAAGGTTTGTTTGAGAGAGCTGCTGTACCAGCACTAATGATGGTGGCGTTTGGCGCGCTAATAATGATGGTTTTTCGCTACCTGGATAAAAAATCTTCCAAAGCTTCTTAAGTCAGTAAAATACCTTTAATTATTAAGGATTTATTGTTAAGTATGAGTCAGTCATTATTAAACATAGCAGGGGTATCTTCAGCATCAATCAATGCTGGGATTAAAAATAATGACGCCTTAGATTTATCTGTCATCTCACTAACCTTAGGCACAACAACAGCAGGCGTATTTACACAAAATGTATTTTGTGCAGCCCCTGTTGTCGTTGCTAAAAATCACTTGCAACAGTCGCCACTTGCGCTACTAATTAATAGTGGCAATGCTAATGCTGGCACAGGTGCCCAAGGCATGGAAAATACAGTTAAAACTTGTGCTATGTTGGCAAGCGAGCTGAATATTAAGCTTGAGCAAGTGTTGCCATTTTCAACTGGGGTAATTGGTCAGCAGTTGGATTTGTCAAAATTTGAATTAGGTATCCCTCAAGCGGCCTCTGAGATATCACCTAATAATATCACCCAAGTAGCCAAAGGAATTTTAACCACCGATTTAGTGGAAAAAACATACTCCCAAGTATTTCAAGTAAATGGCATAGCGGTAACAATTAGCGGCATTGCTAAAGGCTCAGGCATGATTCGTCCTGATATGGCAACCATGCTGAGTTTTATTTTTACCGATGTCCAAGCTGAACAAAGTCAACTACAAGAGACTCTTACCAAGGCCACTAATCAATCATTTAATCGTATTACTGTCGATGGCGATACCTCTACCAATGATTCCTGTACGCTTAGTGCAACAGGTGCAAGCGGTGTTAATCTTGTGGATTGTAAAGATGAATTTCAAAGCGCACTTAATGAAGTAACTAAATCTTTAGCACATCAAATTATTAAAGACGGTGAAGGGGCAACTAAATTTGTTGAGATCCGCGTTAAAGGTGGATCGAGTCATGAAGATTGCTTAGAAGTTGCTTATACAGTCGCACACTCTCCTTTAGTTAAAACAGCTTTATTTGCAAGTGATGCAAATTGGGGTCGAATTTTGGCAGCGGTTGGTAGGGCGAACATCAAACAGCTAAATATTGAAGATATTAATATTTATTTGAATCAGCTTAGTATTGTTAAGCTAGGTGAACCAAGCCCAACTTACACAGAAGCTTTAGGCAGTGTTGAAATGCAAAAGACAGATATTGTGATTACCATTGAAATTGGCAATAGCAACCTACAAGAAAGCGTTTGGACTACTGACTTTTCTTATGATTATGTTAAGATTAATGCTGAATATCGCACATGAGTGTTTACCGATTATTGATTTCTTGCCCAGACACACATGGATTGGTTGCTATTGTGAGCCAATTTATTCTTGAATACAATGGTAATATTAAAGAGGCGCATCATCATTTAGATGAGCAAAATCAACATTTCTTTATGCGTATCGAGATTGAATCAAACTCTATTACTTGCTCTTTGGATGACTTTAGAGATGCGTTTTCAGTTTTAGCTGATCAGTGTAATATGGTGTGGCAGCTTAGTGATGCAGCGCAGCTTAAACGTATATTGATTATGGGGTCTACGGCTTCACATTGTGTGGCAGATCTTTTGCATCGAGGGCATGAGGATGAACTTGAAGGCGAAATTGTAGGTGTTTTATCCAATCATGACAGATTGTCAAAACTGGCCAGTTGGTATGATGTAGCGTTTAAAAAAGTTAGCATCAGCCAGAATACTAAAGAGACAGACATAAACAAGATGATGAAAACAGTCGATAGTTTTAATCCAGATGTTATTGTACTTGCGCGTTATATGCAAATCATTCCAGAAGAGATGTGTGTTGAATATAGTGGCAAAATTATTAATATCCACCATTCTTTTTTACCATCTTTTGTAGGTGCCAATCCTTATAAGCGTGCAGCTGAACGAGGTGTAAAACTAATTGGTGCTACTTGTCATTATGTGACAGCTGATTTAGATGAAGGTCCGATTATTGAGCAAGATGTCGTTCGTGTTGACCACGCAGACAGCGCTGATGATATGAAAAAAATGGGCCAAGATGTTGAAAAAATAACACTTGCCAAAGGCTTAAAATATCATTTAGAAGATCGAGTGTTAATTTGTAATAATAAAACGATTGTATTTTCTTAGTGATTATTCTATTTATTTTTTTGTGAAGAAGTTACTTAATTATTAATTTATATTATTTCATCTAAAGACTTG
>JAOMMB010000016.1 GCA_028352435.1 Candidatus Thioglobus sp. | reverse complement strand
GGTTCATAGCCTTTTGGCGTTGCAATATTAAGCTTAAATTTAAAGGCTTTGGCGGCTTGGATGTAAGTATGGCACATATTATTGCCATCACCAATCCAAGCAACAGTTTTACCTTGTATCGAACCTTTATGCTCTTTATAGGTCATCATATCAGCCAACAGTTGACAAGGATGAGATTCA
This sequence comes from Candidatus Thioglobus sp., assembly GCA_028352435.1. Classification (GTDB taxonomy): domain Bacteria; phylum Pseudomonadota; class Gammaproteobacteria; order PS1; family Pseudothioglobaceae; genus Thioglobus_A. The sequence goes on along the minus strand of JAOMMB010000016.1, from coordinate 17,184 downwards.
TCACTTAGTGCATTAATAATTGGCACAGAGCCATTTTTTACAAAGGTGTTAATATCTTCATGAGAAGAGACTCTCATCATAATGGCATCAACCATAGAGCTAATCACAATGGCTGTATCTTTGATAGGTTCGCCACGTCCAAGTTGAATATCTCGATCTGATAAAAATAAAGCATGACCGCCTAATTGAGTCATGCCTGTTTCAAAAGAAACGCGAGTTCGTGTTGAAGATTTATCAAAAATCATAGCCAGAGTTTTATTCTTTAGCGTTTGGTTAATCTCCCCAGCTTTATGTTGCTTCTTTAATGCGATAGCAGTGTCAATAATGCCATTTAAATCTTGAGTTGATAGATCGTCTAAATTAATAAAATGCTTCATTGTTATTCTCCATAACCTAAAGTTGGCTTACTAATTCACAAATGATATCAATCATTTCATCTGCCTGCTCTTTGTTAATAATAAGCGGTGGCAGTAATCGAATAGACTGCCCAGTAATATTGATTAATAGTTTTTTATCTAGTGCTTGTTGTAATAGTTGAGAACACTCTTTGGTTAGTTGAATGGCAATCATTAAACCTTTTGCACGAATCTCAAGTACGCTATCAACAGCTTTTAATTTTTCTGTAAAGCTAGAAACGATGTAATCACTCATAACATTAACATTGTTTAAGAGGTTATCTTGTTTGATAACATCTAGCACCGTTGAAGCCACACGACAGACCAGTGGATTACCACCAAAGGTAGAGCCATGAGTGCCAGGTGTTAATAGTTTGGCGGCATTACCCTTGGCAATACAAGCGCCAATTGGAATGCCATTGCCTAAGCCTTTAGCAAGCGTTAAGATATCAGGTGTAATCTGGTTATATTGATGTGCAAACATCTTGCCAGTTCGACCAATGCCAGTTTGCACTTCATCAAGTATTAATAGCCAATTATTTTTTTGACAAATTTCTTGAACATGATTTAGATAGTCAGCATCAGGCACTATTACACCGCTCTCACCCTGAATTGGCTCAAGCATAACAGCTACAATCCGAGGATTGCTTTCGTATTTTTGTATGGCTTCAACGTCGTTAAAATTCACATGAATAAACTCACTAACGAGTGGCGCAAAACCTGCCTGAACTTTTGAATTACCTGTTGCTGACAACGTTGCCATGGTTCGACCATGAAAACCTTGCTTGGCAGTTAAGATGATAGGTTCATTGATTTGGTTAGCACTTGCATGCAGCCTGGCTATCTTAATAGCCGCTTCATTCGCCTCAGCACCTGAATTACAAAAAAAGGCAGCATCCATATCGGCAAGCTTGCATAATGTTTCTGCGAGTGTTTCTTGGTGCTGTATATGGTACCAATTGCTGGTATGCAAGAGTTGCTGAGATTGTGATTGAATAGCTTTAGAGATTTTTGGATGAGAATGTCCAAGCCCGGTAACTGCAACGCCACAAAGCGCATCCAAATAAACCAGGCCATTATTGTCCGTTAAATAGCAGCCATTACCTTTTATAAAGGTAACTGGAAGTGGTATATAATTTGACATTAAATAGGACATTGCGTTTTTTCCTTTAAAAGCAAAAAAGCCCCTAGTGGGGCTTTTGTACCAATCAGTGATTTAAATTACGACTGGTATTCTAGTGGTGGAGCCATTTCATTGTCAACTTCAGCTAAATCTTTCTTGTAGCTTTCGTAGAAAGATCCTGCTGGTGGATTAATCCATTCTTCATATGAAAAACCGTTTACTGCCGTATGCTGCTTAAAGTTTTCCTGTAAAGCGATTTTTTTTGCAACTAATTCATTAGTTTGTTCACTCATTGCATCCATTTTGATCTCCTAAATATTTAAATATGTAAAACATAATATTATATACGAAAAAGTGATTTTGTAAGCCTTTTTATTTACCTATAAAACTAAGAAATATACCAATATCATTGGGAAAGTTGTGCCACAATATAAGTGCATTTTATAACTAAATAAAGGAGCGCACATGCAATTAAACATTTCTGGCCACCATCTTGATATAACCGATGCGATCAAGCAACACTCTGAAGAAAAACTCGCTAAAATTAAACATCATTTTGATCATGTTATCAACATTAATATGATTTTAGGTGTTGAAAAAGACATACAAAAAGCAGAAGCAACTCTTCATGTTAGTGGGGCGGACATATTTGCAAAAGCAGAAAGTGACAACCTATATATCTCTATTGATCAGATGGTAAATAAGCTTGATGCTCAAATTGTAAAACATAAAGATAAATTAAACAATCATAGGAAAAACTAAAAAATTTAATACTTAAAGTGTAATACTTTAGATTTAACCAATAAGGAATATAAAGTCAATGTCAGAAGTTGAAAATACTTCTTTCGAAGAGTGCCTCCAAAGATTAATGATATCTTTGGAGGCTTCTTTGTATGAAGAAGCCACCTCACAATTATCCGATTTGCATTCGGCTGAGATTGCTCGTCTATTGGAAAGTGTTCCACCAAAAGACAGGATAAAGCTTTGGCTAAATATTGACAGTGCCACTCAAGGTGATATTCTAAAAGATTTAAATGAAGATGTTTTATCTCAATTACTCAATGAAATGAGTGTCGAAGGAATTGTTAAAGCTACCGAAGGCTTAGATACGGATGACTTGGCAGATATTGTGCCTGAGTTGCCCGAATCTGCATTACATAATTTGTTGCTAACGCTTGATCATAAACATCGAAAGCATCTTAGACACGTTTTATCTTATCCTGAAGATTCAGCTGGCGGACTCATGAATATCGATATGATCACTGTACGCGATGATGTTAATGTTCGTACAGTTATTCGATATTTACGCCTTCTTAAAGAGATGCCAATTGACACAGATCAGATTTTTGTTGTGGATAGAGTATATAAATATATTGGCTCTATTCATATTTCTACTTTATTAACCAATGAGGCTGAGCAAAGTATCAAGCCTTTGATTAATACTCACCATAAGCCAGTTTTAGCAAGCTCATCTGATAGCGATGTCGCTAGCTTATTTGAGCAACGAGATCTTATTTCTGCGCCTGTTGTTGATAGTAATAATCAGTTAATTGGCCGGATCACCATTGATGATGTGGTTGATGTTATTCGTGATGAAGCTGAGCACTCGGTTATGTCAATGGCCGGACTTGATGAAGAAGATGACGTCTTTGCACCGGTTATTGAAAGTACTAAAAGTCGTAGTATTTGGTTAGGCGTTAATCTAATTACTGTTTTTGTTGCGGTATTTTTCATTGGACTGTTTGAAGCCACTTTACAAGATAAAATTGCCCTAGCTATTTTGATGCCAGTAGTTGCATCAATGGGCGGAATCGCTGGCACACAAACCCTTATTTTGGTAACTAGAGGTATTGCAACTGGCAGGGTAACTACGTCAAATCTTAAGGTTCTAATGAGTAAAGAAGTTGCTATTGGGTTTTTAAATGGCATACTTTGGTCATCAGTAATCGGCCTAGCTACTTACGTTTGGTTCGAAGATGTAACATTAAGCTTGGTTATCTCTGCAGCCATTGTTGTTAACTTAATATTTGCTGCTTTTTCTGGTGCATTCTTACCATCATTATTAATTAGATTTAAAATTGACCCAGCATTAGCAGGTGGCGTCATCTTAACTACTATTACCGATGTGATTGGTTTTGTCGCGTTCTTGGGTTTGGCTTCGCTGGTTATCTAGAAAACCAATAAAGCTGTATAAATATGCCCTTTGTACTCAAAAAATATCAGGCAATTCAAGGTAAAAAAATTCAACAATTTTTACTTGATGAGGCCGGATTATCTTCTTCAATATCTCAAAAACTTCTATCTAAAAAAAGAGTTTTTGATGACCAACAAAATCCCTTGGAAAATGGACACATCCTAAATTGTGAATATGTTCAAGTTGCAGTTTTTGAAGGGCAAACCAGAGGATTAAATCCTATTTTTGAAACTGAAGATTTTGCCGTATTTGATAAGCCTTCTGGCGTAATGGTACATCCCACTCGAAAAACAACCGCTTATTGTCTACTAGATGAAATTAGATATCATTTTGGTGAACAAGCAGATTTAGCTCATAGAATCGATGCTGAAACTTCTGGATTGGTCCTTGTGGCTAAAAATAAACTAGCCAGCACACGATTAAAAACCATGTTTGAAAAAAGAGAATTCACTAAAGAATATCTAGCCTTAGTTAAAGGTTGTGTGGAAGAACTGATTACTATTGACAAGTTGATTTCCAAAGCGAACAGCACGATTGACGTCAAAATGACGTGTGAAAAACCGCAAGGCAAGGTCTCTGTTACACACATACAGCCTTTAAAATTTAACAAAAAAAATAACACTACTCTGATTAAAGCAGTACCAATAACAGGTAGACAGCATCAAATTCGAGTACATCTTGATTCAATAAGCCATAGTATTTTAGGAGATCCTATTTACGGAGTAAATGAAGCTGTTGCTAATGATTATTTATGTAAAACTTTATCGGTTGATAAAAGAGTGGAATTAACCGGTGCTAAGCGCTTAATGCTTCATGCAAATCATTTATCTTTTACTTATAAAGACATTAAATATAGTATTACTTCAAAATTATCAAAAGAAATTTTTGAATAATTTTGATAATTTTCTATAAAAACCCTAATTAATTCTTATAAATCGAGTTTTTTTGATTTTAATGCCTAAAAATAGACAGAAATATGGTTTTTAGAGTAAAAAAAGCTATTTTTAAGTTAATTATTAAGCTAAATTGACTAATTTTTCGTAGTAATGTAAAAATTTAGGAAATAATGCTAATTAGAAGTCTTTAGTAGATATATCATTACTTTCTAGCCAAATTCTGAATTTTTCTTGAATTTCTACCAAGGTTTTTTTATCATCTGCTTCAAATCGCAATACCAAGCAAGGCGTTGTGTTTGAAGGGCGAACTAGCCCCCAGCCATTAGGGTAATCGACACGCACACCGTCAATAGTGGTAATTTTGGCGCCATCAAAACTTACATTGTTAGCCAGTTTATCCATTGCACTAAACTGCTGACCTTGCTCATCAAAGTGAATATTAATCTCTGGTGTGTTGATACTATCAGGCAAATTAGCAAAGACTTGTTCGCAGGTTTGATCCTTTTTTGATAATATCTCTAATAACCTTGCGCCTGTGTAGAGTGCATCATCAAAACCGTACCAGCGCTCCTTAAAGAAAATATGTCCGCTCATTTCACCACCCAGCGCAGCACCAGTTTCTTTAAGTTTGGCTTTAATGAAGCTATGCCCTGTGCGAGACATAATAGGTTCACCACCATGCTCACTAATGTCTTTTGGTAGCAGTGATGAGCACTTCACGTCAAAGACAATTTTGGCGCCTGGATTGCGTTCAAGTATGTCTCTTGAATATAAAATCATTTGTCGATCTGCCCAAATTACGTTGCCTTTGTTGTCAATGAGTCCAAGTCGATCACCATCACCATCAAAGGCAAAACCCATATCTGCACCCGTATCAACAACCTCTTTAATGATATCTTCTAAATTGTGAAGCTTGGAAGGATCTGGATGGTGGTTAGGGAAATTACCATCAATTAGACAAAATAATTTATTTACTTTAACGCCTAATTGCTCAAATAATTTTGGTGCAATGTTGCCAGCAACGCCGTTGCCACAATCTACTACAATATTAAGTGGTTTGCTAAGTTTGATATCGGACTTAACACGATCAATATAATCATCCTCAATGTCAACCTTGGTAGAGGTCCCATGTCCTGAGGTGAAATCGTTATTTTTAATGCGTTGATATAATTCTTGAATGCGCTCACCTGAAAGAGCCTCTCCAGCAATCATAATTTTAAAACCATTGTATTCTGGTGGATTGTGAGAGCCAGTAATCATTACTCCAGAGGTGGCAGCTTTTGTGTATGTCGCAAAATAGACTAATGGCGTAGGAACCATACCAATATCGACCACATGACAACCACTCTGTTTAAGTCCTGCTTTTAAAGATTCCATGAGACTTGGGCCACTTAATCGACCATCTCGACCAACTACAACGCCTCTCTCACCTTTTTCAATAGATTCACTACCAATGGCAAGGCCAATCAATTTAACGATTTCAGGGGTTAATTCTTGCTCAACAATTCCGCGGATATCGTAAGCCTTGAAGATTGACGGTGAGATGCTCATAAGGGGCTAAAATAGTGAAAGTTAAGATATCTATTTTAAGCGTAATGAAAGAAAAATTTGAAGTAATCGAAATTGAAAATACAACCATGGTGCTCAAGGTTAATCGATCTGGTGGTTGTCATAGTTGCTCTGCTAGTGCTGGATGCGGTACAGGTATTCTTGCGAGTGCTTTTGGTCATGCAACGACATTTAATAAGCCACTAGAGCCAGGTGTCGCTGTTGGAGATTTTGTCACCATGCAAATTTCTTCTTCAGAATTATTCTACAGAGCATTTCAATTATATATGCTACCATTATTGGCACTTTTTATAGGCGCCTTGATTGGTGTAGAGCTATTTCCTATGAATGAATTATGGCAAATTGGTTTTGGATCTGTTGGCTTTATTGGTGCGTTGCTGTTTACAAAGTATTTTCTAAAGTAAATTTTTACTGACATATAAGTTTGGGATAATTAATCCATTTTTTAAAAATATCATATTATGAATAATCAAGACATAGATCCAGCTGAAACCCTAGAATGGCTAGAAGCCTTTAGATCAGTTGCCCGGTTTGAGGGGCAAGACAGAGCTAAGTTCATCCTTAATCAACTGACGGACATGGCACACCATGATGGCATGGAATTACCAACAGGTGTTAACACAGCTTATTTAAATAGTATTGCTAAAGATAAAGAAATTACTACTGATATTAAAGTGGATGTTGAGGCAAGGATTTCAGCTATGGTTCGTTGGAATGCAATGGTGATGGTAGTTAAAGCTAACCAGTTGCCTTATGAATTAGGTGGACATATTGCTTCATTTGCATCCAGTGCAACCTTATATGAAGTAGGTTTCAACCATTTCTATCGTGGCCCTGATGCAGAGCAAGGTGCAGATTTAATCTTTTTCCAAGGACATATTTCCCCAGGTATTTATTCACGTGCTTTTTTAGAAGGGCGTATTACTGAAGACCAAATGTTGAGGTTCCGCCAAGAGACAGGTGAAGGTGGTTTAAGCTCTTACCCACACCCATGGCTAATGCCAGATTTCTGGCAATTCCCTACGGTTTCTATGGGCCTTGGGCCAATTATGGCTATTTATCAAGCGCGTTTCATGAAGTATTTACATCATCGTGAAATCAAGCAAACAGATAAACGTACCGTTTGGGCTTATTTGGGTGATGGTGAAACAGATGAGCCAGAGTCGTTAGGTGCTATCTCTATGGCTGGTCGTGAAAAATTAGACAATCTTATTTTTGTTGTTAACTGTAATCTGCAACGTCTTGATGGACCCGTGCGTGGCAATGGTAAGATTATTCAAGAATTAGAAGGTATGTTCCGTGGCGCAGGTTGGAATGTTATTAAAGTAGTTTGGGGTGGCAGATGGGATGAACTGCTTGCTAAAGATGCAGATGGCCTACTTAGAAAACGCATGGAAGAAGTGGTTGACGGAGAATATCAAGCTTATAAAGCAAAAGATGGCGCCTATGTACGTAAGCACTTCTTTGGCAAATACCCTGAGTTATTAGCTATGGTAGAGCATATGACTGACGATGAGATTTATGGTCTTGATCGTGGTGGCCATGATCCATATAAAGTATTCCAGGCTTATCATGCTGCTAAGGCGTGTAGCGACAAACCAACCGTTATTTTAGCTAAAACAGTCAAAGGTTATGGTATGGGTGAAGCTGGTGAAGGTCAAAATACAACCCACTCACAGAAAAAATTAGGCCTTAAACAGGTTGAGCGTTTTGCTCAGCGTTTTCATGTGCCAGTCACAGAAAATGACGTTGAAGAGCTTAACTTTTATAAGCCAGCAGAAGACAGTGAAGAGATGCTATATATGAAAGCAAGACGTCAAAAATTAGGTGGCTCTTTGCCAATAAGATCTTTTAATTTAGAAAATATTAAAGCACCAGAATTAAGTGTTTTTGATGCATTATTAAAATCTAGTGGTGATCGAGAGATGTCAACTACAATGGCACTAAATCGCGTTATGACTCTTTTAGTTCGTGACAAGCAACTAGGCCCTAAAATTGTGCCAATTGTGCCAGATGAAGCGCGTACATTTGGCATGGAAGGCTTATTTAGACAGCTTGGTATTTATTCAGCTTCTGGGCAATTGTATCAGCCAGAAGATTCTGATAAAGTCATGTGGTATAAGGAAGATAAAAAAGGTCAAGTGTTGCAAGAGGGTATCAATGAAGCAGGCGCAATCTCTGATTGGATTGCTGCTGCAACTTCTTATGCAACGCATGACGTTACAATGATTCCATTTTATATTTACTATTCTAAATTTGGATTCCAGCGTGTCGGTGACTTAGCATGGGCAGCAGGTGACATGCAAGCTAAGGGATTCTTAATAGGTGGTACAGCTGGCCGTACAACGCTAAATGGTGAAGGCCTGCAGCATCAAGATGGTGATTCTCACTTAGTAGCAAACACCATTCCAAACTGTGTGTCGTATGATCCAACTTATGCCTTTGAACTTGCTGTTATTGTGCGTAGTGGCTTAGAAAGAATGTATGAAAAGAATGAAAATATCTTTTATTACATTACAACCATGAACGAGCTTTATACTCATCCTGAAATGCCTGAAAACTCTGAACAAGGTATTATCAAAGGTATGTATGCACTTAAAACAGTCGGTACGGGTGATATACAAGTTCAACTAATGGGCTCTGGAACGATTTTGAGAGAGGTTGAAACTGCTGCACAAATGTTGGCAGATGATTGGGGCGTGAAATCAGACGTTTGGTCGGTTACAAGTTTTAACGAGCTAACTCGTGAAGCACAAGCCATTGATCGTGTTAATCGTTTTAGTACGGATACACCAAAAGTACCCTACATTACTCAATGTCTAGAGAATGCAAAAGGTCCAATTATTGTTGCAACTGATTACATGCGAAATTATGCTGAGCAAGTGCGTAAATATGTACCAAATCGCTATGAAGTTTTAGGTACAGATGGGTTTGGTCGTTCTGATTCCCGAGCAGCACTCAGAACCTTTTTTGAGGTAGATGCAAGTTATGTAGTGCTAGCCTCTTTAAAGGCATTAGTTGATGAAGGTGAAATGAATAGTTCAGTTATTGCACAGGCAGTTGAAAAATACGGTATAAATGTCAACAAGCCAAATCCAATGACGGTGTAGATAAAAAGGACTAATTAAAAGAGGAGAATAGGGGTGACACAAGAAGAATATTTAGAAGAGTTAAGATCTGGTGCAAGAATGAGGTTTGAGGATCTAATCAAGTTAATCGATGATGATTACGATTACACACCAGTAAGCTTTAGTAACGGTGAAACTGAGAATTCTGCTGATGAAAATCAAGGTAGTGCTAAGTTGTTTTGTTTTGCCGCTATTCACCAATTATCCCAACTAGAAACGCTACATTGTTTTGGACAATATTATCAAGATGTGCTTAATACGCCTGAGAGTAATTCTCATGCAAATATTCGAAACTTCATGACCTATGGCTGGGAGGGGTTAAAGTTTGACTCACCCGTGTTAAGTCGCAAGTAAATTTTATTTAATGCCGTTTTTATAAGCGGTATTTTTTTAAGAATTTTTCGCCATATTCATAGATAGCAAGACCAAATAAAACCAGGCTAATGCCAGTTATTTGAGAAATACTTAACTGCTCATTGTTAAGTGTTGAACCTAATAATAGTGCAAATATTGGTGTAATTAAAGGAACAATGCCAACCACTCTAACACTGGCGTGTTTAATTAAATAATAATACGACATAAAGCCAATAACTGAGCCAAAAAAAGCTAAATACCCAATCGATAATACCGCTTTTAAGCTAGTTTCAGGAATTTCACCGCCAAGTGCAAACCAACTAACAATAAACAGAGGGACGCTAACAATGAGCGCACCAGTTGTGGTTTCTAAGGCAGATATTTGTGAGTTAATTTTTTTAAGTTTAACGGAAATAAAAGCTTGAAAAGTCATGGCTAAAGTCACACTTATAAGACCGGTTAGTAATGCTTCTGCAAAAACAAAGGAATGTTTAAAAATCATAAAGAGGCCTGAAAGTCCCAACAAAAGACCGATCATTTTTTCCAGTGAGAAAAAACTATCTTTAAGCAGTATCAGCGCAAATACACCTGTAATAATGGGAGTTAGCCCAAAAACAACAGATATTAGTCCTGATGGAATACTAAGAGCTGAGTAATAAACCAGACTCATGGTGATAAAAATACCCGCTCCGGCATATAAGTAATTAGACAGAGACTGCGCATCTAATGATAGTTTTTGTTGCTTGAAGAGTAGTATTAATATACAAAATATCAAACCAAGAAGCATTCTACTGGTAACACTAAAACTAAAACTTGATCCTAAGGTTGACCACTGAATTGCTAATGGCGTGGTTGACCAAATGGCAACTACAGATATAAAGACACCATAAACAGGTTTCATATATTTTTGTTTAAATTTCATACACCATGTCTAAATTAAATAGCTGCTGAGCTAAATTAGGAAGATTATTAGCGCTTAACGTTCTCTTATTACAAAAATCAATTAATTTTTTTACGTCCGTTTCTTCGATTTTGATTAGTAAGCCATTAAGAAAGATTTGAATCTCTTTATCTAATAATAAATAAGCAATTTTGCATGCTGAATGTAGTTGATATACTTGACCAGGTTCGAACTCAATGCCTTGTTGAGTGTATTCAAATTGCTGCAAGATTTGAACATCTAATGTGTCAAGCTTAGTAACAAATTTAGCAAAATCAATGGCGCTAATTTCAGAAGTTTTATTAGCCACTTGTATGGCAGAATCTGGAATGAGTGCAGGCGTGTTGGTGTTGTCCCATATTGGGTCTTGATAGTATTGGTTGTGCGTATTATGAGTGTCTAAATTATCAAACATCTCCTGAATACTATAAGATCGATAGCCAAAAGAAAGCGTGGTGCAATCATCGCTCATACTCACGCCGTGGTGTGCTATTTTGGGCGGCACATATAAAACATCACCAGGTTCAGCGATAAGAGCTTGCTCTGGCACGAATTTATCCATAATTCTAAGTGGCACACCTTCTAAGTAATTATCAAGTATGCAAAACTGCGAGCTTAACGTCCAGTGACGCTGGCCATTGCCTTGGAGTAAGAATACATCATAATAATCAAAATGAGGTCCGACGCTTCCGCCTTGGGCGGCATAAGAAATCATGACATCGTCAAAGCGCCAACGTGGAATAAAATCAAAATGCTGGATTAAGTCATGTATCTCATCAAGTTGGCGATCAACCCCTTGAACCAGAAGTGTCCATTCTTTTTCTGGCAATGTTTCAAAGGTAGCTTCTGAAAATGGACCTTGAGTTAGAGACCACTGTCGGCTAGTAGTAGATCCTGTAATGAGGCGTGATTCAAACTCTTCCTCTAGAGAGAGACCTGCTAACTCTTCAGGTGCAATCGGAGAGATAAAATTTGGCAAAGCTTGTTTAATAAGCAAAGGTTTTTTTTGCCAATAATCAGTCAAAAATTCTTGCTCAGATATTTTTCCAAAATGTATCAAGATGTTTTATTATTAATCATAATGCTTGTAAATGTTTACATGTAATAACTAGGATTGTTAACTTTAAAAAATTAGATTACTTTAGCTTTATTAACGATCCAGACGTTTTAAGAAGTTATCACGAGACCCGGCATTGATCCAGCCAGTGGCAATCGTTTTGCTTAGTTCATTATTCACTCGTCCACGATGAATATGCGAGGGGGAGGCTGGAAAAATCAGAAGCTTTCCACGCTCTGCCAACTCATGATGCTTTTGCCAGTGAAATTCGGTACCAGCTTCTGTCACAGAGTCACAATATAGGATCCAGGCCAGTACTCGATGCTCTGGCTCAGTGACTTCGTCACTAATTGTCCAGTCGCAGTGCCACTGACGAAAACCCTCACCGGGAGCATAGCGCTGTAAGTTAAATATAGGCATTACAAATAATTCCTGGTCTGGACAAACCTGGCGAAAAAAAGGTCGTTCTTGTAAGTATCGCTCTAGTCCTGCTGACACGCCACGAACGATTAGATCTCCAAGTGCGAATGCCTCAGGGTCAGAGCGACTGATAGAAACGAGACTAATATCTGTTGAGACTTTAGCTGGCTCAGCGTCACTACCACCTGCTCCAAAAACTACACCGGGACGCTGTAGATCTTTACGTCGATCAAAAAAGTCCATGATGGCATCAGCAACAGCTTCGTAGCCAGAATTTTGGTAGTGTTCGATCAGTTGCATATTGAGACCAGCTTAGATTTTAAAAAGACGATTATACTTTGTTTTATATTATGCTGAATTTCACTAATAAACACTACCATCTGCTTTCTTTGCCTGAATTAATTACTGATCATTTTATTATACTTCGCTTAAAGGTATAGATGTTAGGCCTTAGTTTTTCTAATAATATCACTTTAAAATAGCGGGATAAAAAGAAATTAAATTTATAATAATTAAGGCAAAATACAAAATAATGCTGATTGATTTTTTCTATAAATCAGTCGTATGCTCTTGGTTTAATTGATAAATCTAGTCCTGGATTGTTTAGACCACCTTGATTAATATTAACAATAAAAAATTTATGTCAAAAAAAATCAATAGCGATATCATTGCTTCTTTTAAAAGTCAGCTAGAAGATCATCCAATATATGATGCTGTTTCTACGATTGAAGATCTTCAATGCTTTATGGAGCATCATATTTATTCTGTATGGGATTTTATGTCTCTTATAAAATATCTGCAATATACCATTGCACCCACTCAGTATCCATGGACTCCTAAAGGAGAGGGTGATGTTAGAAGGTTTATTAATGAATTGGTGCTTGAAGAGGAATCTGATGAAACTAATATTCCTGGTGAGTACTCAAGCCATTTTGAGCTTTACCATAGAGCGATGGAGGAAATTGGTGCTGACACATCCGCCTCTAAAGCTTTTATTAAAACCGTTAGAGACAAGGGTGTTGATATAGCGCTTGAATCTCACGATATTCCAAAACCTTCTAAAATATTTACATCAACAACATTTCAATTTATACAAGGTGATAAATCCCATCATGTGGCAGCAGCTTTAGCATTAGGTAGAGAACATATAATCCCTTGTATGTTCCGCTCAATTTTGGAAAAAATCGGCGTTTCTGAGGCTCAGGCGCCAATTTTTCATTATTATCTGAATAGGCATATTCATCTAGATGAAGATTTTCATGCACCATTGTCATTAAGATTGCTTAATGGATTATGTAATGGCGATGAGAAGAAAGTTCAAGAGTCAATTGACGCTGCTCAGCAAGCTGTAATAGCTAGAGTGAAATTTTGGGATGGTGTTTTAGAGGCAATAAAAGCGCCAAAAGAAAAAACAACATAACAAAGATTTTCTTTATCTAAAAATTCTTATTCTATAAATGTCTAAGAATTATTGGTGATAGTTTGGTGCCTCTTTAGTGATACTCACATCATGCACGTGTGATTCGACCATACCTGCTGAAGTTACTTGTACAAAAGTGGAGTTAGTTCGCATTTTTTCAAGTGTTTCACAACCCGTATAACCCATAGAAGATCTAACACCACCAATCATTTGATGGATGATAGGGCGGATAGAGCCTTTAAATGAAACGCGTCCTTCAATACCTTCAGGAACTAATTTATCGGCTTTTGAATCTGATTGAAAATAACGATCTGAAGATCCGTGTGCTTGATTCATTGCACCAATTGAACCCATACCGCGGTATGATTTGTATGAACGACCTTGGTAAAGTTCAACTTCACCTGGAGACTCTTCTGTGCCTGCTAGCATTGAACCTAACATAACGCTGTAAGCGCCTGCAGCAAAAGCTTTAGCAATGTCACCTGAGTATCGAATACCGCCATCAGCAATCAATGGAACGCCTGTTCCTTTAAGTGCATCTGCGACATCAGAAATAGCGCTAATCTGTGGCACACCAACACCTGCAACAATACGGGTTGTACAAATACTACCAGGACCAATACCAACTTTTACACAGTCAGCACCTGCTTTAACTAGGTCTAATGCAGCAGCGCCGGTTGCAATATTGCCAGCAATTATATTAAGATTTGAATGCTTAGCTTTAGTTTTTTTAACACGATCAAGTACACCCTGAGAATGGCCATGAGCCGTATCGATAACAATAACATCAACACCTGCTGCAACTAAAGCATCAATACGCTCTCCAGTGCCAGAAGCAACACCAACAGCAGCACCCACTCGCAACTGTCCTGCATGGTCTTTACAGGCGTTTGGAAAATCAGTTGAATTTTGAATATCGCGAACAGTGATCATACCTTGAAGATCGAATTTGTCATTAGTGATCACCACACGCTCAATACGATGCTGATGAAGTAATGATCTTACCTCACTTATGTCTGTACCCTCAACAACAGTAATCAGCTTATCTTGGGGTGTCATTAAACTTTCAACTAGTTCATTTGGGTGTGTCTCAAACCTTACGTCACGTCCTGTGATCATGCCAACGATGGTATTACCTTCAACTACGGGAAGGGCAGATATTTTAAATTTATGCTGCATGTCAAATACATCAGCAATAGTAGCCTTAGGACTAATAGTAATTGGTTCACGGATAATGCCAGATTCAAAACGCTTAACCTTACGAACCTCATTGGCTTGTTGTTCACTAGACATATTCTTATGAATAATGCCAATACCGCCTTCTTGAGCCATGGCGATCGCTAACTTTGCCTCGGTAACTGTATCCATTGCCGCTGAAAGAATAGGCGTATTAAGCGTGATATTTTTAGTGAGCTTTGTTGACATACTAACCTCTTTAGGCATAGTAGTCGAGTGTGCTGGTACTAACAATACATCATCAAATGTTAGTGCGGTTTTTAATAAGTTCATTTAATATCTCCTGCGGTTGACAAAGTTTGGAAAAATAAAACCAATTAAGATTCCAAAAAATAAAACAAAACTACCCACAATAAACCAGTTTCTAGAGCTGGAATCTTGCGTAGCAGTATTGTTATTTGTAAGTAATTGAATTTCAGCTTTTAGCTGTAGATTTTTAGTAATCAGCTTTTCATTAGAATGCTCTAGCTTTAAGGCATCTTTATAGATATCTTCAATGTGTCCTTTTTCAGCAATAGATTTACTAGTTTTAATAGATAACTTAGTGTTTGCCACTTTTAATGATTGCACTTCAGACTCAAGCTCAGTTTTTCTTTTAGCGAGCTTAATCAAGAGTAATTTATTAGCATTGTAAGTTTGTCTAAGTTTTTCTAATTGAGCTCTTGCAGGTGGATTATTAGACAAGTAGCGAGAGATAATCCAACCAGTTGACCCTTCAAATTTGACTTGAGTCCAGCCATCTTCAGTTGCCTGCAGAATAGCCATTTTTGATCCAGATGAAAGTGAGCGTACAATGTTGTCACCAAAAACTTTCTCAGATCGCATTGGGATGTCCACTTGATCAGTAATATAAATAAATGACTGCGCACTCACCAGTGAGCTTAGTAGTAATAGGGCGGTGCTCAGGTATTTAAGTTTCATATTATAATTTTGATATTTTATCTAATTGTTCATTTAAATCGCCAATAGCACCAAGCGTGGCGTTAAGTCTTTCACGCTCGACATCTACAATGGCTTTTGGTGCACCAGAGACAAATTTTTCATTGTTTAATTTACCTTCAAATTGCATCTTTTGCTTTTCTAATTTCTCAATTTCTTTACTAAGTCGAATAATCTCTTGGTCTTTATCGATTAATCCGGCCAATGGGATGAGAATTTTCATCTCTCCTACTAATGCCGTTGCCGATTCTGGCGCCTCTTTATTAGTGTTAAGTTTATCAATACTTTCCATCTTAGCAAGAGCATTTAAGATATTTGCATTATTTTGTAAATATAACTCATCAGATTGACTGAAATTTTGTACAAAGCAAGGTAGTGGCTTAGAAGGTGGAATATTCATTTCACCACGAATTTTACGAATACCTAAAATAAAAGTTTGCAACCATTTAATTTCTGCTTCAGAGTCTTTAGAGTTTAATGATTGATCAACTTCTGGGTATGACTGCGTCATAAGACTGATGTTACCACTGCCTGTGATGGTGTTACACTGCTCGAAGATTTCTTCGGTAATAAATGGAATGATTGGGTGTAGTAAAGTAACCATTTCATCTAACACTTTAATCAAAGTTGCTTGTGTTCCAGCTTTGGTTTTATCATCTTGTAATAGTGGTTTAGATAACTCTAAATACCAATCACAATAATCATGCCAAACAAACTCGTACAACTCTTGGCTCATTAAGTCAAGTCGATAACCATCTAGGTGTTTTTTAACATTAGCCTTGGTATCTTGCAAGCGAGATAAAATCCATTTATCAGCAGTTGAAAGTTGTGCTGATGGATTGATAGTTTCACCTTCAAGGTTCATTAAAACAAAACGAGAGGCATTCCAAAGCTTATTACAAAAGTTACGATATCCTTCGACTCGCTTTAAATCAAACTTAATATCACGACCAAATGAAGCAAGTGCAGCAAATGTAAATCTAAGAGCATCGGTACCAAAAGCAGGGATTCCATCAGCAAATTCTTGCTGAGTTTGCTTTTTAATTTGTTTAGCCATCTTTGGCTGCATCATGCCTTGGGTTCTTTTTGTTAGTAAATCTTCTAAAGAGATACCATCAATAAGATCAATTGGATCAAGCACGTTACCTTTAGATTTGGACATTTTTTGCCCTTGTCCATCGCGAATAAGACCAGTAATATAAATATCTTTAAAAGGTACTTCACCTGTAAATTTAAGCCCAAACATAATCATTCTGGCTACCCAGAAGAAGATAATGTCAAAGCCAGTGACTAATACATTAGTGGGATAAAATCTAGCAAGATCTGGTGTTTTTTCTGGCCATCCTAACGTTGAAAAAGGCCAAAGTGCAGAAGAGAACCAAGTATCTAGTACATCGTTGTCTTGGGTAAGCTTAACACCTTCTCCGGCTTGGGCTTGAGCCTCTTCTTCAGAGTTGGCAACAAAAATGTTACCGTC
The DNA here is from genome assembly GCA_028352435.1 of Candidatus Thioglobus sp. GTDB lineage: Bacteria > Pseudomonadota > Gammaproteobacteria > PS1 > Pseudothioglobaceae > Thioglobus_A. Next base: position 36 of record JAOMMB010000016.1, on the reverse strand, counting down.
AGTATCATACCAAGCAGGGATGCGATGACCCCACCA
>JAOMMB010000013.1 GCA_028352435.1 Candidatus Thioglobus sp. | reverse complement strand
ACCCATGTTAGAGCCACTATTAAAAGGACCCCAGTTGCTCATACCATTACCGTTACCATAACCGTTGTTACCGCCGTTGCTATGAAACATGGCTGAAGCTGAAGCTGCTGCCATTACTGTAGCAATTGCTACTATTTTTGTTGTATTTCTCATTATTTTTCCTCTGATGGTTTTATCTATATAAGTTGATTATAAAACAAATAAACTAATATCTATTTGAAATTCATAATACGCCATTCTATTTATATTACAATATTATTAGTAAAAGCTAATACTATGATATAGATTCAATTAACGCGTCACCAAACTCTGTTGTTGATAACAAAGTAGCGCCAGACATTAATCGCTCTAGATCGTAAGTGACTGTTTTGTTTTGAATAACAACCGACATAGCTTCTAAAATTTTATCTGCAGCTTCAACCCAGCCTATATGTCTAAGCATCATTTCTGCAGATAGAATAATAGAACCTGGGTTAACTTTGTTTAAACCAGCATATTTTGGCGCTGTACCGTGAGTTGCCTCAAATACGGCAGTTATATCTGATAAATTAGCACCTGGTGCAATACCGATACCACCAACCTGGGCTGCTAGCGCATCTGATATGTAATCACCATTTAAATTTAGTGTTGCGATGACTGAGTATTCTTCAGGGCGTAATAAGATTTGTTGCAAGAAGGCATCAGCAATAACATCTTTAACAGTAATAACAGTGCCTGTTGTTGGATTTGTAAATTCACACCATGGTCCATCGCCTATCACTTTGGCACCAAACTCTTCTTGAGCCATCTGATAACCCCAATCTCTAAAACCACCTTCGGTGAATTTCATGATGTTACCTTTGTGTACAAGCGTGACAGAATCTTTGTCGTTATCAATAGCGTATTGAATAGCGGCGCGAACTAAGCGATCTGTACCCTCTTTAGAAACTGGCTTAATACCAATGCCTGAAGTTTCTGGGAAACGAATTTTAGTTGTTCCCATTTCATTTTGCAAAAAGTCGATTAGTTTTTTAACTTCTTTTGTGCCTGCTTGATATTCAATACCCGCATAAATGTCTTCAGAATTTTCTCTAAAAATCACCATGTCTACTTTCTCAGGAGCTTTAACGGGTGTTGGTGTGCCTGTAAAGTATTGCACAGGACGCTGACAAATAAATAAATCAAGCTCTTGACGAATAGCAACATTTAAAGAACGCATACCGCCACCAACTGGTGTGGTTAATGGGCCTTTAATAGAGACGACAAACTCTTGAATGGCATCAATTGTTTCTTGGGGTAAGTATTCACCATAAATATCATTCGCCTTTTCGCCAGCATAAACATCCATCCATTTAATAGATCTTTCACCATTGTAGGTTTTCTGAATAGTGCTATCAATGACTTTCTTCATCACTGGAGAGACGTCACTACCAATACCATCACCTTCAATATAAGTAATAATTGGATGATTAGGAACCTTGATAGTACCGTTGTCAAAAGTAATTTTTTCGCCGTTTTCTGGCACTTGAATATGTTGATAGCTCATTGGCATTCTCGGGTTTTTTGTTAAATAAGTAAGCGTAGTATTTTAGCATCCTCAAGGTTCGAGTAGTATTTTTCGCGCGTATCAATCAATTCGAAACCATATCTTTGATAAAAGTGGATGGCTGATACGTTAGAAACTCTAACTTCTAACATGATAGAGAGAACCTTATTTTTGTCTAAACGTTGCAATAGGTCATCTAATAGCGCCCTACCCAGACCTTGTTGCTGAAACTGAGGAGTGATAGCAATGGTTAAAATATCTATAAAGTCTATTGAGTTTAAGGTGAGTAAATAACCTGCAATTTGATCATCATACGAAATTAATCGCATGCTAATGCTTGGATTTTGAAATGAATCAAGGAGTTTTTGCTGACTCCAGGGTGCGGAAAATGCACAATTTTCAATCGCTGAAATTGCTTCTAGATCTTTTTTTGTTGCCTCTCTAAAGGAAGTATTGATAGGCTTTGTTATCAGTTTCGTTTTGGTAGAAGAATCCTAGATCGTCAAAGCTCTGCTCCAATTGAGTAACATCTTGGGCTTGTAGTCCAATTAACACACGGCCAAAATCAGCACCATGATTGCGATAATGGAATAAAGTGATGTTCCAATGACTACCCACTTTCTTTAAGAAATCTAGCAATGCGCCTGGACGCTCTGGAAATTCAAATCGGTATAACACTTCATGCTCACAGTTGCTACGCCCGCCAACCATATATCGAATATGGGTTTTGGCGATAGAATTATCACTCATGTCTAATACGTCAAACGAGTTTGACAAACGATCTAATAGTACTTGTTTTTCATTCAGGCCTTCGTTGAGTGAAATACCCACAAAGATTCGCGCTTGGGTATCAGAACCATAACGATAGTTAAATTCAGTAATTGAATGATCTTTTAACATTTCGCAAAATTTCAAAAAGCTGCCTGGTTTTTCATCAATGGTGGCTGCGATAATGGCTTCGTTGTTTTCACCAATATCAGCACGCTCTGAAATGTAGCGCAATCTATCAAAATTAACATTTGCACCAGATACTATCGAAACTAAATTTTCATTTTTTAAATCATGCGTTTGGAGATACTTTTTAATGCCCGCAGTTGACAATGCACCAGCAGGTTCTGAGATGGAGCGAACATCTTCATAGATATCTTTAATAGCTGCACACAGCTCATCATTACTTACCAGAATAACTTCATCGACGAATTGCTTAGCCATTTCAAAGGTTTTTTCACCAATTTGCTTTACTGCAACGCCGTCGGCAAAACGGCCTACTTCTGGCAAAACTACACGTTCGTTGTGCTTTAGAGCTTCGTATAAAGTTGGAGAATCTTGCGGCTCAACACCAATGATGCGAATATTCGGCGCGTAGTGTTTAAGATAAGTCGCCATACCGCCAATTAGGCCGCCGCCGCCTACAGGAATGAACACTTTATCTATCGCTGGTAATTGCTCTAATAGCTCTTTAGCAATAGTTGCTTGGCCTGCCATCACTTCAACATCGTCATACGGGTGGATAAAGACTAAATCTTGCTGTTTTTCAAGTTGTTTGGCATACTTTAAGGCGTCATCATAAACGTCGCCATGAAGCACAACCTTGCCGCCCAGTTGCTTAACCGCATTAACTTTAATTTTAGGGGTTGATAATGGCATCACAATCAATGCATTGATGCCTAATTTTGTAGCAGATAAAGCAACCCCTTGAGCATGATTGCCTGCGCTCGCTGTCACAACACCTTTGGCCATTTGTTCAGGCGTTAAAGAAGAAATTTTTTGGTATGCGCCTCTATTCTTAAAAGCATGAATTGATTGCTTATCTTCACGCTTTAAATAGATATTATTCTCTAGACGCTTAGACAGCTGATGCGCATGAGAAAGTGGCGTAACTGTTGCGACATCGTAAACACGTGTGGAATCTGCTAATTTAACAATGTTGTGCATGAAGCTCCTGCAAATAAGCCACATCAACATAACTGGCTTGTGTTTGATTACCTTGAATTAGATTAAACGGCTGATCTGGCTCACCCAGATTACTTAAAATAACAGCAGCACCTGTAAAATCATGTGTATCAGTATAGTCGTTAACCGTAATAATAGTTTTGAGATGAGCATCGGTTGTTGAAACGATACCGTTATGGGAGTCTTCAAATGCCAAGCATTGTGATGCGTCAAGATTCATCTGCTCTAAAACATAATGATAAATGTCCCCAGCTGGCTTCAGATTGGGCACCACGTCACCTGCGCCAATAACCTCAAACCAATCTAATGCTTCCTTGCCAAGTGTACTAGTAATCAAAGCATCAACGTTAGCCGGCGTTGTTGTCGTTGCAATGGCTAGACGAAGTCCGGCTGTTCGTGCTTCGTTAAACAAACGCTCGACACCTGGACGAAGAGGCATATCACCCTGCTCCACAATATTGACATATTTTTTGGTTTTAAGTTGATGTAGCTTCAAGGCAAAGGCATTTAAATCTTCTATTTCAAAATTGGGCAAATATTTATTGACATAGTGTTTAATTCGCAATTGACCACCGGTCACATTTAACAATTTGTGGTAAAGTTCGCTTGACCAAGTCCAATCTAGACTCAATTCTTTAAAAGCTAAATTAAAAGCGACCAAATGCCCATCTCTTTCAGTATTAGCAAGGGTTCCGTCAACGTCAAAAATTAATGCTTCTAATGCCATAATGCTTTTATAGTTAAATATATGAGAAATAAATTGCTATTTTAAGACACTTTAGGTATAAAGATATTTTTTTTGAATTAATCTTAAATTTATGTCACAGACAGACTATCAAGACATCCCACATTACGCACTTAAGAAAGGTGAAGAATTTATGAGCAAAGCTCAGCTTGATCATTTCATCAGCAAGTTAAATATTTGGAGAGAGCAATTAGTAAGTGATGCGGAATCAACTATTAGTCATATTCAAAAAGATTCAACACAAGTAGCTGATATCAATGATCGTGCGACACTTGAGGAAGAATTTGCATTAGAGCTCAGAACAAGAGACCGTGAACGTAAATTAATCGGAAAAATCGATAAAACTTTGCATATTATTGAGATCGGTGATTACGGCTATTGTAAAACTTGTGGCGCTGAAATTTCACTAGTTCGCTTAGAAGCGCGCCCTACTGCAGATGAGTGCATTGATTGCAAAACAATCTCTGAGAAAAAAGAAGTTTAATTAAGCGTTAATCAAAAGTGCCTGTAAGACGTGCACTTCTTTTCAAACCCGCCTAGGCGTTCAAGTCCCATTTCTTTGGTAATCGTTCCAATGGGTGTTAGCTTTACGCTCAAATCTTGTGACAATTGTTCAACCTGTTTGATTTTATTTTGTGCCACTGTAAAGCACAACTGATAATCATCACCTCCCGCAAGCACTAAACACCAATCCTGGCTTTCGTGGATGTAGGTTTGCACCTCATCACTTAGCGGTATATTAGCCAAATTAATACACGCACCTAGGTTTGATTGCTTCAGAATATGGCCAAGGTCTTGCTCCAAACCATCTGATATATCAATACAAGCATTTGCAACTCCAAGTAATGCATGGCCAAGTTTTATTTGCGGATCAGGCGTGTTAAAGCTTTTTAAGAGTGATTCACTTGGGCGAATATTTTGCTGAATTTGTTGCCAAGCAAGGCCTGCATCTCCCAATACATTAGAAACAAAGATAGTGTCCCCTACTTGAGCGGATGACCTCAGTAAAGCCTCGCCTTTATCTACTATGCCAGTGACATTTATAGTAATACTTAGCATTCCTTTAGTCGTGTCACCACCTACCAAAGCAACATGATGAAGCTCGGCCAATGCTTTAAGCGTGGTAGAGAAATCATTGAGCCAGTTTTTATCAAACTCAGGTAGTGTTAACGCCAACGTAAAATATTGAGGGGTTGCGCCCATGGCGGCCAAATCACTTAAATTAACTGCTAAGGCTTTGTGAGCAATATCACTGGCAGAAGTATTTTTAGGAAAATGTACGCCTTCGATCAGTGTGTCGACGCTAGTTGCTATTTGATATTGGCTGTCAATCGAAATTAGGGCGCAATCATCACCAACTCCTAATAGGCTAGAATCTTCGTTCTTCCAATTGAAATATTTTTCAATTAGATCAAACTCATTCATTGTGGATATTTTTGTGTAAATTTTTGCTCTACTTCACCACGACCTGCATTAAACATAGAGCCAGACCCTAGCACAGCAGAAACAAGCACGGCAAAAAATAACGGCACTGTGCCTAGTAATGTCAAAATTGACCCAGTAATACTACTGCCATCCATACTACTGACACCATTATCGCCAATAATTAACCCGAGTGAAATGATTAGTATATAAAACACATAAGCAATGATTAAAATCTTATAGCGATTAAGCGACATTTGCCAATGTAGATACACCAAATAAGCATCGCTTTTCTTAGCTTTTTTGGTACGTAGATAGGTGTAAAAAATGATACCCATAGAAACGACAATAGTTAGCCCAATGGCAACATTCATACTAGTATTAAGTAGCTTTATCAAGCCTAATGTACCAATAATGTGAATCAAAATAGTGTTAATAGTAAAGAGCTCATGAGCAGCTTTAGCACGCTTACGATTTTGTTCAGTTGCATCAATTTTAATAATCATGACAACTATTTTACACCATATAAAATCAAGGCCTAAGCCTCGAGAAATTATTACATATAGGCGTTTTCTTTTTGAGTGTGGTCAGTTACATCGCGCACTGATTTAATCTCTGGAAAAAGATTTCTAAGTTGGGTTTCAACACCTTGTTCTAGGGTTGCTTTCACTGAAGAACAACCTTGACAACCACCACCGAAATTAAGAATTACATCCTTATCTTCAGTAATTTCAACCAAATCAACAAAACCACCATGTGATGCAAGTCCTGGACTGATTTCAGCTGCCAAAATATATTTAATTCTCTCTTCCAAAGGTGCATCATCTTTTGGCTCTTCGCCTTTAGCATTAGGAGCAGTAATAGTCAGTTTTTTGCCAGTACCTTCGTCTTTTAAAGCTACTTCTGATCCTTTTAAGTAAGGAAAGTTAGCTTTATCAATGTAGGATAAAAACCCTTTATATTCAAACTTTTCATAGCCTGGTGTTAGATCTTTTGGATGGCAAAAATTAAATGAAACAGTTGCAGCTGGCGTTCCTGCGCGTGTTACATCAACTTTAAGACCTAATTCTTGGTCATCTTGCTGCGAAAATAGATCCGCAACATACGCTTGAGCTTCATCCGAAATACTAAACATGGCTATCCTTTGTTAAAAATTATATTATCGATCAAACGAGTTGATCCTAAAAATACAGAACATAATATCGCAATTTGGGTAGTATTGTCTGCAATAGATTTAAGGGTATTAGCATCAAGCACTGATAAATACTCTACTTTAAAATGTTTTTCCAAGGCTCTATTTGAATTTAGTTTAGACAGCTCTATCTCTTTGCCTTGTAAAATCTCTTGTTTTAACCCTTTTAAAGCTATATATAGATTGGTTGCAAGCTCTTTTTCATCCATTGATAAATATTGATTTCTAGTGCTCATGGCAAGCCCATTTTTTTCACGAACAATATCACCCGATAATATTGCAATAGGTAATGCTAATGTTTTGACCATTTGCTCAATAACCAATAACTGCTGATAATCTTTCTGTCCAAAAATAGCTACGTCAGGTGTGGTAATTTTAAACAAGCAATTCACCACTTGAACTACGCCATCAAAATGACCAGGACGAGAATTACTACATAACCCTTGGGATAAACTTCCAGCTTTTAAAGGGCTATCCAAGCCATTTGGATAGATTTGCTCTTTGTCTGGCGTAAAGACTGCATCAACCTTACAAAATTCTAACTCAGATAGATCCTGATCTAAGGTGTTTGGATAGTTTTTAAAGTCTTCATGCTCACCAAATTGTGTTGGATTAACAAAAATACTAACAATAACTTTATCAGCATTTGCTTTAGCTTGATGAACTAAAGATAAATGGCCAGCATGCAAGCCTCCCATGGTTGGCACCAAGGCGATTGTTTTGCCTTGAGATTTCCATATCGAAACCACGTCAGCTATTTGCTGATTATTTGAACAAACTTGCATTAATAACTATACTCGTCGTTGGGAAAATTTTGACTTTTAACTGAGTTAATGTAGTCGTTTACTGCAGATTCAATTGAGTCATTGCCAGTCAAAAAGTTTTTGACAAATTTAGGTAAATATCCAGTGTTAATTCCAAGCATATCGTAACTAACTAGTACCTGGCCATCGCAGCCAACTCCCGCACCAATACCAATCGTTGGAATTGAAATCGTCTTACTAATCTTGCTAGCCAGCTTAGCGGGCACACATTCAAGTACGATAGCTTTAACCCCCCAAGATTCAAGCAATTTGGCATCTTTTAAAATACGCTGTGCACTCTGCTCATCTTTGCCTTGGACTTTATAGCCACCCATTTCAATTACAGATTGCGGTTGTAATCCTAGATGGCCACACACTGGAATATTATTAGCTTGCAAGAGCTTAAAAGAAGTCTCATGCTCTGACCCACCTTCAAACTTTATCATGTGTGCACCAGCGCTCATTAAGCGCTCAGCATTTCTTAGAGTTTGCTCTGCATTGGTATAGCTTTGATACGGCATATCAGCAATTAACAAGGAATTTTGAATACCCTTTGCAGCTGCTTGAGTATGGTAGATCATATCTTGCATAGTGACACTGAGTGTATTTTGCGACCCTTGAATCACATTACCCAACGAATCACCCACCAAAATCACATCCACACCACACTCATCAAATAACTTGGCAAAAGAGGCATCATAAGCAGTTAAGCAAGTGATTTTTTCACTGTTTTCTTTAAAAGATTGTAGCTGGGAAGGTATCATAATTTTGTTAATTGAAACTCACCTAATTCCTCAATAAGATCTTGAATAGGACCTAATACAGGTACTTTTAAATCATCTTCAAGTTCAGCCAATGGAATAAGTACAAAAGCTCTATTCATCATTTCAGGGTGAGGAATAATTAATTGCTTAGAGGCGACCACTTGAACGCCATAAATAATAATATCCAAATCAATGGTCCTAGCACCCCATTTTTTTTCACGTATTCGGTGTTGCTTGGTTTCAATATCTTGACAAACATATAGCAATTCTAACGGCGTAAGGTGCGTGTCAACTTGTGCAATGGCATTAATATAATCAGGCTGTTTTGAATCATCCACCGGTGGCGATTGATACAAGCTAGAAAGATTAACTACTTGCACATCTTTAGTTGCGTGCAACGCCATAACTGCGGTTTTAATTTGTTGCTTTGGCTTATTAAGGTTCGAGCCTAGCCCAATATAAGCTAACAATGGATTAAAGTTCCGACATGTTCGCCAGCACCTAATTTTATTAAGACATCAGGGTGTCTGCCAGAAGCAATAACCGTATTGGTATTTGAGTGGGAAGCTTTTCTAGCAGCCAATACTTTGGTATACATCCCGCCAGAGCCTAATGAACCGCCTGTTCTACCTGCTACCTTTTCTAATTTTTCATCATCAACCTGAATTTTTGAAATCAATTCAGCATCAGAATTTTTCCTAGGGTCGGCGCTATAAAGGCCGCCCTGGTCTGTCAAAATAACCAATTGAGTTGCAGCTACTAAATTAGCTACTAGTGCTGCCAAGGTATCATTATCACCAAATTTAATTTCTTCAGTGGCAACCGTATCATTCTCATTAACAATTGGCACTGTATTTAGCTCAAGTAGTGCATTTAAGGTTGCTGAAATATTGTCACTCTGCAGAGCGTCAGCTAGATTGTCATGAGTTAACAGCACTTGAGCTGTATGGATTGTGTGCTTTGCAAATAAAGATTCATAGGTTTGCACTAAGCCCATTTGTCCAACGGCAGCAGCAGCTTGAAGCTGATGAATACTCTCTGGTCGACTCGACCAACCTAAGCGCTTCATACCTTCTGCAATGGCACCACTAGAAACTAAAATCACTTCAATTCCTTGATTTCTCAATTGTACAATCTGCTCAACCCAAGAACTAATGGCGCTAACATCCAACCCTTGTCCATCATTGGTTAAGAGTGCCGATCCAATCTTAACTACCCACCTTTGTTTATTCATTGTTATTATTTTTAACCAGTATAAACAAGCCTTTGACTAAGTCTTTACAGCCCAGGCCGTTTAATGCTGAAATATTATAAAATTCACCCTTGTAGCCAATGTCTTTTAACAAGATTTTAACCACTTCATCACGCTCATCTTCAGGCAACAAATCCATCTTATTAACTGCAAGCATTCTTGGCTTGTCAGCTAATTCTGGATCATATTTTCTTAATTCTTTTTCAATAGTTAAAAAGTTTTTAGCTGGATCTGATGCATCTGCTGGCAAAATATCAACCACATGCAATAAAGCTTTAGAACGAGACAAATGCTTCAAAAATTCAAAACCCAGGCCAACGCCTTCACTCGCATCTTCGATTAAGCCAGGGATATCAGCCATCACGATATGTTCATCATAATAAGAAACTACACCTAGTGATGGATGCAGTGTTGTAAATGGATAGTCGGCTACTTTAGGACGTGCACTGGATATCTGGCGAATCAAACTTGACTTTCCTGCATTAGGCATTCCAAGTAATCCAATATCAGCCATCACATTCATTTCTAAACCAATTTCACGTATCTCACCCAGTGAGCCTGTTGTGGTTTTACGTGGTGCACGATTAATGCTAGATTTAAAACGTGTATTACCCAAACCATGAAACCCGCCCTTAGCAACTAAAACAATCTGCTCATGCTCTATCATTTCACCAATCAACTCATCTGTTTCTAAATCGTAAATTTTGGTACCTAATGGAATTTCAACTGTTAAATGGTCCGCAGATTTTCCACGTTTATTTTGTCCTGCTCCAGGCTGGCCATTTTTTGCTCTAAACAAACGATTAAAGCGAAACTCGCTCAGCGTGTTTAAACCCTCCTGGCCACGGAAATATATATGCCCGCCATCACCTCCATCACCGCCATCTGGACCGCCATCTGGGATATATTTCTCTCGACGAAAACTCAAACAACCGCCACCACCTTTTCCAGCTTCAATACGAATACTGGCAGAATCAACAAACTTCATAAAAAACCGCTAAAATACAATAAAGCTATTATACCACCGACAAATGAATCGAACCCTATACAGCCTAGTTGGATATTTATTATTACCCATTTTAATTATTCGATTATTTGTGAAATCCATCAAGGCGCCAAGCTACAGAAAAAGAGTATTGGAAAGACTGGGATATATCCAAAAAATATCCACACCTAACATCTGGATCCATTGCGTATCAGTTGGTGAATTTAGAGCTTCAATCCCTCTGATTGATACACTGATTAAACAACACCCAGCTCATCGAATATTGGTAAGCACCACGACACCAACAGGTTCAGAAGCACTGAAACAACACTATGGTAACAAAGTGCTGCACTTGTATTTTCCATTTGACTTAGGCTTTATTGTTAAACGCTACATTAACATAATAAAACCTGATTTATGTATTTTGATGGAGACTGAAATATGGCCTAATTTAATTCACACCTTAAAACAAAAACAGATACCGAGCATTTTGATCAATGCCAGAATGTCTGAACGCTCACTTAAAAAATATCAAAAATTTGCCCCCAAACTGGTTAACGAAACACTTAATAACTTAAGTCTTATTGCAACACAAAATCAAAACTCAGCCAATCGATTTACCCTTCTTGGTGCGCAAAAAGAAAAAGTGGTTAATGCTGGTAATATCAAATTTGACCTAAACCCCCAAGCAGACATACTAACTATTAATGCGCTTAAGAAAATTACAAATGACAGGCCAGTGGTAACGTTTGCGAGCACCCATGAAGGAGAAGAGCGCCAGATTATCGATAGCTTCCTAAAATATCGGGATAGCATTGATGCGCTTTTAATTATTGTTCCAAGACACCCAGAGCGTTTTAATGAGGTGGAAAAATTAGTAACCCACTCTAATTTAACCATAGCTCGTCGATCAAGATTAAAGTCAACCACGAGTACACAATTTCTATTAGGTGACTCTATGGGTGAAATGATGAGCTATTTTGAAATTAGCGATATCGTGTTCATGGGTGGCAGTTTAAATGAGACAGGTGGGCACAATATGCTGGAACCAGCAGCACTTTCAAAGCCTATTATTTTTGGTCCAACTGTGTTTAATTTTGCCGAAATATCTTCTGAGCTACTCAACAATCAGGGTGCAATTCAGGTGCAAAATTCTGATCAGCTACTGACAGAAATTATCCAGCTATTATCCGATCAGAAAAAATCTAATCAGCTTGGTAAAAACGCAAATCAGTACTTTAAATCAAAACAAGGAGCTGTTAACAATCTAGCCAATCAAATCAACTTACTACTAAACCAAAAAAAATAACTATTAATTTAAATTTTTTCTAACGAAGTCGGCAGTTCTTTGGATGGCATCTTTTGCTGCCAAATCATCTGCAAACGTTCTCACATGTGTCGGTCTAAATTCAAACCCACGGCCAACGCCTGGATAAATAAACAACTGCGCGTCCACCCCTCTACCTTGTAATTCTTCTATACCGGCCATAATCGGGCGAATTCTTTGATATTGATCGTGCTCACCAATAAAAACCAAAGTGGGTACATTAAGCGTATTGAGCTCTGGTGCGTATTGATATATCTGCTTAACTTCTGGTGCATTTGGATCTTGCCAGTGCGGATAATATGATACATAACAAGCAACCTGGTCCTGCTTTTGATGTTTAACCAATGCCCTTAATGTCATGTAACCACCTCGAGTATGAGAAACAGTGCACGCTCTGTCTCCCAAAATATCGGTTCGCTGTAGCAAAGCATCAATACCTTTTGCCACATGTTCGTCGTAAATATAGTTATGCTCAACAGGAAAATTAGATGTCATATAAGTACCAAACATATCTGGTGCTAGTACAATAAATCCTCTAGCTGCCAAACGCTTAATTCTTGGCAAAGTCCAACTATCAAGACCTCTACGTCCATGCTGAAATAATACAGGCAAATATTTACCTGGTTTTGTTGGTTTAAATATATAAGCCTCAACCTCAACATCGCCATCCATATAAGTTACACTTTCCATAGACACTTTATGATTTTTTGGCTCTGGTAATTGACCTTCCTTCCACCAGGCATCGTCCCACCAACGCTTTTCTTTATCTTGCGGATATTGAATATCAATCCAAGGTTTGGAAGGATGCGGCGCAGCGACAACCCAACTGGAAAAGATAACACCTAAGATCGTTAAACTTAATACCACTTTTTTTAAACTATCCATTTTCATTACCCCAATGACGCTGCATCTCATAAAACAAAAAGGAAGCAGTCCAAGTGATCAGTACAAAACCAACTAAAGCCTCCATACCAACTAATAAACGAATAGAGCCTATGGGCTGAATATCACCAAAGCCAAGCGTGGTGAAATTGGTCAATGAAAAATAGACGCTATCCATAAACGAACCATCATAATTACCTTGTATCTCACCCCAAATCTTATCTTTGCTCATTAAAAAATAAGCCAGTGCAAATAGCCATATCTCGACCACATGCGCAATTAGCGCAATAAACACCACGAATACAATTCTAAATCGATGTTTAATGTGGACTTTCGGCACCAGCTTAGTGGCACGATACAAAAACTCATAATGAATTAGGACACTTAGAGTAACAATAATGATGTTAATTAATGCTGCAAGCCACATAGATAAAATCTTTATAATTAAAGCAACTAATTTTACTTAAAAAATTTAGGAAAAAATCAAAATGGGCTGTTGCAACACAAAAATCAATAAAAAAACTTTATGCTATTGCTTTAATATTAGTGAAAATGCCTATCTAGAGGCACTAAAAGCCGAAAAAGGCAGTGTTTTAAAGGATTTTGTAGTGTTTCAGACCAAACATAACTTCTGCAACTGTGAAAACCTTAATCCTTCCAAGCAATGTTGCCTAAAAGCATTTAAAAAAATAGAAATTTCGCAAAAAAATTAAACAACAGGGTTGTTTAATTCTCTTTTCCATTTTAGTTTTTTCTCAATCGAAATAATAATCATGCTTGCAATATCTTTTTGCGTTGCAGTTTCAACTCCTTCCAGTCCAGGAGAAGAATTAACCTCTAGTAATAAAGGTCCTGATTTAGATCGAATAATATCAACACCAGCAACGCTTAAACCTAATATTTTTGCAGCTGAGACAGCAAGTTTTCGCTCATCTGGCGTAATTTTAACAAGAGAAGCAACGCCACCTAAGTGAAGATTTGCTCTAAATTCACCTGGCGCAGCTTCTCGTTGAATCGAAGCTACTACCTTGCCATTAATAACAAAACAGCGCAAATCTTTACCTTGGGCTTCTTTGATAAACTCTTGCACTAATAAATTTGTATTTAAAGATTTAAAAGCGTTAATCACACTTTCAGCGGCTTTTTCGGTTTCCGCCATCACCACTCCTTTACCTTGAGTCCCTTCAAGCAACTTAACAATCAAAGGAGCTCCACCGACCATTTCAATCAAATCATTGGTGTCCATTGAGGAACTTGTAAATCCAGAAGTAGGTATATCAACACCATGTTTCAACATAAGCTGTAGCGAAAATAATTTATCTCTTGATTGTGTAATAGCCGTAGAAGAATTGGTTGTATAAACTCCCATACTCTCAAATTGACGTGCCAATGCACATCCATAGAATGTCATACTTGGACGAATTCTGGTAATTACCGCATCTAATTCGCCCAAATCTTTGCCGCCTCTATAGCGAACCTCTGGGTCCAATGCGTCTAATTTCATATAACAACGCTTTAGATTCAAGAATTGCATTTCATGACCACGTTCTTCGCCAGCTTCAATGATTCTTTGATTACTATAAAGCAATTTATTAGAGGCTAAAAGTCCAATTTTAAGGCCGGTTTTTGGGTTATTGTTTTTTTGATAAAATTTATTCAGATCTGACGCCGGAATATCACCAAAATAAAAACTAGTAGATGGGTCAACAAGCAGCTTTCCTTTCATGGCCTCTCGACCCAACAACATTCTATATCCCATAGAATCGCGATTGGCCAGAGTAACCTCGATCTTCCAAACCTCGTCATCTATCTTAATTGAAGTTAAGATAACATAACGGGATTCAGAAACGCCACTGGAACTTTTGACTGAACGCTTAGCAACAACAGGGCTTTCACAACGAATAAAAGTGCGTCTATTTTTTTGCAAAGGTAATACTTCAAAGCTAACCCAAGACTCTCCATTTCTACGAAAATTTTGAATATTAGAAGCATAAATGGAAGATGTTTTGGCGCCAGAATCTACACGTGCTTTAATAGCTGGAACACATAAATCTGGAAAAGAGCACCATTCTTGAGAACCAATAATTTTTTTTGTTTGATTTAAACTCATAATTCAGTAGGCTATTAAAAAGGGCAAGTTGACTATTTAAGGAATGGTATTCTTGATATAAATTTCAGAATCGTTGGCTAAAAACTCAGCTGATTTTAGATCCATTTCCACTTGAATGGCATTAATCTTAGCAATTTCTGCCGCATCCATGGTTTTAATCTCTTGAGTAATTTTCATAGAGCAAAACTTAGGGCCACACATCGAACAAAAGTGTGACGTCTTAGCTGCTTGCTTAGGCATGGTTTCGTCGTGATATTTACGAGCTGTATCTGGGTCTAAACCTAGATTAAACTGATCTTCCCATCTAAATTCAAAACGTGCTTTAGATAAAGCGTTATCTCGAATTTGTGCACCTGGATGACCTTTGGCCAAATCAGCAGCATGTGCTGCAATTTTATAAGCAATAATTCCTTCTTTTACATCGTCTTGATTCGGTAAACCTAAGTGTTCCTTAGGTGTCACGTAACAAAGCATAGCGCAACCGTACCAGCCGATTTGTGCCGCACCAATAGCTGAAGTAATATGATCATAACCAGGAGCGATATCTGTAGTTAACGGACCTAATGTATAAAATGGCGCCTCACCACATTCGTCAAGCTGCTTTTCCATGTTTTCTTTAATCATTTGCATTGGAACGTGTCCAGGGCCCTCGATAAAAGTTTGAACATCGTGCTTCCAGGCAACTTTTGTCAACTCTCCTAGGGTTTCAAGCTCACCAAATTGTGCTGCGTCATTTGCATCAGCAATACAACCTGGGCGTAGACCATCACCCAATGAAAAAGTAACATCGTACTTTTTCATAATTTTACAAATATCTTCAAAATGAGTATAAATAAAGCTTTCTGTATGATGTGCTAAACACCATTTAGCCATAATAGAGCCGCCACGAGACACAATACCTGTGATACGATCAATCGTCAAAGGAACATGCTTTAAGCGAACACCTGCGTGAATCGTGAAGTAATCAACGCCCTGCTCTGCTTGCTCAATTAGCGTATCTCTGAACACTTCCCAAGTAAGGTCTTCAACCACACCATTAACTTTTTCTAAAGCTTGATAAATAGGCACTGTACCGATTGGAACCGGAGAGTTTCTAATAATCCATTCGCGAGTTTCGTGAATATTTTTACCCGTTGAAAGGTCCATAATTGTATCTGCACCCCAGCGAATCCCCCAAACCATTTTGTCTACTTCCTCTTCAATGCTTGAGCCTAATGCTGAATTACCAATGTTGCCATTAATTTTCACCATAAAGTTACGGCCAATAATCATCGGCTCAGTTTCAGGATGGTTAATATTGGCAGGAATAACAGCGCGTCCACGTGCCACTTCACTACGAACAAATTCTGCAGTGATCAGCTCAGGAATTTCAGCACCAAAGCTTTCGCCTTTCTGCTGGCCAATTTGATCTTTATAATCTTGCCATTTACAATTTTCACGAATAGCAATATATTCCATTTCTGGCGTGATAATGCCTTGTCTCGCATAATGCATCTGAGTAACGTTCTTACCCTCTTTCGCGCATTTAGGTGTTTTTAAAAATTCAAAACGTAGCGTATCTAGCTCAGTATTATCTAAACGTTCATTTGAGAAAGTTGAACTCATACCTTCTAGCATTTGCACGTCTTCCCTTTCATCAATCCAATTATCACGAATACTATCTAAGCCCTTGCGCAAATCGATTTGAACACTGGTATCTGTATAAACACCCGAAGTATCATAAACATGAATAGGCTCGTTCTTTTCAGCTAACTCACCAATAGTTTCTGTGAGTGTGATTTCACGCATCGGCACTTGGATATCTGCTCGTGAGCCTTGTACATAAATCTTATTTGAGTTAGGAAAAGGTTTAATAAACGCCTCTTTGACGCTTGACATGCTTGTTAAGGTTTCGCTTGATTGATTCATTGTTGTATAATCGGTTAAATTATTAGAAATATAAATTAAGAATGTCAATTTTAACCCATAGACCGCGTCGTTTGAGAAAACACGCACATACCCGTGAATTAATACGTGAAAACACATTAACAACGGACGATTTAATTTTCCCAATCTTTGTCATTGAAGGTAAAAATAAGCGTGAAAGTATTGACTCTATGCCTGATATCGAGCGTATGAGCATTGATCAATTACTAATTGAAGCTCAAGAATTAGTTGATTTAGGCATTCGTGCAGTTGCTTTGTTTCCAGTTGTGGCTAATGACAAGAAAACTTTAGATGCTCAAGAAGCATTTAATCCTGATGCCCTTGCACAAAGAGCTGTACGTGCATTAAAGCAACAATTTCCTGAGCTTGCTGTGATTACTGATGTGGCTCTTGACCCTTTCACCACACATGGTCAAGATGGATTAATTGATGAATCAGGTTATGTTCTTAATGATGAAACCGTTGAAGTTCTCGTTAAACAAGCTCTTTCTCATGCACAAGCTGGTAGTGACATTGTTGCTCCTTCAGATATGATGGATGGGCGTATAGGTGCAATTCGTGATGCCTTAGAAGAAAATGGCTTTATTCATACCAATATTCTGGCTTATTCAGCTAAATTCGCTTCTAGCTACTACGGGCCTTTTAGAGATGCAGTTGGTTCTGCTAATAATCTTGGAACCTCTAGCAAAGAAACTTATCAAATGGATCCAGCAAATTCTGATGAAGCCATTCGTGAAGTTGGTTTAGATATTGATGAGGGTGCTGATATGGTTATGATTAAGCCTGGACTACCTTATCTTGATATCGTTTATCGTGTGAAACAAACATTTGGCATGCCAACCTTTGCCTATCACGTCAGTGGTGAATATGCGCAAATTAAAGCAGCCAGTCAAAATGGCTGGATTGATGAAAAAAAGGTTGTACTAGAAACTTTACTGTCTTTTAAGCGTGCTGGTAGTGATGCAATCTTAACCTATTATGCTAAACAAGCTGCACAATGGCTTAAGTAGTTTTAATCTAATTATATAACTATACAATACTATTCTTATATAGTATTTATAATTGTGTATAATATCATCTTAAATACACCGAATACATACGAGATATTATTATGGAAAACAAATCACTTTTTAGTGCTATAGTTCTAACTTTTGCATTGATTGCAAGTTACTTTTTTTATAATGAAAAAATAGATACTTTAGAGCAAGAATCAGCTGAATTAACACAAGAATATAATCAAAAATTAAACACTTTACAGCCCGCTAAAACAAATAATAAAATCACAACTAAAGCGGCTACAAATACAGCCCTTGAAGCCCTTAACAATCAATTAATAAAAGCACAATCGGCACTTAAAATTTCTCAAGAAAAACTTTCATTAGTGACAAGTAAAACCAGTGTTTTGGGTGATGAAATTTCTCAAATGGGTGACGCAAGAATCCAAGTAAAAACACTTAAAGGTTCTTTGAAATTAGTTGAGAAAAGGCTAGATATATCTGCTGAAAAGCTTAGCTACCTTCAGGGTGTTTTCGAAACTCAAAATAAAACAACAGTTGAGCAAAATATTGCCAGAATTAAAGAGCTAAAAGAAACCTCTAGTGGTATTGCTATCACTGGATTAATCGTACCTGCTATCGGTGTGGCAACATTAGTCTCTTATACAACTGAAGAGATTGACAACTATTGTGCAAATATTAAAAACACCATGGAGCTTGAAAACCAGGTATTTGGAAAAATTGTCTCATTGGATAAAAGCATGCAAAATAGCTATCACAATCAATGTGAAGTTAGCCTAAAAGACAAAATTAAGAAAGGCTTGGAGAAGCTTAAAATTCAGTAATTTAGGCTTTAAGCGATTCGATTTTTAATCAAATCTTCAACTACCTCTGGCTCTGCCAAAGTAGATGTATCACCTAAATTATCGTAATCATTTTCTGCAATCTTTCTTAAGATTCGTCTCATAATCTTACCACTTCTTGTTTTTGGCAGTCCTGGCGCAAATTGAATCTTGTCTACACTTGCAATTGGTCCAATTTCACTCCGCACTAACTTAACCAGCTCTGCTTTTAGTTCATCTGTTGGCTCTATGCCACTCATCATAGAAACATAAGCGTAAACACCTTGTCCTTTGATGTCATGCGGATAACCTACAACGGCAGCCTCTGAAACACTTTCATGCAAGACAAGTGCTGACTCGATCTCTGCCGTTCCTAAACGATGACCTGAAATATTTAAAACGTCATCTACTCGTCCAGTGATCCAGTAGTAGCCATCACTATCGCGCTTAACACCATCACCAGCAAAATATTTACCTGGGAAAGTTGAGAAGTAAGCTTCCATAAAACGTTCATGATTATTGTAAAGTGTCCGCATTTGCCCTGGCCAAGACCTGGCTAGCACCAAAATACCTTCCGCTTCACCCTCGAGAATATCACCTTTTTCATTAACCACTTGCGGCTCAATACCAAAGAAAGGCTTACTCGCTGATCCTGGCTTTAAAGCCGTTGCATATGGCAATGGTAGAATCATATGACCACCTGTTTCCGTTTGCCACCAAGTATCAACCACTGGACACCTAGACTGACCAACAGTGCGATAATACCACTCCCAAGCTTCTGGATTGATTGGCTCACCAACGGTGCCTAAAATACGCAAACTAGAGCGATCAGTTTTTTCAACAAACTCATTACCAGCGCCCATCAATGAGCGAATTGCTGTTGGTGCTGTGTAAAAAGTATTTACTTGATGCTTGTCAATGACTTGCCAAAAACGCGAAGCATCTGGATAAGTTGGAATGCCTTCAAACATTAGTGTGGTAGCACCGTTAGCTAGTGGACCATAAACAATATAAGAGTGGCCTGTTACCCAACCAACATCGGCCGTACACCAGTAAATATCGCCCTCTTGATAATCAAATGCGTATTTATGCGTCATGGCTGCATACAATAAATAACCGCCTGAAGTATGCACCACACCCTTTGGTTTACCAGTAGAACCTGATGTATAAAGAATAAATAATGGCGTTTCAGCATCAAATGATTCACAAGGACATTCACTAGGAACATCCGCTACCAAGTCATGGTACCAAATATCTCTATCGCCCCATTTAACTTCGCCTTTGGTATTTTGAACAACAACAACTTTAGTAACGCAATCACACCCTTCAATTGCAAGGTCAACATTAGCTTTAAGTGCTGTAGACCTCCCGCCGCGTAAACCCTCATCAGCGGTGATAACAACCTTGCATTCAGAGTCAAGAATTCTGTCTTTTAATGCTTCAGGTGAAAACCCACCAAATACGACTGAATGAATGGCACCAATTCTAGCACATGCCAACATAGCGTAAGCAGACTCCAATATCATCGGCATATAGATACAAACTCGATCACCCTTTTTAACGCCTAAATTCTTTAAACCGTTAGAAAGCCTTGCAACTTCATCATGCAGCTGTTGGTAAGTTACCTTTTGACTAACACTAGGATCATCACCCTCCCAGATGATTGCTGTTTGCTTGGCTCTTTTTGGGAGGTGTCTATCAATACAGTTATAAGCAACATTTAATTCACCGCCCTTAAACCATTCGATTTTTCCTTGTGTGTAATCCACATTAGATACTTCATTCCAATCTTTATCCCAATTCAAGAATTCTTTTGCTTGAGTAGCCCAAAATTTATCTGAATTATTAATAGAATTATCATACATTGACTCATACTTTTTTTCATCACAAATAGGCGTTTTGTTTGGCTGGGTAACTGGATACATAGTAATAGGTAATTTAAGAAATATGAATTAATAATACCTAATAACTAATTTTCAAGAAAGGTATTTTTTTACATCAAGTCATCTAATTCAATTGAATTAGAGTCTCCCATGTGGCTTACTTGGGCTAAAAATAACTCAGCAGTTGAAATGGCATCTTGCATAGCATTGTGAGCCTTATATCGTGGTAAGTTATATCGCTCTCTTAAAGAAAATAATCTTAAACTGCCAGGTCGAACATAACCCTGTGTATTCATCATTTTTATATTTTCAATTTTTAGTGTGTCTATTATCATTATTGGCAGATGATTTATTTGATATAACTTTTGACAGGCACAATTAATAAATCTTTTTTCAATGTTATCAAAATGAACTATCACAACTCTATTGCGCATTTCAATAAAAAGCTGTTCCATTGCATATTTCAGCCCAACACCTTGTCTCAAATCATCGTCTGTTAACTGATGAATGCTAACGTTTTCTTCCGTTAAAGATTGCTTAGGATTAATCAATAAGTGTCCACTGGAGGCAGCTAATAAATGTAAGTCTTTAATAACTGTATAACCCATACTAATAATTTTTTCTTTAGAAGGGTTTAACCCTGTCGTTTCAAAATCAAGCACTAAAAACTCAATATCTTGAATGCGTGTTTTTTTGTGAACCAATGGTTTGAGTAAATATTGCTTAAGCGCTGGTGATAAATTAGGCTTTAATAATAAGGATTTTTGGTAATACTTAGGCAAAAAATAAGAGACCAATTTATTCATAATATGGATGTTTGATAATGGGAACTCATAGCTGATTGCATATTAGAGACAATACCGAATGCATCCTTTAAATGCTTTTGATCTAGAGAAGATATTTCTTTTGTTGGGACAAAATTATTAGCAGCATTTCCACTTTTTATTTGTCTCGACTGATGCTCAATTCTAACTAAGTTAATAAACTTATAAGCTTCAATTAAATCACTAGAGCCTGAACGACTTAATGCTTTAATATCCATTAACTCTCTTAGTCTATCTTGCGTATTAACGACTCTAATACCTTTTGATAAAGCATAAACACGTGCAAAATCAACAATTGGAACAACACCCTTCTTTTTTAAATCTAGTGTTTTTTTGTCAGTACCATGATGATCTACAATGAAATTTCTAAAAAATCCTAAAGGTGGTACGTAATGCTCAGCATTGTGAGCCATATGAGACTGAAAGATGGTATTTTTTCGTGTCTTATTTAACACATCTGGTAGTAACTCATCTAGCAGTTCAGAGGAGCCATAAATACATTTTAGGTCAAAGAAAATACTAGAATACATTAACGCCTTTGGATCTGGACTCAAAATCCAACTGTTAAAATATGAACGCCAAACAGAAACACGTTGCCTCCATTTTGGATTAGTCGCCATAACATCACCAGGGCAATAAATATAGCCACACTCGTTTAAACCATCACATACATAGTGAGTTAATTTTGAAAAATACTCCCCATGTAATTTTTCATCATAATCATCAGATAAAATCAATAAATTATCTTGATCAGTATGTGCGATTTGCTCAGATCTTGCTTGAGAACCGGCAACTACCCATGCATAAGGAACCGGTGGCAATCCTAATAAACCTTCTGCCTGTTTCAATAGCTGTTGATTTATAGATCGACCGACTGAACTAATGGAATAAGTAATATCATGCTCATCCATATTTGACTCAAAACTATGCTGTAACAAAAGTGGAACTTGCTCTGATATTTTTTTCAAATCTTTAACCGTCTCAGATACCAACACTTCATTAATCAAAAAAACGACATTATGGCTTTGCTTTCTTAAAAGGTCTGCTGCAGTAATCATGCCGACCACCTGGTTATTTTTAAGAATTGGTAGGTGCCTGATATGAGAATTAGCCATTAACAACATCGCCTCAATACCACTTTTGTAATGTGCAATTGAGATTGGGTTGATTGTCATAATATCACTAACGGGGGAGGATACATCTAACCCGGCAGCAGCTACTTTAGTGCAAAAAGCTCTGTCAGTAACAATACCACTCAACATGTTGTTCTGTGTCACCACCACAGACGTTACATTTTTACTACTCATTAACATGGCAACATCACGAATACTGGTACTTGGATCAATCAAATAAGCATCATTTGCTCTTGACATAGAAAGTACGGAATTATTTAGTAGGCTATTTTGCTTGGTAATATTTTGAACCTTGATACTAGACTCTAGTCCAGCATCAATAAAGAATTGATGTACGCTACTCTGCTCTGAAAACAACTCGAAAAATAACTTTTTCGGAATTTTGTAATACAGGGTGTCTTCTTGGCAACTATGTGAATATAAAACCAATTGAGCGCTATAACCAAGCCACTGTCTTTCGCCTAAGATAGAGAATAATTGCTCATTCTCATCCTCGATCAAAATAGCACCCTTACGCACCAGATATAAAAAATCTGGTTTAAGAGTTAAGGTATGCTTTCTCTTTCTATAGCCTATTCGTATTTCTTTAACTAAAGATTCAAGCTGTAAAGAATTAGCACTATCAAGTGGTAGTGTTGACTTAAGAAAATCAATAACCTCTAAATCTTCAATATCCATTATCTAATAATTTTTATCCTGGTAAGTAAAAATAGCTGGCACTTCAGCTCTAAAGATAATACCATTGACAGAAACAGCAAACTGCAAGTAGTCAGATCTTTTAACATCAACTAAAGAACTTTCCCAAATCTTGTTACCCGCTTTTACTAATCTCATGGATTCTGGCTTTGAATGCCCGCCTTTTTCACTCGCAACAGCAAAAATAACCCCCTCAAGTGGCGTTTCTGTCTTTAAACGAAAGCGATTATTGCCATATAGTTGGCTATCAGAAGTAATTAACAACTCCAAATCACCATTCACTAAATCACAATGGCCACTCTCCCAGCGACAATTAGGCTTAGCAAGCATTTTATACAATTGCCCATCTATAGCTTTATGAGGCACCTCAGCCACATAATAGTCGACAGCAAAATAACTGATAATTGCCAATATAGGTGCAACGATCATTGAAGTGATAACGTGTTTATTTTTAAAAAACATAATTCCTTTATTTTAAATAAAAAAACACCCGGCATTGCCGGGTGTCAAAGTAAAAAACTTAAAAAGTTTTTTTAGTTAGATACAGGAACACGAATGTTCTCAACCATCTGCTCAACCTCTGCAGGTACTTTAGGTGTGCGACTCATTACAATGAATGCTACTGCGAAGTTAACCACCGCACCAATAGCACCAAATGCATTAGGCTCAATACCTAAGAACCAGTTTGGATCCATGTCACCTAAGAAAGATGTTGATTGTACAAACATAATGCCTTTGTGCTGGAATACATACAACAATGTAATACCAATACCTGACAACATACCTGCAATCGCACCTTCTTTGTTCATCTTCTTGGAGAATATACCCATCATCAGTGCAGGGAAAATACTAGATGCCGCCAGACCAAAGGCTAGTGCAACCGTACCTGCAGCAAAATCCGGAGGATTAAAGCCGTAGTAACCCGCAATCAGAATGGCGCCAATCATAGAAATTCTAGAGTATTTAAGCTCTTCCTTCTCTGTGATGTTTGGCTTCCACACACCTTTTAATAAGTCATGTGAAATAGAAGATGCAATGGCTAACAAAAGACCAGCTGCTGTGGATAATGCTGCTGCTAAACCACCGGCTGCAACAATTGCAATCACCCAGTTCGGCAAGCCAGCGATCTCAGGGTTCGCTAGAACCATGATATCTCTATCAACTTTAACCATTTCATTAGTCTTTTTATCGCCTGTATATTGAATCAAACCATCGTTGTTCTTATCTTCAAACTTCAACAAACCAGTTGTTTCCCAGTTTTTAAACCAAGATGGACGGTCAGCATATGCCAAGTTTTGCTCAGCATTTGGCTGATCAATCGTTTGCATTAAGTTTAATCTTGCCATTGCCGCAACCGCAGGAGCAGTTGTATAAAGTAGCGCAATAAATACCAAAGCCCAACCTGCAGATTCACGTGCAGCTTTCACTGAAGATACCGTGAAAAATCTCATAATAACGTGAGGAAGACCTGCTGTACCAATCATTAAAGATAGTGTGTAAACAAACATATTGGTTGTGCTTAATCTAGCTTGAGTCGTATACTCAGCAAAACCTAGTTGAGTAACCACTTGATCAAGCTTATCTAATAGATATGTACCGTCTGCCATTTCACTACCTAAACCTAACTGAGGAATCGGATTACCTGTCAGCATAAATGAAATAAAGATTGCTGGAATTGTATAAGCAATAATCATGATCACGTATTGTGCAATTTGAGTATATGTAATACCTTTCATACCACCCATCGTAGCGTAAAAAGCAACAATAACCATACCTGACACTAATCCAGTCTCATAATCCACTTCTAGGAATCTTGAGAATGCCACGCCGATACCTTTCATCTGACCAATTACGTAAGTTACTGACGCAATAATTAGACAAACAACCGCAACAACACGCGCAGTCTTTGAATAGTATCTATCAGAGATAAACTCTGGCACTGTAAATGCTCCGTGCTTCCTTAAGTAAGGTGCAAGTAACATTGCTAGCAATACATAACCACCTGTCCAACCCATTAAGAATACTGAACCACCGTATCCATAAAATGCAATTAAACCAGCCATTGAGATAAATGATGCTGCACTCATCCAGTCTGCTGCTGTAGCCATACCATTTGCTACAGGATGAATACCACCACCAGCAACATAAAACTCCTTAGTTGTGGAGGCTCTTGCCCAGAAAGCAATACCAATATAGAGCGCAAATGTTGCGCCTACAAATAAAAATGTTAATGTTTGTAAATCCATGTATTTCTCCCCTTATTTTTCGTCAACGCCAAATTCTTTGTCGATTTTGCCCATGCTTCTCGCATAGTAAAATACCAAAATTACGAACGTATAAATTGAACCTTGTTGTGCAAACCAAAATCCTAACTTATATCCACCCATTCTGACAGTGTTTAGAACATCTACTAGCA
>JAOMMB010000012.1 GCA_028352435.1 Candidatus Thioglobus sp. | reverse complement strand
AAAAAAACCCAGCCTAAACGCTGGGTTTTTTATTGCAAAAAATTCGTTAAAATAAGCTTATGAAAACATTTTATTGGTACGACTTTGAGACTTTTGGCATTAGCCCAAAAATAGATAGAATCTCGCAATTTGCTGGCATCCGCACAGATGAAAACCTTAACATCATCGATGAGCATATGCTTTATTGCAAACCCACTCATGATTGCCTTCCTTCACCAGAAGCATGTGCGGTTACTGGTATTAGCCCGCAACTATGTGAACAGAAAGGCATGATTGAGCATGAATTTATTAAAAAAATACATGAGCAAATTTCAACACCCAATACCTGTACTGCTGGCTATAACTCAATTCGGTTTGATGATGAGTTTACGCGATACGCACTTTATCGTAATTTTCTAGATCCTTATGCTTGGCATTGGCAAAATGGCAATACACGCTGGGATATTCTAGATGTGGTTCGCATGTGTTACGCACTCAAAAAAGACGCTAGCCTTAATTGGGTTTATGATGATAGTGGTAAACCAATTTTTAAATTAGACCGTCTTTCTCCTGCAAATGGCATAGAGCATTCGAATGCTCACGATGCTTTGGCTGATGTTCGTGCTACGATTGCTATCGCTAAAATTATTAAAGAATCTCAACCGCAACTATTTGATTATGCTTTTAAACTGCGTGAGAAAAAATTTGTAGAATCTAAAATTAACTTATGTGAGCCTATGCTTCATACCTCGGGTATGTATCCAGCTCAAAAATCATGTACTCGTCTATCAGTTGCCTTAGCCTATCACCCAGAATACAAAGATCGAGTAATTGTGTTCAATCTAGATCAAGACCCCTCAATTCTTTTAGAGCTAAGTGTTGATGAGTTAAAAGTGCTAATGTTTACCAAACAATCTGAATTACCTGAAAATGTTGAGCGCTTACAAATCAAAGACTTAATTTTTAACAAAAGCCCAATGTTCGTCCCTAATATATACAAAATTGAGCCTAAAGTGATTGAGCAACTTCAAATTGATATGGGCACTTGCTTAAAACATCTAGATTTTATTAAAAATAATCAGCTAGCCATAGAAAAAGTTATCCAAAATTTATATAAAAATGACCAAGGTTTTGAGCAAAGCAATGATGCTGATCAATCTTTGTATGGCGGCTTTATGGATAATGCAGATAAACGCATTGCTGATCAAATACAAATGTTAAATATAGAGGACCTAAAAGGCTTTCATCCTAAATTTAAAGATGACAAACTCTCTAATTTACTCATACATTTTAAAGCTAGAAACTATCCAGAATCTTTAACAGAGGATGAGGCTGAAAACTGGTTTGAAACTATACAAGGTAGAGTTCAGACGGGTGAAAATGGCTATCTCTCTGTTGATGATTATCTTCAGCGTATCCACGTCATGCGTGAGCAACATCCTCAAAAGGAAACCCTTTGGCGCCAGCTTGAAAGTTATGGCGAGTCGTTTTTCTAATAACTAAATAGATTTTGACTGGGTCTTTTTGCTATTTAAATAGATTTCAGGTATAATCTTTGGCTATTAGGTAAATAAGCCAGAGAAGAAAATGAACGCTGAGACTCGTTTTGAAATGTTTGAAAGGTTACTGAAAAAGATACCTAATCCAACAACAGAATTAAACTACTCAACACCGTTTGAGCTATTAGTAGCAGTTACTTTATCAGCACAAGCAACAGATAAAAGTGTCAACAAAGTAACGGATAAATTGTTTCCAATTGCTAATACACCGGAAGCTATTTTTGAGCTCGGTGAAGACACACTTAGAGAGACTATTAAAACAATCGGTCTGTTTAATTCAAAAGCAAAACACATCATACAAGCTTGTAAAATTCTAATCGATAAGTACGACTCAACTGTGCCTGAAACTCGTAAAGAATTAGAAGCATTACCAGGCGTAGGTCGCAAGACCGCAAATGTCGTCTTAAACACAGCATTTGGCCACCCTACCATCGCAGTTGATACACATATCTATCGTGTTGCAAATCGTACAGCTATTGCTAGTGGCAAAACAGTACTAGAAGTTGAGAAAAAATTGGTGAAATTTATTCCTGACGAGTATCGCGTTCCTGCTCATCACTTAATGATTCTTCATGGTCGTTACACTTGCAAGGCTAGATCACCACTATGCACTGAATGCATTTTGCTTGATCTGTGTGAATATGAAGAAAAGAACCTATAGTTTAATTCGTGCTTTACACACAGGATAGATCAGAACAAAGAAAATTTCTATCTGCCGCCTGGCAAAAATTTTTAAATAAACAGATCCTTGATCCGCTTGAAGATCAACTTACAAAAGTGATTGAAATTCATCCTGAATATCACAAGCTTATCCAAAATATTGAATCGGACTATTTTCCAGAACAAGGTGAAGTAAACCCTTTTTTACACATTAATCTACATTTATCTTTACGAGAACAATTGTCGATTAAACAGCCACATGGCATTCAAGAAATTTATAAAAAAATACTTAGTAAGACTCAAGATACTCATCAAACTGAGCATTTAATGATGGACTGTATTGCTGAAATGATTTTCTCGGCGCAAAAAAATAATACGCCTATGGATCATCAAGCTTATGTTGAATGCTTAAAATCTATTGCCTATTAAAATAATGTTAAATCTAAGCTAAACTAAGCACTTATAAATATTTTAGTCTTTCCAGTTTACGAAGTTTGTAAGCAATTGCAAACCATCATACTGTGATTTTTCAGGATGGAACTGTGCGGCGAATATGTTATCTTTAGCAACAGCGCAAGTGAAATCTAGGCCATAATTAGTGGTGCCAGCTACTATTGAAGGATCAGCATGAGCAACATAATAACTATGTACGCTGTAGAAACGAGCATTATCGTCAATATTATGCCAAAGTGGGTGTTCAATTGACTGTTTAACGGTATTCCAACCCATATGTGGGATTTTAAGTTCACTGTTTGCAAACTTAACCACATCACCAGACATGATTGACAAGCCCTTTGTTCCACCATTCTCTTCAGAAGAATCAAACAACAATTGCAAACCTAGACAAATACCTAAAAATGGTTTTTCTTGAGCGTTACGCTTAATAACATCTATTAGATTGTGATCATTCAATGCTTGCATACAAGCGCCCATTGCTCCCTGACCAGGAAACACAATGCGATCTGCCTCGTTAATTAAATCAGCATTATCTGTTAAGAAGACTCGATCATTAGGCGCTACATGCTCAATAGCTTTTTGCACACTACGCACGTTGCCCATGCCATAATCGACAATCGCAATACTTTGCGCCCCAATAGGAGTTCTCTTAACTTGCATATTTATGAATGCACTACAAAGAACCTTTGGTTGAAGGAATAATACCCGCTTGACGCTCGTCAGGCGTTACCGCCATTCTTAGTGCTCGTCCAAATGCCTTAAAGATGGTTTCAGCTTGGTGGTGCGCATTCACACCTTTTAGGTTGTCAATGTGAAGTGTCACCAATGCATGGTTAACAAATCCAGTGAAAAATTCTGAGAACAAATCAACATCAAATGTACCAATTAAAGCACGAGTAAAACGTACATTAAGTTCTAAGCCAGGACGGCCAGATAGATCTAGCACAACACGAGACAAGGCCTCGTCTAATGGTACATATGAATGCCCATAACGAGTAAATCCTGTTTTATCACCCACGGCCTTAGAGAAGGCTTGGCCTAATGTAATGCCAATATCTTCTACACTATGATGGTCATCAATTTTCGTATCACCATCACACTTAATGGTTATATCCATCAGTCCGTGGCGAGCTACTTGATCCAACATATGGTCTAAAAAAGGTACACCAGTATCAATATTTGCCTGGCCTGTTCCATACAAATTTAGCTCAACTAGAATATCAGTCTCATTGGTTTTTCGGGATACTTTAATCATGTTTTTTATAGTTTATAAATACTCTTCAATTAAAATTTCAGCAATTTGAACGGAGTTTAATGCTGCGCCTTTGCGAATATTATCAGATACTACCCACAAGTTTAAACCTTTCTCATGAGAAATATCTTCACGAATACGACTAACAAACACATCATCATGATTAGTCGCTTCAATAAATGGCGTTGCATAGCCGCCATCTTCGCGCTTATCCATTACTGTTACACCATTCGCTTCTGACAAAATCTTAGTTGCTGCCTTGACAGTAATTTTTTTCTTAGTTTCGATATTAATCGCCTCAGAGTGGCCATAAATAACTGGCACACGTACAGCAGTTGGGTTAACCAAAATACTCTCATCCTCAAAGATTTTTTGAGTCTCCCACACCATCTTCATTTCTTCTTTTGTGTAACCGTTATCTTGAAAAACATCGATATGAGGGATAACATTAAAAGCAATTTGCTTAGGATAGACTTCAACATCAACATCGGTATTACCGCCCAATAATTTAGTTGTTTGTTCAATTAGCTCAGAAATGGCCTCTTTGCCTGATCCAGATACTGCTTGATAAGTAGCAACATTAATACGCTCAATACCTACCGCATCATAAATCGGCTTTAATGCAACTAACATTTGAATAGTTGAACAGTTTGGATTGGCAATAATATTACGCTTTGTATAGTCTGCAATTGCATGAGGGTTAACCTCAGGCACCACTAAAGGAATATCTTTATCACGTCGAAAATGTGCCGTATTATCAATGACAATACAACCTGCTTCTGCTGCTATAGGTGCATATTTTTCTGAAATATTTCCACCGGCTGAGAATAGACCTATCTGGGCCTTAGAGAAGTCAAATGTATCTAGGTCTTGAACCGTCCAGCTTTTACCCTGGCAAAACACTTTTTTACCAGCAGAATTTGCACTCGCTAATGGATATAAATTATCAATAGGAAAGTCACGCTGTTCTAAAATAGAAAGGATAGTTTCGCCCACAGCGCCTGTTGCGCCAACAACAGCAACGTTAAATTTCTTGCTCATAAGTATTGGAATAAAATCAAAATTAAAGTCTGCATTATACTAGACTTTAATAAACATCGTAATGCTTGAAATAAGCACCGACTAGGTATTTATCTAAACAATGTTATCAATATCAATATACTGATAATCCAATGAAAACTTCTGGCTTAGATGTTGGCAAAGTGCTTGCACGCCATAACGCTCTGTTGCGTGATGCCCTGCTGAAATAAAGGCAATATCATTTTCTTTGCATATGCCAGGAATTTGTTCTGAAACCTCGCCGGTTATAAAGCAATCTGCACCGACACCAATAGCATGCTCAATGTAACTTTGTGCGCCGCCAGTGCACCAGGCAATTTTTTTGATTGGTTTATTTTTAGGCCCAAATACCAGTGGAGTTCGCTGAGTAACACTTTGAACAGATTTTGTCACATCGGCCAAACTTGAATCGACCTGACCTTGCCAAACTAGCGTGTCGCCCACAGGTTGAGGATTTTGAATATTCAAACGCATGGCTAATTGAATATTATTACCCACTATCGGATGCGCATCCAAGGGTAAATGATAAGCAAATAAGTTGATATTATTATCCAATAACGCTTTGATTCTATTTTTTTTAATGCCAGTAATCACGGGGCTTTCATTTTTCCAAAAAAACCCATGATGGACAAATAGTGCATCAGCTTTTTCATCAATAGCACGTTCAATTAGGTCTTGATTAGCACTCACGCCAGCGATAATTTTACTCACATCTGACTTCCCTTCGATTTGCAATCCATTTGGGCAATAATCAGAGAATTTAATAACATTTAAATACTCATTCAAATAAGTTGCAAGTGTTTTATTGTTAATCATTATTGTTCATTTTCAAACTATAGAATTCTTTCACAATACTGATGAACTGCTTATTTTGGTCATTATCACCTACCGTTACTCTCAAGCAATTGGTTAATTTAGGTGCACCACTTAAGTTTTTAATAAGTATGCCATTAGCTTTCAAATAGTCAAATAACTCTTGCGCTTTTGGCGCTTTAAATAAAATAAAATTGGCTTGTGATGGATAGGCCAGCAGACCTTCAATTTGTTTTAGTGCGTCTGATAAGATTTGACGTTGCTCGATAATAATGGCTGCATTTTTATTAATCTCATCTTTCTCTTTTAATAAAAAATTAGCACTCACTTGAGTAAGAATATTAATATTATAAGGTAATCGAAGTTTATCGAGTTCTGAGACCATCTCTTGAGAGCTGATCAATAGTCCAAGGCGCAATCCAGCAAAACCAATTTTAGATACCGTACGCAATACAACAAGATTTGGATATTTCGCAATGTCTGATATAAAACTATCCCCTGCATAGGCATAATATGCTTCGTCCAAAACTACCATAGCATCAGTCATATTGATAATCTTTTCAATAGCAATCCTATCAAATGTATTGCCTGTTGGATTGTTAGGATAGGCGATAAAAATAAGCTTCGGCTTATGTTTGTTGATTGATTCTAGTATGCTGTTCAAATCAAGCTTATAGTCTTGGGTTAATGACACACCTTGATAATTCAGACGAGTAAATTTAGCAATCATGTCATACATCACAAAACTTGGTTCAATACTCAATATAGTGTCATCAGTATCACAAGCTAACGCTAACAATTGAATTAACTCATCAGACCCATTGCCCAATAACACACCAAACTCTTTAGGTATATCCATTAAATCTCTAAGAGTTTGGTTTAACTCCTCAGCACTTGGACTTGGATAACGATTAAGCTGTGCATCGGCTAAATAAGCCAAATATTGGCTGATAAGTTCATCAGGCAATGCAAAGGGTGACTCCATAGCATCAAGCTTTATAAGGTTGTCAGAACATGGCACATGATAAGCGTTAATTTCTTGAATGTCGGCTCTAAGCCAATTGTGTATAAAACTCATGTTAAGGACTTATTCTATTTGGATGATATTGCATTTTACCTATTCGCTTGGCATTTAACAAAGTTTGATACGTGTAGTCTAATGCTCGCTTAACAGCAACATCTACATCTAGTTTAGCAGCAATTAGCGCGCCAATTGCACTGGCCAATGTACAGCCAGAACCATGATATTTACCAGGTAGCTTATGGTACGAAAAACACTCATATAGCGCACCTTGATGATATAGGCGATGTTCAATCATGTTTTCAGATGAATCTGTGGTTGTTAGCAAGACCCATTCACATAGTAAAGATTTAACAGCCTCTTGTTCAGATAAGTTAGGCGCTAATTGTTCTAATTCAAAAACATTAGGAGTTAAGAAAAAAACTTTAGGAAGCAGTTCTAATTTAAGTGTATCAATAGACTTTTGCATTAACAACTCATCATTAGTACTAGCCTTAATAATAGGATCAAGAATTACTGTATGGCTTTCAGTTAGCCAATTAGTTATTGCTGTTATTTGCTCAACAGATGACAGCAATCCAATTTTTACAACATCGATATCAATATCTTCTGCTAAAGCATTTAACTGTTTAATAATTAACTGATGATCAACCGGCTGCACTTCACTCACACACTGTGTATTTTGAACAGTTAGTGATGTTACGATAGGTAATGGCGTTGCACCAAATTGATTAATTGTCTCAATATCTGCAGCAATGCCAGCCCCTCCACAAGGGTCTAAACCTGATAAAACTAAAACACGATCAAGCACAGATGTTATTTGGACTCTTTTGCAATTAAATAATCAGCCACTTTAAACATTCTTAACTCTCCGCCTGCATGAGAAGCATCCGTCCAGTACTTACCATTAATCACTAAAGCTGGAACGCCAGAAGTAAGATATTTCACCGTATTAAGTTTTGATTTATTCACTTTAATGCGAACTGAGAAAGATTTAAAAGCATCATTAGCAACATCATTATCAACACCATGCTCAACTAGCCATTCAACAAAATCCTCCTGATCAACAAAAGCTCTCTTTTGTAAATGAATAGCTTCAAATAGCTTACCATGCAAACGATCAACTTCATCTAACTGCTCTAGTACATAATAAAAAATAGCACCATTAATCCAACGATCTGAAAAAACAGCAGGCTGACGAATAAAGGTCGTATTATTAGGCAATTCTTTCACCCAGTTACTCAATATAGGCTCAACATTAAAGCAATGAGGGCAGTAATACCAAAATAATTCTCTCACTTCAACTTTGTCACCTGTTACTGTTTTAACAGGTTTATCGAGCGTTATATAATGCTCGCCCTCTGTAAATGTTTCAGCAAAAATAGCTGAAGAAAAGCTTAATAAAAGTATCGATAAAAATAGTCTGATTTGTTGCATAAATTTCTCTAAATTATGGAAGAATTTTATCAATATTATACTGCGATAACTCAAATTGGTTGTCTGTTTGGAAAGACTGCCAAAGTTGTTGATAGGTTTGTTTTGTTAATGGGTGAATTTCACCACCACTTAACTGTGCCAAGGGTGCCAGTACAAAAGAATATTTTAAAATATCATCTCTAGGTAAGTTCATCTCTTGATCAACAATATCATCATAGATTACTAAATCTAGATCTATCAGTCGAGAAGAGAACTTAGGTTGGGAGCGGTCTCGACCAAACTTTTTTTCGATATCTTTTAACACTGCATTAACATCTCCAATATTGAGCTGAGTAGTTGCATTCAAACCAAGATTGTAAAAGTTATCCCCTTCAAACCCTTCAGCAGGTGACTCAAAAATATCGGAAATTTTAATATTAGAAAAATTTAGCCTTAAAAAATCAATGGCGCCAGAAATATTAGCCTCTCGATTCTGATTGGAGCCAATATTAATATGAATATTAGCCATTTTTACGTCTATTAATGACTACTCCAACACCTTGTGCACCAGTAACTGCCTTGCCTTTATTTAAAGTTAACTTAACCTGCTCAACATTAAATTCACCCAAGATAATTTCACAAATTCTCTCCGCAAGTGTCTCTACTAATTGAAACTCACTATTTTTTACAAAATGAATTAATCGCTTCGAAACAGCTTTGTAATCAAGAGTTTGATCGATATGATCAGTCTGACTAGCAGGGAAAATATCAAAACCCATTTCAATATCTAGGGTTATATCTTGGCGAATTTCACGCTCCCAATCGTAAATACCAATGACACAATCAATTTTTAATCCTTGTATAAATACTATATCCATGCTTAAATTAATCCTTAAATAATAATATTAAAAATTATATGCTACCTCTGCTCATCATTTTTGCTTATCTAATCGCCTCAATTTCTATGGCTATTATTATCTGTAAAATTCTCGATCTACCTGATCCAAGAACTCAAGGCTCTAATAACCCTGGCGCTACTAATGTACTTAGAATTGGTGGAAAAAAAGCAGCAGCTGCAACACTGATTGGTGATGGCTTAAAAGGCTTTATTCCAGTTGCATTAGGCCACTATCTAGGATTTAGTGCTCAGGAATTAGTATTGATTGCACTAAGCGCTTTTTTAGGACATGTTTATCCTATCTTTTTTGGCTTTAAAGGGGGTAAAGGGGTCGCTACTTTTATTGGTAGCTTGTTAGCGCTTAATTATTTTGCTGGCTTGGCGTTTATTGCAACTTGGTTGTTTGTTGCTAAAGTACTCAAAATTTCATCGCTATCAGCACTCATCGCTACTTTTTTAACACCTTTATTTTTCTACTTGTTAACTAAGGAGCTAGAGGCAACTTACATACTCACAGTGATTTGTATTTGGATTTTTTATACGCATAGAAGTAATATTAAGCGCATGCTATCTGGAGAAGAAGGTTCAATCAAGTCTTAATATTAACACCTTTTTTGAGTAGATAAAAAGCAACAATAGCAAGCACCATAATCATGGTTGTTAGCACTAACATTGACACTAAAAGATCTGTCGTTGAACTGCCCAAAAATCCCATTCTAAAGCTATCTACCATATAGTATATTGGGTTAAATTTACTCAAGGTTTGCCAAAATTCAGGCAAAATTTCAACACTATAGAACATGCCGCCTAAATAAGTCATTGGCATCAGAATAAATGTTGGAACGATGGAGATATCGTCAAATGACTTAGCAAAAACAGCGTTAATAAATCCTGCTAATGAAAACAAAATAGCCGTTAGTAAAAATGTCATCAATACAATCCATATATTGTATATCTGAAGCTCGACGAAAAAAGATACCGCAATAAAAACACCAAGCCCTACGACGAATCCTCGGACTATCCCGCCTGAGATATAACCTAGTAAGATGACCCAATAAGACACAGGGGAAATTAATAATTCTTCAATGCTATTATTAAATTTAGCCAAAAAGAATGAGGAAACTGTATTGGCATAAGAATTTTGAATAACTGTCATCAAAATAATACCTGGAATAATGAAATGCAAATAATCTACACCTTGCATATCACCGATACGTTCACCCATTAAGCCGCCAAAAATAAGCAA
This sequence comes from Candidatus Thioglobus sp., assembly GCA_028352435.1. Classification (GTDB taxonomy): domain Bacteria; phylum Pseudomonadota; class Gammaproteobacteria; order PS1; family Pseudothioglobaceae; genus Thioglobus_A. Next base: position 16,079 of record JAOMMB010000012.1, on the reverse strand, counting down.
ATAAAGAGAAGTGGTAATAATGGGAGGGAAAATAGTTTGTACCCAAATTCGGGTAAATCGCAATATTTCTTTAACAACAATTGTTTTGTAAGCAATCCACATATTAGCCAGCCTTTGATGTTAAGCGCAAAAATAAAGTTTCTAAGCGATTTTGCGCACTTCTAACATGTTCAATTTCAATTTTATTTTCACTTAAAGCGATCAATGCTTGGCTTATATTTACATCATTCAAGCTCACTTGTATTGAATAAGCATCTAAACGCTCTATTTTAAAATCAAGCGCTGGTAAGATATCTGGCAACTGCTCTGTACTTTCTAAAATTAGCACTTGTTGAGAAACTCTAGCAAGAAGCTTTTTCATACTAGTCTGCTCAACAATTTTTCCTTTATCTAAAATGGCAATATTACGACACAAAGACTCAGCTTCCTCTAAGTAGTGAGTAGTCAGAATAATAGTCATACCTTGATCATTTAGCTCTCGTAAAAATTTCCACATTGAACGGCGTATTTCAACATCAACACCCGCACTAGGCTCGTCTAAAATAAGAATTTTTGGCTGGTGAATTAAAGCTCTTGCCAGCATTAAGCGTCTCTTCATGCCACCAGATAAAGATTTCGCCATATCGAGACGCTTATCCCAAAGCTCCATTCGCTTTAATAAAATTTCAGCTTGAGCTTTAGCACTAGAACGATCAATGCCATAATACCCAGCTTGATTGACTAAAATTTCTTCAACAGGCTCAAATGGATTAAAGTTAAACTCTTGTGGCATTAGACCAATCATTCGTTTCACTTCATTAAGATGTTTGGTCTGATCCTTGCCCAGTACTAGGACCTCACCCGAAGTCTGATTCAACAAAGAACAAATAATGCCAATCATGGTAGTTTTTCCTGCTCCATTACTACCCAATAATGCAAAAAAATCTCCTTGTTCCACACTTAAATTAACACTTGATAATGCCTTCATATTGTTGGCATAAGTTTTTGTTAAATTAGAAATTGATAACGCTTGAAGCATGCAATATTGGTCCAATAAAAAAAACAAAAAATTCAATCAGGTAAATGATTAAAAGTATTTTAACATTTATTCCCTTTTACTGACTATTTTTGCGATAATTATCACCTTTAAATAAGTGACAAAATTTACATTATGTCTGCGATAAAAAATATAGAATTACCTAATATTGGTGACTTTGACGAAGTAGAGGTTATTGAGATTTTAGTGAGTGTTGGCGACAAAATTAATGCTGATGATAGCATAATAACCCTAGAAAGTGATAAGGCTTCAATGGAAATACCCACGCCTAGTTCGGGTGTAGTGAGCAGTATTAATGTAAATATTGGCGATAAAATTAAACAAGGTGATGTCGTAGTTACATTAGAAAGTGACGAAGAAGTTGAAAAAAGCACTCAATCAAATACCAAAAAAGCAGAAATACCTGAGAGTGCATCATCGAAAATTGTCGCAGTAAGTGTGCCTGATATTGGTGATTTTGATGAAGTAGAAGTGATTGAAATTTTAGTTGCTGCTGGTGATATAGTTTCTGCGGAAGATAGTATTATCACGCTAGAAAGTGATAAAGCTTCTATGGAAATACCAACACCAGTTGCTGGCAAGGTAATCGATATTAATGTGAACCTGGGTGACAAACTAAAATTAGGTAGTCTGATTCTTAATATTGAAACTACCAGCACTGGTATAGTAGAGTCTACTGAAAATTCAACGCCAGTAGCCACTTCAAAACCAGCAAACACCTCTACTTCAAAGGCGCAACCTATTGCAGTAGCAAGACCAACGTTAGATCAATCAGTTTCCACTTTACCAGCTGGGGAGTCTCATGCCTCCCCCTCTATTCGAAAACTAGCTAGAGAGCTCGGTGTTGATTTAAGTCGTGTATCTGGAACTGGCCAAAAAGGTAGGATCCTAGACCAAGATCTTAAGGCTTACGTTAAACAAATTATTACTTCTGGTGGCGGTAGTTCACTACCAAAAACACCTGTAATTGATTTTTCAAAATTTGGTGAAACGGAAACATTGGCGTTATCAAGAATCACTAAACTTGCTGGCAAACACTTAACTGCTTGTTGGTTAAACATCCCGCATGTAACTCAATTTGACGAAATTAACATCGATCAAATGGAATCTTTTAGACAAGATCAAAATACTAAAGGCGTCAAGTTAACGCCTTTAGTATTTATCATGAAAGCAGTTATTCAAGCTCTTAAAGGTCATCCTCGTTTTAATGCCTCGTTAGATGAATCTGGCGAAAATCTTATTATTAAAAAATACTTTAATTTGGGCATTGCTATGGATACGCCAAATGGCCTAGTTGTTCCTGTCATTAAAGATGTCGATAGAAAATCACTAACTGAATTAGCAAAAGAGCTGGCCCAAACCTCTGCTAAGGCGCGTGATGGAAAACTCAAACCTGGTGATATGCAAGGTGCAGGATTTACTATTTCAAGCCTAGGTGGTATTGGCGGCACACAATTTACACCTATTGTAAACTCACCAGAAGTCGCTATTCTTGGGGTATCTCGCTCTCAAACTAAACCTATTTGGGATGGTAAAAATTTCGTCCCAACTTTAATCTTGCCACTCGCCCTGTCTTATGATCATCGTGTCATTGATGGCGCCCAAGGTGGTCGATTTATGGCAGACTTAAATTCTATACTAAGTGATATTAGAGAAATTTTATTATGATTACTAAAACTCAAGTTGCTGTTATTGGATCAGGTCCGGGTGGCTATACTGCCGCATTTAGGGCTGCTGATCTTGGCAAAGAAGTAACCTTGATTGAACGCTATGATTCGCTTGGTGGTGTTTGTTTAAATGTGGGTTGTATCCCTTCAAAAGCGTTATTGCATACTGCCCAAGTTATTAATGAAGCAGAAGAGGCATCACATTTAGGTGTTACTTTTAAAGAACCGGTCATTGATCTTGATGGTGTGCGCAGCAGTAAGGATAGTATTGTTGGTAAATTAACAGGTGGTATTAAACTATTAGCCAAGGCAAGAAAGGTAAATGTCATTACTGGTTATGGAAAATTTATCTCTAATAATCAAATTGCTATTGATAATAGTGATGAAGTGATTGAATTTGAACAATGTATTATTGCAGCAGGCTCTAGAGTTACTAAAATTCCAAGCTTTCCATTTGATGATCCGCGTGTTATGGATTCAACAGATGCACTAGAATTAAACGGAATACCAAAACGTTTACTTATAGTTGGTGGAGGTATTATCGGTCTAGAAATGGCTACTATATATGAGGCCCTAGGTAGTGAAATCACGGTTGTAGAATTATCTGATCAGCTTATTGCTAGTGCAGATAAAGATATTATCAACCCACTATTCAAACGCATTAAAAAGCGTTATGCTAATATTTTCCTAAATACCAAGGTTACTAGTATAGTAGCTTTAGATGAAGGCATTAAAGTAGGATTTGAAGGAAAAAAAGCACCAGAATTTGACACCTTTGACAAGGTGTTAGTCTCTATTGGTCGCTCTGCAAATGGTCACCTTATTGATGCGCAAACAGCAGGCGTCGAGGTTAATGATAGGGGTTTTATCCCTGTTGATAAACAAATGAAGACCAATGTTGAAAATATTTATGCGATTGGCGATATTGTTGGTCAGCCTATGTTGGCACACAAAGCTGTTCATGAAGCTAAGGTTGCTGCTGAAGTAATTTGTGGACATAAATCTGGCTTTGACGCCCTTACTGTTCCGTCTGTTGCCTACACAGACCCTGAAGTAGCCTGGACTGGTAAAACAGAAAAAGAACTCAAAGCTGAAGGCGTAGACTATGAAAAAGGTGTCTTTCCTTGGGCAGCTAGTGGACGAAGCTTGAGTAATGGTAGAAGTGAAGGTGTCTCAAAAGCATTATTCGACAAAAAAACGGGTCGCATTTTAGGTATGGGAATTTGTGGCACCAATGCTGGTGAGCTTATTGCCGAGCCAACTCTTGCCATTGAAATGGGGTGTAGCATGTCAGATATTGCACTTACTATTCACGCCCACCCAACCTTAAGTGAAACCACAGCTTTTGCTGTAGAAATGGCTGAAGGAACTATTACTGACCTATTACCACCAAAAAAACGATAAAAATTATGGATATCAAACAAGCTAGAAAAAATTCTATTGACAATCAAATTCGCCCTTGGGGTGGTCTAGATTATATTGCTAACAATGCTTTAAGATCTATCCCTAGAGAAAATTTTGTGCCTGATAATTATAAAAATCTTGCTTTTGCTGATATTGAAATTCCTTTAACTAAGAAAGCAAAGATGCTCTCACCAAAAGTGGAGGGTCGTCTTCTTGATGCGCTCAATATTCATAAAAATGAATCTGTTTTAGAGGTTGGTACGGGTAGTGGATATTTAACGGCTGTTTTATCAAAATTATGTCATTCGGTGACCAGTATTGAAATTGATGAAACACTTAGTAATGGCGCTCAAGAAAGAATAAAAGATCTTAATATTACCAATGTGACACTAGAAATTGGTGATGCTTCAAAAGGCTGGAGAAGATCTAAAGAATTCTTTGATGTGGTTGTTATTGGCACCTCTGTGCCAAAAATTACTGGTCGATTTTTTCATTTACTAAATGTAGGTGGGCGTGTTTTTGTGGTTGAGGGTACCGGCAAAGCCATGAGTGCCAAAATCATAACGAGACTTAGTGAGCACAAATGGGAAACAAAATCTTTATTTGAAACTCAGTTAGATGTCATGCAAGGTTTAGAAGTATCTGCAAAATTTAAATTTTAACTGTCTTAGTAAAACTCATTAAATCATGAATGTATTTTTTAACTTTGTTCTAAAAAAATCTATTTTAGGCTTAACCCTATTACTCTTCATAATAGGGTTTTTTGTTGCCCAAATACCAAATTTTCAGCTGGATGCCTCCTCTGACTCTTTAGTTCTTGAAGGTGATGAAAATTTAGCTTTTTATCAAAGTGTTAAGAAAAATTATGGCTCTGATGATTATCTTGTCATCTCTTATCAGGTAACTGGAGAGCTACTTAATCCGCAACAATTAAGTCATTTATCTAAATTTAAAAAAGAACTCTTAACCATTGAACAAGTTAAGTCTGTTACCAGTATTTTAGATGTACCTTTGTTCCGTTCGCCCCCTGTATCTTTAGCTGCCTTGGCTAATGAAACTATCACCATTGAAAATGGTAATGCCAATTTAGAGCTTGCAGCTCAAGAATTCAAAACCTCGCCTTTATATGCCAATAATTTAGTTAGTAAAGATGGCAAGACAACTGCTATTCTGGTGACTTTAAAAGATAACCCAAGGTTTCAAGAGCTTCGCGAAACACGCGACCAAATGCGTATTGAGCGCATTAACAATGCACTCAATAAAGATGGACTGTCTAAGCTAAAAAGTATAGAAAGACAAGTTATGCGCAATGCTAGTATTCAAGGCGATATACAAGGTAAAACTATTGCGCAAATTCGTACTTATCTTGTCAAATATTCTGATCAAGCCAGCTTATTTTTAGGTGGCCTACCAATGATAACTACTGATATTATTGGCTATATTAGTAGCGACCTGATTGTTTTTAGTTTGGCAGTTATTGGATTAATGACTATTATTTTGGCCATTATATTTAAAGGATTACGTTGGGTAGTGATGCCGATTACAATTAGTATTGCTGGCGCCTTAATAATGACTGGTTTACTGGCATTTTTAGAGTGGAAAGTTACTGTGATTTCTAGTAATTTTGTTTCACTACTACTCGTTATGACCCTTTCTGTGGTTATCCATCTTGTGGTTAGATATCGAGAATTGTCTCAACTTAATCCTGACCTTGATTCATCGCAACTCATCAAAGATACGTTGTCTCAAATGTTTATGCCTTGTTTGTTCACTACCTTAACAACCTTTGCAGCATTTAGCTCACTATTAATCAGTGGCATTCGCCCTGTAATTGACTTTGGCTGGATGATGTCAATTGGTGTTACGATTGCACTAGTGTTATCATTTTTGGCATTCCCAATGATTATGGCTCTTTTGCCAAAAGCTAAAATCGCGATACACAAAACAGAGTTTGGTTTCACCACCTCATTGGCTAAATTTGTTGAGCGCTTTGGTAATCACTTGCTAGTAGCTTTGGTTGTTTTAGTTATAGTCTCAGGTTTTGGTATTAATAAACTAAGTGTCGAAAACAGATTTATTGATTACTTTAAGCAGAGCACTGAAATCAATCAAGGGCTAACCCTAATTGACCAAGAATTGGGTGGAACAATTCCTTTGGAAATCATTTTTGAAGATTTAGCAGAAGACTACTGGTTTGATGAAGATTTGCGTGCAGAGGTGCACGAAATTCATGATTACCTTGATTCGCTGGACGAAACTGGAAAAGTGCTTTCTATTGATACACTCATGAGTATCTTAACTGAGGCAAATGATGGGCAAGCTTTAAATGGATTTTTCTTAAACATTGTCCGTGGACAAATTCCAAATTCTGCCAAACAGCATGTATTAGACCCTTATATCTCAGAAGATAATGGGCAACTTCGTATGGTTATTCGTATCCGTGAATCCAACAAGGAGCTAGAGCGTGGCAAGCTTATTGAAAAAATTAATCATCATATCTCTGATAAATTAGGCTTTAAGCCAGAAAGTTTTCGCCTAAGCGGCATGTTAGTTCTTTACAATAATATGTTGCAAAGTTTATTTGATTCTCAAATCAAAACCATTGCCGTTGTATTTGGCATGATTTTTATTATGTTTTTGTTTATTTTTAAGTCAATTAGCTTATCTATTCTCGCATTAATTCCAAATACACTACCCTCTTTACTTATTTTGGGCATTATGGGTTGGATGGGTATTCCATTAGATTTAATGACGATTACCATTTCAGCAATTGCTATTGGTATTGGTGTAGATAACGCTATTCATTATATTCATCGATTTAAGTCTGAATTTCAAAAAGATAGTGACTATACGAAAACCATGTATCGATCGCATGCTAGTATTGGCTTGGCTATGTTCTACACCTCGATCACCGTGGCACTTGGATTTTTAATCTTTGCTTTATCTAATTTTATTCCAAGTATTTATTTTGGTGTCTTTACAGCAATTGCTATGTTGAGCGCATTACTAGCAAACTTAACACTGTTGCCAAAATTGATCTTAATAGTGAAACCAAAAATCTAAACCTCTTTCGTTAACATGCCTAAGCAAGCAACATACAGCAGTCCACATGAACAGCATCAATTTGATGTTCTAATCATTGGCACAGGTAGTGCTGGGTTAATGAGCGCCCTTCAACTTTCAAGACACTTGTCTGTCGCACTAATCGCCAAAGATGAAGCCTTAGAGGGAAGCTCTTTTTATGCCCAGGGTGGTATTTCAGCTGTATTAGACGCACATGATAATTTTGAAGCGCATGTTGCAGATACACTCTCTACTGCTGCTGGATTAGCTGATGAAGCAGCTGTGAAATTTATGGTTAAAAATGCACCAGCTGCGATTTCTTCATTGGAATCCTCGGGTGTTCGATTTACCAAAGACAGTAACAATTACCACCTCACTACTGAGGGTGGCCATACCAATAGACGTGTGGCTCATGTTGCAGATAAAACAGGGCAATCTATTCAGGTAAATCTCCTAGATAATGTCAAGCAGTGTAAAAACATCACTTTATTTGAAAACTACATTGCGATCGATTTACTCATAAAAGATGGTCAATGTTCTGGCGCCTATATTCTTAACAAAAGCACTCATCAAGTTGAGAGTTTTGTGGCTTATAAAACTATACTAGCTACAGGTGGCGCTTCTAAAGTTTATTTGTATACCTCCAATCCTGACACCTCAACCGGAGATGGTATCGCTATGGCAAGTCGTGCAGGTTGTCATATTATGAATATGGAATTTGCCCAGTTTCATCCTACTTGTCTTTACCATCCGCATGCAAAATCCTTTTTAATCTCAGAGGCCATTCGAGGAGAAGGTGGCAAGCTTCACTTACCTAATGGTGAAACATTTATGCACAAATATGATGAGCGTGGTGAACTTGCACCCAGAGATATTGTTGCTAGAGCGATCGACTCTGAAATGAAGTCTGGTGGCTTGGATTGTGTTTATTTAGATATCTCATTCAAAGGTAAGAACTGGATTCAAAAACACTTTCCTACCATTTATAATAAGTGTCAAACATTCAGCATAGATATATCAAAAACTTCTATGCCTGTTGTTCCATCAGCTCATTACACTTGTGGTGGCATTAATACTGATCTAAAAGGTTTAACAAATATTAGCAACTTATATGCTATTGGTGAGGTTGCCCATACGGGCGTGCATGGCGCTAATCGTATGGCGAGCAATTCATTATTAGAATGTATCGTATTTGCAAAGTCTTGCGCTCAAGATATCAACCAACAAGTATTAGCACCACCTCATTGTAAATTTGATCCTTGGGATGCTTCTCGAGTAGCGCCCTCTAAAGAAAAGGTGGTTGTTACTCATTTATGGGATGAAGTTCGCTTAATTATGTGGAATTTTGTTGGTATTGTTCGCTCTGATAGGCGTCTTAACTATGCCCAGCATCGACTTGAGCAAATTGAAAAAGAAGTTGATGAATATTACAGCTTATATCTCATTTCTAGTGATTTGGTTGAGCTAAGAAACCTAGTAAGAACGGCTCAAATTATTATTAAATCTGCACTTTACAGAAAAGAGAGTCGAGGACTTCACTATAACGAAGATCATCCTAATCAATCTGATAGTATAAAAAACACTATAATATAGTCATGTTATTACCCATTCTACATTATCCAGATAAGCGCCTCAGAACTAAGGCTGTGCCTATTGAAAAAGTTAATGATGCTATTCGTTTCTTAATTAAAGATATGTTTAGCACAATGTATAATGCTCCCGGAATTGGACTGGCAGCAACCCAAGTCAACCACCATATTCGATTAATCGTAATAGACACCTCAGAAGATAAAACGCAGCCTTTATGTCTCATCAATCCTGAAATTATTGAAAAAGATGGTGAGCTTGAGTGGGATGAAGGTTGCCTATCAGTGCCTGATTACTATGAATGTGTAACACGTGCAAATCATATTAAAGTAAGAGCACTCAATGAGCAAGGAGAGATGTTTGAGCTAGAAGCTCAAGATATTTTGGGAGTTTGCATTCAACATGAAATTGATCATTTAGATGGTATTTTGTTTGTAGATCACCTGTCCAAACTCAAGCAGAGACGCCTGCTTGAAAAAACCAAAAAATCTCAAAAGTAAATCACTTGTGTCAATTAAGATTGGTCCTTATAAGCTTGATACAATAGCATTATTAGCGCCTATGGCTGGTACTAGTGATAAACCTTTTAGAATGCTATGTAAATCTTTAGGTGCAGGGCTCACCACCTCAGAAATGGTCGTTATACAAGAGCATCTACTTAAAACCAATAAAACTAAATATCGCCTAGATTTTAAAGGTGAAAAAGAACCAATCAGCATTCAAATAGCAGGATCAGAAGCTCAGGAATTAGCGCATGCTGCACAAAGAGCGGTTGATTTTGGTGCAGATATTATTGATATCAATATGGGCTGTCCTGCTAAAAAAGTCTGCAATAAAGCCTCTGGATCTGCCTTAATGCAAGATGAAATACTTGTTAAAAATATCCTTGAATCAGTCGTATCGGCAGTAGATATTCCCGTGACCTTAAAAATGCGAACAGGTTGGGATACTGATAACAAAAATGCACCAACCATTGCACAAATTGCAGAACAAGCCGGCATTCAAATGCTAAGTGTACATGGGCGCACTAAGGCAGATAAATATAATGGCATGGCTGAATATGACATCATTAAATCTGTTGTTAATCAAGTCCAAATCCCTGTCATTGCTAATGGGGATATTACTAGTGCTGAAAAAGCACAACAAGTATTAGATTATACCGATGCCTCAGGTGTCATGATTGGACGAGCAGCTCAAGGCAATCCTTGGATATTTTCTGAGATCAACTACTATCTTAACACCCAGAAAAAATTCAATCCAATCCCACTTGAAGAGCAAAAATCTACTATACTTAAGCATATTCACCAAATTCATGCTTTTTATGGTGATTTTTTGGGATTGAGGCTCGCCAGAAAGCACATTCTTTGGTATGCTACGCACCTTGATAAAAACCACATGCAGAAATTTTGGCAAACGATTAACAAAGTCACTGATCGTGAGCAACAATTCAAACTTTTTGAGAACTACTTAAACCAATTATGAGCTCTACAGATTTACCAGCCTGCATCAATGCAAAATTAACTCGCTACTTCGAGCAACTTGATGGTGAGCAAGCATCTGGCGTTCATAAAATGGTTATGAATGAAGTGGAGCCTGTCGTTATAAAATTTATTTTAGAGTTAGTCAACAATAACCAGAGTGAAGCCTCTCGCATATTAGGCGTTAATCGTGGCACACTTAAGAAAAAAATCGAATTCTATAAGCTCTAAAACTCTATAATAACCTTTGTAACTTAACTCCCATATCTCAAAGGAAAAAAATGTCTATACAACGCGCTTTAATTAGTGTTTCAGATAAAACTGGTATTCTTGAACTTGCTCAAGTATTGGTCAGTAAGAATATTGAAATTCTCTCAACAGGTGGTACTGCTAAATTATTGGCTGAACAAGGTATTCCTGTCATAGAAGTATCTGACTATACTGGTTTTCCAGAGATGATGGCAGGACGTGTAAAAACTCTTAATCCAAAAATTCATGGCGGCATCTTAGCGCGTCGAGGCCTTGATGAAGAAGTAATGACACAGAATGATATCAATCCAATTGATTTAGTGGTTGTTAACCTCTACCCTTTTCAAGCAACGATTGCCAATCCAGACTGCAAATTAGAAGATGCGATTGAAAATATTGACATCGGTGGTCCAGCGATGTTGCGCTCTAGTGCTAAAAATCATGCATCAGTGACAGTCGTTGTGGATGCTGCAGATTACCAAACTGTCATGGATGAAATTACTGCCAATGGCAACACAACCCTTAAAACTAGAACCAAACTAGCGCTTAAAACTTTTGAGCATACTGCACAATATGACGGTGCTATCGCTAACTATCTTGGCAAAGAGCAAGATGGATTTTCAAATACAATTAATCTGCAATTTCACAAAACTCAATCTATGCGCTATGGTGAAAACCCGCATCAAAATGCCGCTTTCTATGTAGAGCAAAATATTACTGAAGCCTGTGTTGCATCAAGCACACAATTTCAAGGTAAAGAAATGTCATTCAATAACATGGCTGATGCAGATGCAGCGCTAGAATGTGTTCGTAGTTTTAATGCACCAGCCTGTGTTATTGTCAAACATGCAAACCCTTGTGGTGTTGCACTTAGAGACAATATTCATGAGGCTTATTTAGATGCCTTTAAAACAGACCCTACCTCTGCTTTTGGTGGCATTATTGCTTTTAATCGCCCATTGGATAAGGCCACTGCGCAAGATATTATTGAGAAGCAATTTGTTGAAGTTATTATTGCACCGAGTGTTGATGACGATGCTAAAGATATCCTATCAGCCAAACAAAATATACGTGCATTAGAGTGTGGGGATTTGTCCAGTGCGCAACCATCACTTGACTATAAGCGAGTTACCGGTGGTCTATTAGTGCAAGACAAGGATCTTGGTGTTATCACTGAGAATGATATTAAATGTGTCAGTGAGTTAGCGCCTACAGCCGATCAAATTAAAGATTTACTATTCGCTTGGAAAGTCGCTAAAACCGTTAAATCAAATGCCATTGTTTATGTCAAAAATGAAATGACAATTGGTGTCGGTGCAGGACAAATGTCTCGCGTTTACTCGGCAAAAATTGCAGGTATTAAAGCATCGGATGAAGGCTTAGTGGTCGAGGGCTCTGTCATGGCATCAGATGCTTTCTTCCCATTTAGAGACGGTATTGATGCAGCAGCGCAAGCAGGCATTAAGGCAATTATCCAACCTGGTGGTTCAATGCGAGATGATGAAGTCATTGCAGCGGCAAATGAACAGGGTATAGCCATGGTATTTACTGGCATGCGCCATTTCAAACACTAGGAGGAATTATGTCTATAAAAATAATGAACGTTTTCCCAATGATTCATTCGATTACCATCGATAAAGAAAATGATTTGGTCACTGAGTTGGTTCAAGATCTTCATGATGCAGATAGTGTTAGAGCAAACCTATTAGCCGCTGTCGCTGAAGTTAAGATGTATGAAAGTATTAATTATTACCCATTAAAAAAGCCTGAATTTATCGAGGATGTCATGGGTAGTTTTGCTCAAATGGGTCTTAGTCGATATATTACTATCTCAGATAATACATATCATGAGATCAATGGCTATCGTGGCTGTACGCGTGTGTGGGAGCTCCCAGTAGTCCTTAGAGATCAGGTTGAGAAAGCACTGGTTGGTTATGAAGTTGAGTACGACTCCGAAACTTGGGAAATTTTAAATATTACGGATACTAAAGAGTAAGTTTTAAGACAAAATCCTAACTCTAAAAGTTTTACCTTTTAGTTTATCATTTTGAATCTTCAAAAGCGCAGCCTTCACCAATCCAGACTCCACAGCTACGTAAGACCAATTGCTCGAAACTGTAATTTTTCCAATGGCAGTTCCTGGAATACCGTCCTTACCCGTGAGTCCACCAACAATATCACCAGGGCGAAGTTTTTGCTTTTTTCCGCCATCAATTTTAAGTGTTGTCATTTCTGGTCTTTTAACAGGCTTATCAAGATATGAATCACTTGGTAATTCATCAGCAGTTACATCAATCTCTAATGCGTCCAGCTTTCTTGTTTCTTTATCATTAAACAAGGTTACTGCAATGCCACTTCGTCCTGCTCTGCCCGTTCGACCAATTCTATGAACATGCACTTCAGGATCGTGCGCGACATTAAAGTTTACAACTAAATCAAGCGCATCAATATCTAGTCCACGCGCTGCAACATCAGTCGCAACTAAAACAGAAACACTCTTATTAGAAAAACGAATTAACGCCTGATCACGCTCTCGCTGGTCTAAATCACCATGAATAGCTAGCGCATAAAACCCATAATGTACAAGCTCGTCTGCCACATCTTGAGTGTCTAATTTAGTATTACAAAAAACCAGCGTTGATTCTGACTTATGCTTGGCCAACAATATACGCAAAGCATTCATGCGCTCATCATCAGTATTGATTTGATAAAAATATTGCTTAATCGTTGATTCTTCATCAGTCGAAGGGGCGTTTACGACAACAGGGTTATTCATAACTCGCATGGCAATATCTTCAATTTCTTGCGGATAAGTAGCACTGAATAGCAATGTTTGACGATTGTTAGGAATTTTTTCTACAATATCATCAATCGCATCTTGAAACCCCATATCCAGCATGCGATCTGCTTCATCAAGTACCAACATCTCAACATGGTCTAGCTTTAAAGTTTTCTTACGTAAGTGCTCCTCAATACGACCTGGGGTGCCAACAACAATATGCGCCCCATGCTCTAGTGAACCAATCTGTGGCCCAAAAGGTGCACCGCCACAAAGTGTTAAAATTTTAATATTATGAATAGCCCTAGCTAGGTTACGAATTTCTACAGAGACTTGGTCAGCTAACTCGCGAGTCGGACACAAAACAATCGATTGAACCTTGTAAGATTTAACATTAAGCTTATGCAATAAGCCCAAACCGAAAGCAGCTGTTTTTCCAGATCCGGTCTTACCTTGGCCAATCACATCTTTACCATCCAGGATAGCTGGCAAGCTTAATGCTTGAATAGGTGTCATAGACTCATAGCCCAAGCTACCTAAGTTTTTTAATAGACCAGGATGTAGTTTTAATGAAGAAAAGTCGGATGTGCTCACAATGATAATACCAAAATAAATATGGATTGAATTTTACACACTAAACCGACGTTAAAGGTACGCTCACTAAATCCCAAAAGCTTTTTTAATACCGTCAAGAATCATATCAACAGCAATAATAGTGAGCAAAATTCCCATTAATCGCTCAATAGCTGCGAAAGCTTTATGACTAATATGACGGCTAAATTTTTCAGAAAAAATCAAAATTAACCCCACCAAACTCCAAGCCACTACTAATGCAATTCCCCAATCTACCCATCGATTAGGATCGTTTGCCATAATTAATATCACCGCTGCAATAGCTGAAGGACCTGCAATTAATGGTATGGCTAATGGCACCACTAAAGGCTCACCCTTAGGCGTATTGGTAAAAATATCTTCAGAGCCAGAAAAAATCATTTTTAAAGAGATTAAAAACAATACCACACCGCCTGCGACACCTAATGAAGATTCAGATATCTGTAATAATTGTAAAATATATTGACCTGAAAACATAAATAGCAACAAAACAAACAAAGCTATTAACAACTCTCGAATAATAATAATTCGACGTCTTTGGGCTGGAATATTTTTTAGCAGAGCTAGAAAAATAGGAACGTTAGCAAAAGGATCCATGATTAGGAACAACAAAAAAATAGCGGAAGTAATAGTCATAGGATCTCCCTAGAGTAAATCGTTATGATATTGGCAGTAATCACAACAGTAAATGTTGTTTGATAAAATCTAAATTTGAACCTTGTTAAAAATTTTGCGTCATGAGCGGCATCTACTTTTTAATTAAGACTCAACTGATTAATATTACACCTGTTAACGCCGAGTATACGGCTTTATTTGTACAAAAAAGTTTGATATATGAAACGCAACAGGTGATAATAATAAGTGTCTATTGTGTTCGTGGTTGGCCTTATTCCCCTGAGCCGATAAATTAATAACTAAGGATATGAGATAGATTACTATTGTGCAAGCCCGCCTTGAAGTGGGAAGCCTGCGGTAATCTTCGAATTTCCGCCTTGAACCTTACTGGTTCAGGTTTAGGTCTCACGACACAATAGATTTTAACTTCTTCGGCTATAATGCAAATATGAAAGCACTTCGCCAACTTCTTCGACAAAAAAGACTCAACATCGATTCATCCGATCGCCTCAAATTTGCCAAACAATTATTATCTCAAGCTCAAACTATCACAAATTTTACGAATGGTCAAAAAATTGCCATTTATTTACCTAATAATGGCGAAATTGACACTAAATACCTACAAGAATTCCTTAAAAATCAAGAAATTAGCACTTATTTGCCGGTATTAGACGATAAAAGTCTTAAATTTGCAAAGATTGGTGAAAATTTCAGAAATAATCAATATGGCATCCTAGAGCCAGTTTCTACTGAAGTTATTAGTGCAGAGCAGCTTGATATCTTGTTTATGCCACTCGTGGGCTTTGATAAAAACAAAAATCGTATGGGTATGGGTGGTGGATATTATGATCGGACGCTAGCCTTTAAAAAAGAACAAAAAATGATTAAAAAACCTATGCTTATCGGCTTAGCTTTTGACTGTCAGCAAGTAGAAAAGTTAGATGTGCAAGATTGGGATGTGCCACTGGATGCCATTATCACCCCTAGTCAGATTCTCTAAGAATTGCCCAGTGCGTGCTTTTGTAAGAATGATTTAAGCACAGGATTTTCATTAATAATATTCATGCCAAAACCTCGTAGCCACCTTAGTGGCTCGTTGTTTTCTTTGTAGATCCAGTTTAGCCCTGTCATGGTTTTGGCCATTAGCTCATTATCTAATCTGCGCGCTCTGGCGTACTTTCTTAATATTAAATAATCGCCTAAATTATTATTATCTTCTAATTGTTTTGATAACTCTCTAACATCTGAAAAACCAAGATTAATACCTTGACCAGCAAGAGGATGAATATTATGCGCTGCATCGCCAATGAGTGCCAAGTTTTCTTTGACATACTGGTTAGAGCTTCGCTCAATCAGTGGGAAGGCTTGTATATTGCTAAGCACTTTAAACTCTCCAAAACGATATTCCACTGCTGCTGATAATCGCTTAGCGAATGCTGACTTATCTAGTGACATTAATTCATCAGCTAAATCATTATCTGCTGACCAAACTATAGAAGCTTGGTTTTTGCCTAATGGCAAGAGTGCTACGATACTATCTGATAAGAATCGCTGCCAAGTTGTGCTATTAAAACTTTGTGCTGATTTAA
>JAOMMB010000011.1 GCA_028352435.1 Candidatus Thioglobus sp. | reverse complement strand
GCTCAAGTGTAGAAACACCTAAAGTAGGAATATCAAAAGCTAAAGACATTCCCTGTACTACGCTCACACACATTCGAACACCGGTAAACGCGCCTGGACCTTTCGTATAAACAATTAAATCAATGTCAGAAACATTCAACCCCGTTTCATCAAGCACTTCATCACACAAAGGCAGGATTAAGCCTGAGCTTTTAGACACATCTTTTAAGTATCGTGATGTTTTATTTGATTGACTATACAAACTAACCGAACAAACTTCCGTACAAGTATCAATAGCAAGAATATTTTTCATAGGCTTATTTTACAATCTTTTTATACTTATTGTATAAGTGCAAAACCAACTCTCTTCGCTTGGCTAATCTTTGTGGATGTTTAACTGGATGATAATAGCTTGGCCCTTTCACCAAAGCCACTAATGTTGCTATCTCTTCTGGACTTAATAAAGCTATTTTTTTATTAAAATAAAATTGCGCCGCATCACCAAACCCATAGACTGGCTGAGAGCCCTTTTGCCCTAGATAAACACTGTTCATATAGCGATTAAGAATAAACTCCTTATCGAAAGAAACCTCTAATAATATCGCCATCAAACCTTCTTTAAGCTTACGCTCGATAGTTTGCTCTCGAGTTAATAGAGAATTTTTAATCAACTGCTGAGTTAATGTGCTGGCACCTCGAAGCGGCTTGTCGTACATCCAGTAATCACGCAATACCCTTGCAATTTCTTTAAAATCTACACCTGAATGTTCAAAAAATGACTGATCTTCCGTTAATAAAAGCATATTAATCGCCACCCTAGATTGCTGCTCATAACTAATTTTTTCAGCCTTATTAAAGTTAGAAAAATGATCATTAACCAAGTTATTAAGATACAACAAATACCCAGAAAACAAAAACCCTCCTATGAATATCAAATACTTAATCCATCGGCTAAAATTGAAATTATTAAACAATTGCATTATTCTTTTTTGATATATTCATTGAATTTTAACAAAAACTCTTGATTGTAGTCACTTTACGAGTATTAATAAAAATAGACTTAATAATTGTGGAAAACACCTAACTAGTATAAAATACGCAGTTCCCTTGCTTGATCACATGGTGTGGCAGGCTATTATTAATAACCATAAGGAGATACAACTCATGAGACATTATGAGATTACACTTATTGTGCACCCTGACCAATCGGCTCAGGTAAGTACAATGATGGATAACTACAAAGAAATCATCACAACAGGTGGTGGACAAATTCATAGAGAAGAAGACTGGGGCCGTAAGCACCTAGCTTACCCAATCAACAAAATTTATAAAGCGCATTACTTATCAATGAACATTGAATGTGACCAAGATACGCTAGATAAGCTTAACTATAACTTCCGTTTTAACGATGCAATCCTTAGAAACTTAATCCTTTCTGAAGATAAAGCGATCACTGAGCCTTCAATTATGATGACTGCTAAAGACGAAGATAAAAAACCAGTTAGAAAATAGGAGAATATTATGGCTAAGCAACAAAAGAGAAAGCGTAGACCTCTAATAAAAGTTAATTCTTTTTGTCGTTTTACAGCGGCAGGTGTTACTAAGATTGACTATAAAGATGTTGATACATTATTAAAGAATATTGATGAAAGTGGTAAGATCACTCCATCAAGAATGACAGGTACGGCCGCTAAATTTCAGCGTCAGTTAACGACTGCCATTAAGAGAGCTAGATTTTTAGCTCTTATTCCTTACACTGATAAGCACAAGAAATAGGAGACCTGATCATGCAAGTAATTTTATTAGAAACAATTCAAAAATTAGGCACTTTAGGCCAGCTAGCTAACGTTAAAGCAGGTTATGCACGTAATTTTTTAATCCCTCAAGGTAAGGCTAAGCCAGCAACAAAAGCTAACTTAGCTGAATTTGAAGTATTAAAAGCAGGTTTAGAAGCGAAAGAAGCTGCTTCGCTTAAAGATGCAAAAGCTATTGAAACTAAAATGGCTGGTACAGTTTGTACGATTAGCGCTAATGCAGGAGACGAAGGTAAGTTATTCGGTTCTATCACAACAGCTGATATTTCAGCTAGCTTGGCCAGTGCGGGTTTTGAAGTTGAGAAACGTAACGTTAACATGCCTGAGGCTATTCGCCACACAGGTGAGTATGATGTTAGTGTCACTCTACATTCTTCAATTTCAGTTGCTATTAAAGTAGTCGTTGAAGCGCAAGAAGAAGAGTAAAAATTTAGCTTAAAATTGAGTTAAAATTAAGAACCCTCGCAAGAGGGTTTTTTATTCTTTAGACAAACCTATGAACATCGAAAACATAAAAATTCCACCTAACTCACTCGATTCAGAACAGGCTGTTTTAGGCGGACTGCTGCTACATAATGATGCCTGGGATCAGGTCGCTGATATTTTAACTGAAGTTGATTTCTACAATGCCTCTCATCGAATTATCTTTGAGGCTATCTCCACCCTACTTCATCATGATCGTCCAGCAGACATTCTTACGGTTAAAGAGCATGTTAAAAAAACAGGCAATGAGGAAACCATTGGTGGCTTTGTTTATTTGGCTCAAATTGCTGAAAACACGCCCAGTATTTCAAACATTGAAGCTTATGCTAAACATGTTCGTGAACTAAGCGTCTATCGTCAACTTATTGTTGCTAGTCATGAAATTGCAGATACGGCTTATAATCCAAAAGAAATGGAGGTTCAGCAACTTATTGACCTTTCTGAAAAGAAAATTTTTGAAATTGCTGAGCAAGTAACTCGTGGTAAAAAAGATATTGTTAACGTTAAAGATATCATCAAGGATGTGGTTAATCGCGTTCATGAAATGCAAGAAACTGAAGGTGTTACCGGTTTGGAAACTGGCTTTAGCGAGCTAGATAAACTCACCTCAGGACTTCAAAATGGTGACCTTATTATTGTTGCTGGTCGCCCTTCCATGGGTAAAACTGCCTTTTCAATGAACATTGTTGAGCATGTCGCTATTACTGCTAAAGAACCTAAACCTGTAGCGGTCTTTAGCTTGGAGATGCCGACAGAAGCTTTAGTGATGCGAATGATTACTTCTTTTGGTCATATTAAAGGTGAAAACCTTAAAGACACCATGACTGAAACAGATTGGAATAGTTTTAATCATGCTGTTTTAGCGTTAGAAAAGTCAACTGTTTTAATTGATGAAACACCTTCTATCACCCCAACCGAAATTCGCGCAAAGTGTCGTCGCCTTAAACGTCAATATCCTGATTTAGCTCTAATTATGGTGGATTACTTACAACTTATGGTTGTAAATGGTAAGGGTGACAACCGAGTGCAAGAAATTTCAGAAATTTCTCGATCTCTCAAGGCGCTAGCTAAAGAAATTAACGTACCTGTTATTGCATTATCTCAGCTCAATCGTGGTGTGGAATCTCGCCCTAAAGCAGGCAAAGGCCGTATGCCACAGATGTCTGATTTACGTGAGTCTGGCTCTATTGAGCAGGATGCAGATATTATTGCTTTCATCTATCGTGATCAGCAATATCATGATGACTCTTACTCAAACCCTGAAGAAATTGGTAAAGCAGATCTACAAATTGCAAAACACAGAAATGGTTCAACTGGCAGACTCAAACTTGCCTTTATTGGTGAGTATGCACGCTTTGAAAACTTAGCCAGTGAAGATCAGTTTCACGGTATGCCTGATGACCAAATAGATACGGCTTACAACAACAATTTATCTAACTTTGATCAAGAGCCCTTCTAGTTTTTTATGCACGCTGTAGCAGCTATTTCACAATCAGCACTTGCTCACAATTTGTCGGTTGTTCGCTCATATGCGCCTAACTCAAAAATTATTAGCATGGTTAAGTCTAATGCTTATGGCCATCATCTTGATTTAGTAAAGCCTTTACTGCAAGCTGACATTCTTGCAGTGAGTGAGCTTAGTGAAGTGCGTTCACTTAGAAAGCTGACCAATAAACCTATCTTGTTATTACCTGGAATTTTTAATGAAACTGACTTGCAAGAAGCTATTAAGCTGAATTGCCATCTTGTTTTTCATGATCTATCTCAACTAGCAGCCATTAAGAACAGTAAAGATTTCATTAATCTATGGATCAAAGTTGATACGGGCATGCATAGATTAGGTCTTCCAATTAACGAATTAGACCGGACTTTAAATCAGCTGAAGAATAATTCAAATATTCATATTGAATGTGTTATGACTCATTTTGCTTGTGCTGACGAACCTACGCATATTAAAAATTCTCAGCAATTTGAAGCATTTAGTAATCTAAATATTCAGCATTATTTTCGTTCTATGGCAAATTCAGCAGCGATTATGAGCCTAGATAAATCGCACTTTGACTATGTTCGCCCTGGCATTATGCTTTATGGTGCTTCACCATTTTCAAACATTAATGAACAGCTAATGCCTGCCATGGAGCTATCCGCTCCGATTCTTAGTTTGAAGACAATTAAAGCCGGGGAGAGTGTTGGATATGGCGCAACTTGGACAGCCAAAAACGACTCACGTATAGTTACTATTGGTATTGGCTATGGTGATGGCTACCCTCGTCATGCTAAAACTGGTACACCGGTAATGATCAACAACACTCTATGCAAATTAGCAGGGCGCGTATCCATGGATCTTATTTGTGTTGATATTGGAGATTTAGAGGTTAGTGTCGGTGATATCGCTATCTTGTGGGGTGATAGTAAACTTCGAGTCGAAACTGTTGCCTCTTATAGTGATACCATTAGTTATGAGCTTTTAACGGGTGTAAGTTCACGAGTATCCTTTATCCAAAGTGCCTAAACTTATTCAAATTAGTGATTGTCATATTGATGATCAGCGTTTAGTCATGGGGGTTGATTCTCAAAAAAATCTTCAATCTGTTATTAAATATATTCAAACTGTTAAGTCTGATGCATTATTAATCAGTGGTGATTTAACTCATCATGGCACACTGAGCTCTTATCAAATTTTGAAAAAGATACTTTCACCTATTAAGCAGCCAATTTTTGTTATTGAAGGCAATCATGATGATGCAGAAAATCTAGGGCAAGTTTTTAAAGAACACTTATTTAAAACTTTTAGATTAGATAATTGGGAAATTATTCATATTAACTCTGTACAAGCGGGAAAAACTAGTGGCTTAGCGAGTGAAGCTGCTTTATTAGAGCTTGACAATACTTGTTTAAATTCTAATGCAGATCATGTGATGGTAGTTTTACACCACCCTATTTTGCCAATGAATAGCAGCTGGGATGACGAATTGTCACTTGAAAATCCTCAAGATTTATTTAAAGTATTAGACAAACACTCTAAAATACGTAGCATTGTATTTGGTCATGCACATGAAGCAAGTGAATTTTCTCGACTTGGAAAAAAAATCATCTCGTGTCCGTCTACCGCCTTACAATTTAACCAAGAAACAAGAATTGGCTTTAATGAGTTTGATCTACACAAAAACGGAACGATTAATTTAAAAACACAATGGATTTAGAATCTCAGTATTTAAATAATTTATACAACTTGCGTCAATCAAAGACTTACAGTGACGTATCGCAATTATTTGAACTAAATTATCAAAAACTCACAAAGCTTATTCCGCTTATTAAACAAACTGCTCATAATAGTATTATTAAACATACTAAGTATCCAGACCTTCACTTAATTGTGGAAGAGCGCTTTGCTTATACTGGCATTTTTACCTTAACACACATTCTTAGTGATAACGTTCAAAAGCCAGATATTAAATTTAAAGTATATTTTGATGCGCAGCTTGTTGAGGTGCTTTCAGTTTGCAATGAGTCCGTTTTAAATAATGATCATCCATATTTAGCACGATGTGGCGATATGGATATACAATGGGAGTTAAATCTATTCATCGAAAGGTGGTTAGACTATTGTTTAGACAAATATCAGGGAGTATCGTGGCAGACGCTGTAGATCCAAAAGCAAAAAGAAAATTAGTGGTTGCTATTTCATCTAGAGCCTTATTTGATTTAGACGAATCACACCAAATTTTCAAGCACCAAGGTGTTGAAGCTTATGCCAAGCACCAAGAGGAGAATGAAGAGGTTGTTTTGCCTCGTGGCGTAGGGTTTTCTTTAGTTAAGAAATTACTCTCCCTTAATACTAAGAAAAACCCAATTGATGTCATCTTACTTTCTAGAAATAGCGCAGATACAGGTTTGCGTATTTTTAATTCTATTGAGCATTATGGTTTAAATATTTCTCGTGCAGCTTTTACACGTGGGGAAAGCACTCACAACTTAGTAGGTGCTTTTGAAGCTGATCTATTTTTATCAAGCAACTATCAAGATGTGCAAAAGGCGTTGGAATCTGGTTTTGCAGCTGCCTCTATTGTTGGCTCAAGCTCTAAAGATTCTCACGAAACCCAACTTAGAATTGCTTTTGATGGTGATGCAGTTATCTTTTCTGATGAATCTGAAAAGATATTTCGGGAAAAAGGTATTGATGCCTTTGAAGAGAATGAAAGAAAATCTGCTAATGTTGAATTAAAGGCTGGCCCTTTTAAATGTTTTTTAAAGTCATTGCACAAAATTCAATCGTCCTTTCCTGTTGAAAATAACCCGATTCGAACGGCGCTAGTTACTGCGCGCTCTGCACCCTCTCATAAGCGTGTTATTCATACCATGCGTGAATGGGGTATTCGTATTGATGAATCTTTTTTTCTAGGTGGGCTTGATAAGGGTGTCTTTTTAAAAGAATTTAGTGCAGATATTTTCTTTGACGATCAACACTCACACTGCAAATCTGCTTCTCAATATGTTCCTACTGGGCACGTCCCTAATGGCATTAGTAATTCATGAATTTTGATACTAAAGGTTTTTTAAGTAGCTCCCTATCTACTGCTAAAATTATTGTATTTACAGTTATTCCTTATTTTTTATTGGCTGAATTGCTAATATATTTTGAGTTGATGCCGATTATTGCTCAAGTTTTTGAACCTTTAACCAGCCTGCTTAATTTACCATCAGAAGCAGCATTGGCGTTAGCATCTGGTGTTTTTCTAAATTTATATGCCGCCATAGCTTTTGCTGCACCATTGGGATTAAGTGTTTATGATTGGACGATACTAGGTTTATTTTTAGGCGTACTTCACTCTATTCCAGTCGAATCAGCCATTATGAAAAAACTAGGTATTAATTGGATTCATTCTGTTAGTTTTAGAGTGATTATGGCTTTCGTTGTACTAACACCCCTACTAATCATTCCAACAGAGTTTTTATTTAGTAATCCAGATCATGTTGCAAATGCCTTATATCAAACTACTCAAACATCGCCTAGTAATTTCACTGAATTTTTATTGCAAAAAAGTAGCGAAGCTATTTTGTTAACGATTGAAATCATTATCTTGGTGAGTTTGGTTATTTTCATCGTGACCTTAATCAAAGGCCTCAAGTTTTTACAAAAATTTGATCATCATCTTAGTGCGATCATGGCAATGATAACTGGCCTATTAATTGGTATCACGTATGGTGCTGGCGTACTACTGAAAGAAGCTCAATATATGAGCAAGAAACAAGTTATCTCTGTTTGTTATTTTTTAATGGTAGCGCATGCTATTATTGAAGATACTTTGCTATTTGTATTTTTTGGAGCTGATATTTTCCTACTGATTGGTATTCGATTATTTTTTGCTATTTTGGTATTTTTTGCGATCTCAATTTATTACAAACCAAGTAACACTTAATACAGGATGAGTCCAAGTAATTATCGGTAAAATAACACCTTAATCTTATCTCAAATAATAAAATGAGCAAAAAAATCCAGGCCATTCGTGGTATGAACGATCTACTACCCAAAGACTCTGATCTTTGGACGTTTGTAGAACGTACAATTGCTGATTTATTTATCTCTTATGGTTATAAGAATATTCGCACCCCTGTGGTTGAAAAAACTGACACCTTTTGTCGTGCGATTGGCCAAGCAACTGACATTGTTGAAAAAGAAATGTACTCTTGGAATGAGGCTAATGGCGACTCTTTAAGTTTACGCCCAGAAGGTACTGCTGGTTGTGTGCGTATGATGATTGAACACAACTTACCTCGTGAAGGCATTCAGAAAGTTTTTTACCAAGGTGCTATGTTTAGACATGAACGTCCACAAAAAGGCCGTTACCGCCAGTTTCATCAAGCTGGTCTTGAGGTATTTGGTGTATCAGATGCTAAAGTAGATGCTGAGCTAATGATGATGACACATAGTCTGTGGCAAAAATTAGGTTTGACAAATGTCACTCTTGAAATCAACACCCTAGGCTCTAGTGAGGCAAGAAAAAGCTTTAGAGAGATTTTAGTGACGTATTTTTCTGCGCATAAAGACCGGCTAGACGAAGACAGTCTTAGACGCCTTGAAACCAATCCATTAAGAATTCTTGATAGTAAAAATAAAGATATGCAGTCTTTAATTAATGAAGCACCTAAACTCATGGAACACCTAGATGTTGAATCTGCGCAGCATTTTGAACAATTCAAAGCCTATTTAAAATCCTTAGATATTGATTTTGTCATTAACACTCGTTTAGTCCGAGGCCTTGATTATTACAATCGTACAGTTTTTGAATGGACCACAAATGATCTTGGCGCACAAGGAACGATATGTGCTGGTGGACGCTACGATGGTCTGGTTGAAAAAATGGGTGGCAAGCCAACAGCAGCTGCTGGACTTGCCATTGGTTTAGAACGCCTTATTTTACTAATGGAAGAGCAGGCAATAGCTATTAAAACAAAGCAGATTTCTATTTACATCATAGCGCCAAGTGACGATGCACAACTTATGTCTATGCAAATAGCCAGCTTACTTCATGATGCTATTGCAGAAGTAATTATCTATAATGATATGTCTTTAGCTAGTCTCAAGAGTCAATTTAAAAAAGCAGATAAAGCCGATGCTGACTTTGCACTAATATTAGGTGAAGAGGAGTTAAACAATGGTCAAGTTAGTATTAAACCATTAAAATCTCAAGAGCCGCAACAAACCCTAAGCCTTGATAAGGCGATTAAGTATTTTAAGGATTACACATGAAAAATTTTATTGAAGTAGGTAAAACTGAAGACGAGCAAGCTCAACAAATCAAAAAATGGATTAAAGAAAATGGTCTTCAAATTGTTGTTGGCATCTCTCTTGGACTGGGTGGAATTTGGGGGTTAGGCGCTTATAAAACATACCAAAATGAACAATCTATACAAGCAAGATCTTTATACTTAAACACTGCCTCATCAGACAGTGTGGCTGCTTTTGAAGCACTAAGTACTAGTCATTCTGACAGTGGGTACACACAACAAGCTGGTTTGATGCTAGCAAAAAATGCTGTTAAAAAACAAGACTATGAATCAGCCTTACAACACTTATCAACTCTAGTAAGTGCTGATAATGATTTAATTGCTATCGTCGCCAATATGCGAATGGCTAGCATTCAACTTGAGATGGGTAAGTTTAAAGAGGCGATTAATACGCTTGATAGTAAATTACCCGGTGAGTTTAATGGCTTATATAGTCAATTAAAAGGTGATATTTATGTTGCTGATAATCAAATTGATAAAGCTAAAGAGCAATACAAACTTGCCTTGAGTCAAATTTCTAGAGATTCAGAATTACAAAGTTTAATTAACATTAAACTAGCCGACCTTAACTAATTATAAAAATACCATGGGCCTACCCACTATTTCTCTTGTTGGACGCCCAAATGTTGGCAAGTCAACTTTATTTAATCGCTTAAGTCACTCTCGTCAGGCACTAGTATCTGACTTTGAGGGTTTAACTCGTGATCGACAATATGCAGAAGTTTTGCTAGATGATGATAGTGAAACATTTGCCACTATTATTGACACTGGTGGCCTAACTAACAAAGATAATATCATTGATAGTGGTATCGAAGGTCAGGTTTTAAATGCACTTGAAGAATCTGATGTTATTTACTTTATTGTTAGCAGTCGTGATGGTGTTATTGGCTTAGACCTAGAAATTGCTTCACGCTTACGACGACTCAAAAAAGAAATAATTCTTGTCTGTAATAAATCTGAAGGTTTGGATGAAGTCAAGGCAGCTGAATTTTATGAATTAGGCCTTGGCACTCCTAGGCTGATTTCAGCAGAGCATGGCCAAGGTATTGCTGAATTAATTGAGTACACCTTACCCCTACTGCCTCAGCCGCAAATCGAAGAAGAGGAAGTGGAAGTTGATGGCATTGCTGTTGCAGTACTTGGTAGGCCTAATGTTGGAAAATCAACACTTATCAACCGAATTTTAGGTGAAGAAAGAGTAATGGCAGTTGATATGCCTGGCACTACGCGTGATAGTATTTATATTCCATTTGAGCGTGAAAATCAAAAATACACCTTAATTGATACTGCTGGTATTCGACGTAAGCGCTCTACTCATGAAAAAATAGAAATCTTCTCAATTATTAAAGCTATTGACGCATTGGATCGATCGCATGTGGTTATTTTGGTATTAGATGCTCGTGAAGGTGTCACAGAACAAGATGCAACTCTATTGGGTATGATTGCTGATAAAGGCCGAGCATTACTTATTGTGCTAAATAAATGGGATGGGTTAGATGAGTATCAAAAATTAGAAGTTAAGCGGAAATTAGACGTTAAACTTTCGTTTGTTAATTATGCCAGTGTGCATTATATTTCTGCCCTTCATGGATCAGGTGTTGGAAAGCTCTTCGCACCTATTGTTAGAGCGTATACAAATGCCGGCACTAAGCATTCAACTTCAACCTTGAACAAAATTCTGGAAGCGGCTAATCATGGCCATCAGCCACCGCCTGTTAAAGGCAGACGTTTAAAAATTAAATACGTTAATCAGACAGATGTCTTTCCGCCGACATTGACCTTTCATGGAAACCACCTTCAAAGCGTTCCAAATGCTTATGACCGCTACTTAAAGAACTTCTTTATCAATGCCTTAAAGTTAACCAATACACCTTTAAGAATCGAATATAAGAGTGGGGAGAATCCTTTTAAAGATAATAAGAATGAATTAAACGCACGACAGCTAACTAAGAGACGTCGCTTAATGCAATTTATTAAGAAAAGAAAGAAGCGCTAAAACTATTAATCTAAAAATTTTATACGTGCATCGGCACGCTCGATCGTCATATGTAGTTCTGCATATGCATTTTCGTGACTCATGGCTTGTGAAGGGTCATCGCTACAAGCACAACCTGATAATATTTCACAAAAAAACACACCTATTGTCAGGCTAGCAACCTGCTCATTCATTGACTTGGACAGGATGGTGATTTCAATATTATCTTTATCAATAACACCACTGTGAGAGCAATGTTGAGAAAGAGGTATGTCGTCAAGATTTAAAGAGTTAAAAGCACACTTAAAATACTGAGAAAAATCATCGTCCCAGTGCTCTAGCGCCTTTTTAAACATTTAAGAAGATAGGATTAAATTATGGGCTTCATTGGCTGCTTGAATAAAGCTCTCAAACAATGGATGACCATCTCTAGGCGTTGAAGTAAATTCTGGATGGAACTGACACGCAACAAACCAAGGATGATCCTTAACTTCAACCATCTCAACCAAAGTCCCATCAATAGATTTTCCAGAAATAATTAAGCCCGCCTCTTCAACCTTTTTGATTAATGTGTTATTAACTTCATAACGATGGCGATGGCGCTCTGTAATAACGTCTTGGCCATAAATATTTCTAGATTTAGTGCCACTAACCATTGCACATTCTTGACCACCAAGACGCATAGTACCGCCTAAATCAGAATCTTGATCACGAGTTTGCAAACTGCCATCTTCATCTTGCCATTCGGTAATAAGACCAACTACTGGATAAGGCGTATTTTCATTAAATTCAGTACTATTAGCTTCTTTCATTCCAGCTACGTTTCGTGCATATTCAATAACTGCAACTTGCATACCTAAGCAAATCCCTAAATAAGGAATTTTGTTTTCACGAGCATATTGAGCTGTTGCAATCTTACCTTCAACGCCTCGATTACCGAAGCCACCTGGCACTAATATAGCGCTCATCTCACTTAAACAGCCAGTACCATTTTCCTCAATTTCTTCAGAATCAAAATAATGAATACATACTTTTGTATTGGTATTAATACCTGCATGCAATAATGCCTCAGAAAGAGATTTATAGGCCTCTGTTAGATCAATATATTTACCTACCATGGCAATATCAACACTAGATTTAGGTGCGCTTAGTTTATCAATAACACTATCCCATTCGCTCAGGTCAGTTGGCTTGCAATCAATCTGTAATTTTTTAACCACTACCTCATCTAAACCTTGCTCATGTAAAGCTCTAGGAACTTTATAAATCGTGTCAACATCTAAAGAAGTAAATACCGAATCAGCAGGCACATTAGTAAAAAGTGCAATTTTTTCACGCTCCGCATCAGGGAGTGGATACTCTGAACGACAAATTAGAATATCAGGCTGAATACCAATTCCGCGCAATTCTTTAACTGAGTGCTGAGTTGGTTTAGTTTTCAACTCACCTGCTACTTTAATATAAGGTAATAAGGTTAAATGAATAAACAACGTATTTTCACGGCCCAACTCAAGACTCATTTGCCTAATAGCCTCTAAGAAAGGTAGTGATTCAATATCACCTGCAGTACCACCAATTTCAACAAGAGCTACATCAGCATCTTGAGCGCCTGCTTGAGCTAAGGCTTTTATTTCATTGGTTATATGTGGAATAATTTGAACAGTAGCGCCTAGGTAATCACCACGGCGTTCACGCTCAATTACATTTTGATACACGCGCCCTGCAGTAAAGTTGTTTTTCTTACCTAGCTGTTGACGAATAAAACGCTCATAATGACCTAAGTCTAGGTCAGTTTCAGCGCCATCATTAGTAACAAAAACCTCGCCATGTTGAAACGGACTCATGGTGCCAGGATCAACATTAATATAAGGATCAAGTTTAAGCATGGTCACATTAAGACCACGAGATTCTAGGATAGTAGCTAATGAGGCTGAAGCGATTCCCTTACCCAAAGAAGAGACAACGCCGCCTGTAATAAAGATGTATTTTGTTGCCATGAAAAGTAGCAAAGTTGAAATGGTTATGATACACAAAACTGTGTAGAATATGGAGCTGTCGAAATCAATTTATTACCAATGCATTACAAACAATTCGTTTCCCGCCTATTTTTCTACTTAAAACAACACATTGGCAAGCTCATCTTTACCTCTGTTGTAATGGTCTTAGCAACGGCTCTAGAGACTTCTATTCCAGAAATTACTGGACAAATTGTTGATGAATTATTTGTCAGTGAGCGCAGCGAAAGTTTGGCGTTTATTTATGCATTAGTACTATTTGGTATTTTCGCTTTAAGCTCTATTTTTTCACTCATATCAATAGCAACTAGCTCATGGGTATCTAACAAGGTTATCGCAGATTTAAGAGTAGATATGTTTGCTAAATTACTCAAATTGCCTAATTCCTATTTTGACAAACACCCTACTGGGAAAACTTTATCAAAGCTTACTTTTGATGTCGAGCAAATTGCTGCTACTGCCTCCACTATTTGGCTAGAGTTTATTAAATCATCAATAACAGTAATTATTCTAATTAGCTACTTATTTTATAAAAATTGGCAACTCAGCTTAAGCTTAATTATAGTATTACCTTTGGTATATTTTATTGTTAAATTATCCTCAGGTCGTATGCGAGGAGCGAGTATTAAAGTACAAAAATCAATGGGTAACATGACACATCTTTTGGATGAAAACATTTCAGGATCTTCATTGGTTAAAATATATCATGCGCAAAACCAAGAGAGTAATAAATTTAGTAATTTAATTAAAAATATTCGCCAACAGCGCTTTAAGGTAGACATGGCAAGCGCTTTTAATACAGGTTTTGTCAATATTTTATTGGGACTATCTTTGGCAAGTGTTGTATATTTTTCATCAACCTCTTTGCAAATGACTGCTGGTGAATTCTTATCTTTCTTTACTGCAATGGCCATGTTGAACAAACCAGCCAAAAGCTTGGTAAATATTAATAAACCTTTGCAAACCGCTATGGCTGCTGGTGAAAGTGTGTTTGGACTGCTTGATGAGCAAGAAGAGCAAAATCAAGGATCAAAAGTTTTATCAAATTCAAAAGGTGGTATTAAATTTAGCGATGTTTCGTTTGACTATCAAAGCGGAAAAACTGTTCTTAATAAAATAAACTTAGACATCACCCCTGGTGAAACCATTGCCTTGGTTGGTTCAACTGGTAGCGGGAAAACTACTCTTATTCAACTAATTACTCGTTTTTACAGTCCAACACAGGGATCTATTAGCATTGATGGTGTTGATATTAAAGAGTTTGATATTGATTCATTACGCTCTCAAATCTCTTTTGTTGATCAAAATGTACGTTTATTTAATGACACTGTCAAAGGTAATATTGCATTGGGTCAAACCCAAGTGATGAGTGAGCAAAAGATTAAGCATGCCGCTGATGTTTCCAATGCATCTGTATTTATTGAGCAAATGGAAGACGGTTTTGATACTGAAATTGGTGAAGATGGTACTAAGCTTTCTGGTGGTCAACGCCAACGCTTGGCTATCGCTAGAGCAATCGCTAAAGATAGTCCTATTTTAATCTTAGATGAGGCAACTTCAGCACTAGACTCTGCCACTGAAAAACAAGTTCAAGAAGCTATTGATGAAATGCAAAAAGATCGAACTACTATTATCATAGCGCACAGACTAAGCACTGTTCAAAAGGCCGACAGAATCGTTGTTTTACGTCAAGGTAATATTATTGAGCAGGGCTCTCATCAAGAATTACTGGATCAAAAAAGTGAATATGCCTCGCTCTATAATCATCAATTTAAAAGCTAGCCTTTAATTACCAGCATTTTATGTTCAAGCATATCTTTCATACTATAGCCAATACCGCCGATTCCATAGCCTGAATGTTTGCGACCTGCAAATGGCATCCAATCTACTCTGAAAGTTGTGTAATCATTAATCATAACTGCTGAAGCCTCTAACCTCTTAGCAATATCCATTGCTTTAGATATATCATCACTAAACACAGATGCCTGGAATGAGACATCTAGGCTATTAGCATCTGTAATTGCATCATCAATATCTTGATAGCCGTATATACAAACAACAGGGCCAAAAATTTCACTAGTAGATACTTTAGATTTTTTAGATGGATTAAGTAAAACAGTCGGTTCATAGCTTACATCGTTAATTCGCCTCCCTCCTGTTATTACTTGCGCACCCTGCTCAACTGCTTCATTAACCCAGGATTCTATTCTGTCTGTCTCTTTAGGTAGGATAAGAGGGCCCAAATCACTATCCTCATTGATTGCATCACCAACTACTTGTTTAGAGGCGATATCGGCAATTTTTTGCGCTAGTTCAATTGCTCGGCTTTGCGGCACATAAACACGTTGAACAGATACACAAACTTGTCCAGAGTGATACATGCTAGCTTTAACAACGCCATTAGCAAATGCCTCTTCATCTGAACACTGATCAAAAATAAGGGGTGCAACGCCACCATGCTCTAAAGCGCAACGAGTACCAGGTGCAAGTTTTGATTTAAGATACCAGCCTACTTTAGCAGAGCCAATAAAGCTAAAAAAAGCAACACGTGAATCTGTCACTAATTTTTCAGAATTTTCTCTGTTGGTCAATGCAACTTGTACCCAACCCTCTGGCAGGCCAGCTTGTAAAATAAGTTCCGCTAGTCGTAATGTCGACAAGGGTGTAATCGCTGCTGGCTTGATAATTACAGGACAGCCTGCTGCTATTGCAGGAATAACCTGATGAATAGCTAGGTTCAATGGATGATTAAAAGCACTCACCGCTACCACTACGCCAATAGGTTCTAAAATTGTAAAAGCTTTTCGTCCAGCGCCTGCAGCACTTAAATCCATCGGCACTTCAAAACCTTTAATACTTTGAATTTCAGTAATAGCAATATGAATACCACCAACTGCACGAGTAACTTCAACTCGTGCATCACGAATTGGCTTTCCACCTTCATTGGCAATTAGTTTTGAAAACTGCTCATGTTCATTAGCCACTAAATCTGCTAACTTTCTTAGAATATTGATACGCTCATAAATCGGCAACGCGCCTTCAAGATGTTTCTTTTGCGCACTGGACAGCATTTGATCTACTTGAGTGCTATCATGCATTTGAAGTTCTTTTAATACTTCGCCTGTATAAGCCTGCTTAACCTGTAATAAATTTGACATATTTAACCTAGTTTTGAAATTGTTTCAAATCATCCAATAGTGTTTTGGTATTTTGAGAGTAATCAATCGGTAAATCAATCACATGCACACCACCATCAGCAAATGCTTTTTCCATAGTAGGAATAAGCTCTTCACTAGAGGCGATTCTATGCCCAGTAGCACCATAGCTATTTGCATACATAACAAAATCTGGATTGTTAAAATCAAGAGCAAAATCAGAAAGATCTTGAGCAGCTTGCTTCCATTTAATCATGCCATAACCGTTATCATTAAAAATAATAGTAACCAAATTAAGCTTAAGCCTGACAGCTGTCTCTAACTCTTGAGAGTTCATCATAAAGCCACCATCCCCACATACTGCCACTACTTGACGATCCGGATACATAAGAGCACAGGCTATCGCAGATGGAAGTCCAGCCCCCATAGTTGCCAATGCATTATCTAGTAGCAAAGTGTTAGGCTGATGAGCATGATAATGTCTGGCAAACCAAAGTTTAAACATGCCATTATCCAATGTCACAATGCCATCATCTTCAAGCACCTTTCTAACATCTGCCACTACGCGTTGTGGCAACATTGGAAAAGATGCATCATCATCCAAAGAATGGATAGCATTTCTAGTTTTTTCACGAATAGGCTCTACCCATTCACGGTCACAAGCATAGCATGGGTCAAGAGATTTATTGATTCGGTCCATTGAGTTAGAAATATTACCGACTACATCAACCTGTGGATAGTAGATATCATTGATTTGCGCAGCATGAAAGTTAACATGAATTACTTTTTGCTTATCGCCCTTCATAATAAATGGAGGCTTTTCAATAATATCATGGCCCACGTTAATGATTAAATCTGCCTTTTTAATTGCTTCATGTACATAATCTTTCGAAGAAAATGCTGCGGTTCCAATAAAATTAGCATCATCGCCACTTAGTACACCTTTACCCATTTGAGTATTAAAAAACATAATACCTGTCTTTTTAACAAAGTCAGACAATGGCTGTCTAATGCGCTTACGGTTGGCGCCTGCACCCACTAATAATAAAGGTCTTTTAGCGGCCTTAATAACCTCAACTGCTTTTTCAATTGCACGCTCACTGGCGAATACTCGGTGGATCGTTTGCCTAGGGAAAACACTATCATCTGTCACTTCTTCACCAGCAATGTCTTCTGGTAATTCTAGATGTACTGCACCCGGTCGCTCTGTTTCTGCAATACGAAATGCATTACGAACTGATGAAGGGATTTGCCTTCCATAAATAATCTGTTCTGAACTTTTAACCAAGGGCTCCATCATCCTAACAATATCTAGAATTTGAAATTTTCCTTGCAAACCTGCTTTAATTGGTTTTTGCCCTGTAATAACCACTAATGGCATACCACCAAGTTGCGCGTAAGCTATAGCGGTTACAAAGTTAGTAGCACCCGGACCTAGGGTTGATAAACATACGCCAGCCCTACCAGTTAGACGGCCATAAGTAGCCGCCATAAAAGCTGCTGCTTGCTCATGGCGCGTTAAGATAAACTTAATTTTTGAGTCACGTAATGAGTCTAGGAAATCTAGATTTTCCTCACCAGGGATGCCAAAAATATACTCCACTCCTTCATTCTCTAACGCTTTTATAAATAGGTCTGATGCCTTCATTTATCTTCTCCTTTAATATTATGATATCTACTAGATAACTCATCCATAGGGATAGACTTGCCATCAGTTTGTACAATTCTAACGTGCGTTCGATTTAAGAGGCGAACCTCTTCAACTCCGCAAGAATGCGCAATTACCTCTAACGCCTTAGTCATATTTTTAACATAATTTGAAACTTTAACTGATTTATTCTTAGGGTTTAATCCTTTTTGTAAGCGCTTATTATGCGTGGTAATACCAGTGGGGCATGTATTTTTATTACACTTTAGGGATTGAATACAACCAATAGAAAACATAAAGCCGCGCGCTGACGTCACAAAATCAGCACCGGTGCAAATCGCCCAAGCAACATCTGTAGGGGTGATCATCTTGCCAGAAGCAATAACTTTAATTCTATCTTTTAGACCGTATTGTATAATTGTACTTAGTACTCTTGGCAATGATTCTCTGAGTGGTAATCCAACATTATCCATAAGCTCCATAGGTGCTGCACCAGTACCTCCATCACCTCCATCAATAGTAATAAAATCAGGTGCAGATTCATGGCCACGCTTATTAATTTCATCCAATAAATCCTCTAGAAATCTTATGTGCCCAATAACTGTTTTAAACCCAACAGGCTTCTCGGAAATATTTCGAACATGATTAATCATATCTAGTAACTCACTGGAGCTTGACACTTCAATATGACGATTAGGGGAAATAGAATCTACGCCTTTTGGTATACCTCGAATTTTTGAAATTTCAGTGTTAACCTTAATACCTGGCAAAATTCCACCTTTTCCTGGCTTAGCACCTTGAGATATTTTAATTTCAAACATTTTTACTTGATCATGTTTAGCAATATCAGCTAATTTTTGATCATTCAAACTACCATCATCGTTTCTTACACCATATTTAGCAGTACCAATTTGAAACACTAAATCTGCACCACCTTTAAGATGGTAAGGGCTTAACCCACCCTCGCCTGTATTCATCCAGCAATTTGCTTTTTTTGCACCACCAGACAACGCCAACACTGCAGGTTTGGAAATTGAGCCATAGCTCATACCTGAGATATTGAAAATTGAATTAGCTGTATAAGGATTTTTACTATAACCCTCACCAATTGATATAGATTTAGTCTGAACTGCATCACTATCAAGCGTTGGAAAGAGGCAATTAATAAAGATAATTGAGCCAGGTGTATTAAGATTTTTTGTTGAGCCAAAGGCAATGGTATTGTCTTTATCTTTTGAAGCTCGATTGACCCATTCACGCTCTGCTCGATTAAACGGCATTTCTTCACGATCCATGGCAAAAAAGTATTGACGAAAAAACTCACCTAAGTTGCTAAACAAGTAGCGGAAATGTCCAACAACAGGATAATTTCTTAAGATGGCATTCTTACTTTGACTAATATCAAATATAAAGGTTACTATTATGATAACGATCAGGATTAACAACAGCCAAGCAAATAACTTTGGCATTAAATTGAAAATCAATTCTGATGTAGTTGACACCACTCATTCCCCCGAATGTTTATTCAGCATATTACTCCTAAAAAGTTCTTTTTAATCTATTATTTTTTTTTTTTTCATATAGTGATGCGCTCAAAATATCCAAATTATAAGATTAGCTTTAAAATAAATATAATTTAAAAAATTGATAACAAAAAAAGCCGCTAAGCGGCTTTTTTTTAATTTTAAATATATAAAATTTTAAATAACTAGCATAGGGCTTTATCGCAAACGATCCAGAGCTTTCTTTGAATCTAGAACGATTCTAACCATCTCTGCTGCTTGAGGTAATGTTTGAGCTTTTTTAGTATGCCAAAGTACAAGCGATGCACTAAGCACTAATCCATCATAGAACATACCTTTTTCTCCTGCTAAAGCTGCTTTTCCTAGCTTCACCGTATATTGTGCCAATGCTGGGATATCTTTATGAACATCCATTTCAGCTGGAAATGAAATCGCTCTCATATCTTGATCAATGCCTAGAGATGCAGGCTCAATATCTACCCGATCTTTTTCGATATTACCTTCATAAGAAACCATTAAGCCTTTTTGACGAAGAGATGGAATAACGCCGCCTTCAACGCCACGGACCAACAAAGCACTATCCATGCCAGAAGATTTAACTAATTCGGCATAAATTGGCGGATAAGGCTTGTGCACATAACCCAAAATAGAGTGTGTTTTTCTGCCACGCAATGGGCCGATTAGCGTCTCTACTGTATTAATAACAGTTCGCTTAATAACTCGATCACGTAGTCCAACCATATTATGCAAACCCTCGCAATAACTTGCTTGGTCAATATAACTCCAACCTATTGAAGCATCTTCTAATCGAGCTTTAGCATCAGCAGTTGAATGATCAACACTTAAGCCTAAAGCTTGAACAATATGTCGATGTGTTAAGCCAAATTTAGGGCTAAGCGCATCCAGACTATGGATAACAGTAGGCAAGCCTAACTCGGCCAAAACAGGGGGTAAAAAAGATGAAATAGGAATAGAGCGATTGTAGCCACTATATGGATCACCTAAGTCTACCAACTGATCCACATCAACAGATTGCTGATCGCTTTCTGCTAGAATTGCTGCTAAAATTCCTTGGTTTTCTTCCATTGTTTCGCGCTTCATACGCAAAGCAATTAAGAAAATAGCTGATTGAACATCATCAATCTCACCACGCAAAATGGCTTGCATGCCATTTTTAGCTTCTTCAAAATCAATATCCTTACTCAAATCCGGGCCAGTTGCCACACGCTGAATAATAGATTTCATTAATGCTTGTGAATCGGTACTCATGATTAAACCTCTATATAAATTTCGTTATTTTCTTGCTTGACTGCGTAAGTTTGTAGGTTATCCACATCTTGCTCTGAGCTATCACCGGTGGCTAAATCAAAGCTAAACCCGTGCAACGAACACTTAACACGATTACCCTTAAGACAGCCTAATGTCAGCTCAATATCTTCATGAGGACAGCGATCTTGTGCACAATATAATTGCCCATTATTTAAGGTAACAAACAGTTTTTGATTGTTTACTTGCACCTTAACCATAGTGCCTTCTTTAGGCGCTTGGTTAAGTACCTTATGCCAACTAGGCATTAAAATAAACTCCAAATACTATTGCTATTTAGCTCAGATGAGCACTGCTTAAGTTGACGCTTATAGCGTTGTGCATTGTCGTCAACCTTGCGGGCTACTTTTATCAGCCAAGGTTTTTTGTTGTAAGTCTTACTCTTAAAACCACCATGGCCTTCGTGATACGCCAAATATTGATTATAAGTATCAGATTTAGCAATACCAAAACGTTTTGACGATTGCACAATATACCAACCTACAAAATCCGCCGCATCGTCAAAATCATCGCGATCCGCACTATGATTACCTGTTTTCAGTTGATACCATTCCCAAGTATCATCAGTTACTTGAGCAAAACCGTAAGCCGTTGTCGGTCTAAACCATGGCACAACACCAAACAGTTTTTCTCTAGGTGGCTTGGCATCTGATGCAAAATGAGATTCTTGATACATAATCGCCAAAGAGACGTGAATAGGTGCGCCGTATTTTTTCTCAGCCGCCTTAACAGAGCGATACCAACTGACTTCTTCATCCATTAGCGAGCAAATATTATTCACTGTCACCGCAGGTGTTGAAAGACAACCCCCTAAAGAAAGTGACAAGAACGCCAATAGAAGAATCTTTTTCATTTAACCAGCAGCACTTACAAAAAATACTTGGTAAATCACAGCTGCTTGAGCGATAAATAATATTGCAAATGCAGTTTTAATGGTGCCATTTGATAAACCAGAAGAAGTTTTTCCAGATTTTAGACTTGCCATTTTCGCGTCATCTTCAAGATCCACATCACTTGCCACTAGACCTTTTTCAGATTCTTGCGCACTAAATACAACTCTTGTTCCTGCCTTTAGGCGTGACTTATTGAAGATATTTTTTTGATGAACAAAATATTTTTCATCGTCATCGCCTGTAATAAAACCATATCCTTTAGTGCCAAATTGCGCCACTACACCTTTTATTTTCTTAGCCATTTTTTCCTTTTAATATTTACGCAAACAATAAGTTGCTTTTTCAATAAAATCAACGTTTTCACGCTGAAACTTGGGCTCATTTTTTATGTCATTAAAACATTGTAATAGTTGACACTCAAACCCATCATTATAAAGTGACACCACTTCATCCTTATTTACTGCATAAGGTGGGCCACTTATTTTTGATTGCGGATAATTTAAAGTTAACAACAACATCCGACAACCTTTACCTATTATAGAGTATAAATGTTGCGCATATTTCACCCTTAACCCCGCTGGTAGTGCGATTAAAGCAGCTCTATCATAGACTGCTACAGCAGCAGTCAGATGTAGCTTGGTTAATTCAAAAAAATCACCAGAATAAATAGTAATATTTTCAGACATATACACCTCAAAATATTGCTCTTGACTCACTTGATATTCTATTTTATTGTCGGTAAAAAATTGATCAGCAGCCAAAGCACTTAGCTCAACACCAATCACTTTGTAGCCTTGTTGAGCTAAGTAGATCATATCTTTACTTTTGCCGCATAATGGTACAAATACTGTATCACCAGGGGTTAATTGAAGACAACTCACAAATGTGATTAACTTAGAATTAGGATCATCTCGATGCCAACCAATTTTATTATCCTTCCAGCGCTGTATCCAATCAGTCATCATCATCCTTAAGATATAATATCAAACATGAAAATTAAACGACCAAATCGAAAAACCATCATGCAATTTATGATGGTTATTTTAGCCATTTTTATTATTCGCGCTTATCAACAACAAGATTTAACCATTGGTCTTGTACCAAGTTTTAGCTCACAAACTCTTAGTGGTGAAGTCATGAACTCTAACCCATTGCCAGATAAGGGCACTCTTATACATTTTTGGGCAACCTGGTGCCCTGTTTGTAATCTTGAAAATGATAATATTCAAGCTATATCAGAAGACTATAAAGTGCTGAATATTGCCATCCAGTCGGGCAGTGATCTTGAAATTTATGCGTATGCTGAAGAAAATAACATGAAACCTGATAATATTATTAACGACCAATCTGGCTCTATTGCTAAGTTATTTGGCGTTAGAGGCACGCCAAGCAGTTTCTTTGTTAATACCAAGGGTCAAATTCAATTTACCGAAGTGGGTTACGTTACCACTCTAGGTTATCGCTTTAGATTGTGGTGGGCAGGATTATAAATAACGACTGGTCTGAGTATCTTGGGCCATTATTTCAGCGTGATTCTTATCAGCAATTGTGCGATTTTTTTGAGTATCAAAAAACTCAACGAAAAATTATTCTTCCTCCTGAAAATGATCGTTTTAAAGCTTTCGAACTTAGTAGTTTTGAAAATACCCAGGTCGTTATCTTAGGTCAAGACCCTTATCACAACATAGGCCAAGCACATGGGTTGAGTTTTTCTGTGCCAGATAATATTAAGATTCCTCCTTCTTTGGTTAATATTTATAAAGAGCTGGAATTAGACTTAGGCATTACGCCTAATATAAGTGGTAATTTAGAGCGCTGGGCGTCCCAAGGTGTATTACTTCTAAATAGCGCACTCACGGTCGAGAAAAACTCACCAGGATCACACTCAAAAACACCTTGGATTGAATTTACAGAATCAGTTATTCTTCTACTAAGTGAACGTAAACAAAACTTAGTTTTTTTACTTTGGGGCGCACATGCTCATCAAAAAGCAGAATTAATTGATCCGGCTAAACACTTAATATTGAGCGCATCACATCCTTCACC
Organism: Candidatus Thioglobus sp.; assembly: GCA_028352435.1. Classification (GTDB taxonomy): domain Bacteria; phylum Pseudomonadota; class Gammaproteobacteria; order PS1; family Pseudothioglobaceae; genus Thioglobus_A. The sequence continues at coordinate 3,499 of JAOMMB010000011.1, read as the reverse complement.
TTTTTCAGCTCATAAAGGTTTCTTTGGCTGTAAACATTTCTCCAAGACTAACGAGTACCTTAAAATGCATAACTTAAAACAAATTAACTGGTAACCATGAAACTTATTATTGATGATGCATGCTATGCATATAGCGAAATATTCTCACAATTTGGTGATGTAGTCACAATGGCTGGCCGAGATATTAACGCTGATTCTGTGAAAGATTGTGACATACTAATCGTACGTTCACGCACAAAAGTTAACCAAGCATTGCTTGAAGGCAGCTCAATTAAATTTGTGGGTTCAACAGTGGCCGGCTTGGATCACGTTGATCAAGATTATCTTAAAAATAATGGCATTGAATTTTTTTCAGCACAAGGGTGCAACTCAATGGCAGTGGCTGAATTTGTGATTAGCACAATTTTGAACTTAGCAGATAAACACGGGTTTGATTATCAAGAAAAAACCTTGGGAATAATCGGCGTGGGCAATGTGGGTTCGCGTCTAGCAGCAAAAGCAGATCTTTTAGGCATTAAAACCCTGCTGAATGACCCGATTCGTCAGCATAATGAAAATTTGGGAAATTTTGTTGATCTTGACACCGCGCTCAGCGCTGATATTGTCACTTTTCATACGCCTTTAACGTTTGATGGCGATTACCCAACCTATAAACTGCTTAATCAATCTAATTTTCACCATATTAACGAGCAAACCATCCTTTTTAATGCCGCACGCGGGGGTGTGATTGATGAAAAAATTTGGGAAAAAACGCAAACGCTAGAAAATGTAATCGATTGTTGGGAAAATGAGCCAAAAATTAACCAAAATTTACAAAAAACGGCTTATTTAGCCTCACCTCACATCGCTGGACACTCAGTTGATGCCAAATTTATGGGGAGTTTTATGGTTTATGAGGCTTTATGTGAATTTTTGGGCGAAAAACAACGAGAAAATATTAAAAATTTAATAAATCCTGGTGATTTGGAGTTAAAAAGTGACAATTTACTCGATTGTTTAAATGAAATTTATGACTTTAAACAAGATACAGTCGCGATTAAAAATATTGAAAATTTTGAATATTACCGTAGAAACTACCCAATTCGCTATGAGTGGCCACATTATTTCAGTAAAGTGCCTTTACCAATCGCCTAGCCTTTAAAGAGTTCAGATAAAAAAATAATTATAATATATTACTTATTTCATGTAGTCACGCCTGAGACTACTCATGAAGTAGCGAATGCATTTTTGATGGCTTTGCCGAACAGGTTTACTCTGTAAGTCTTAACACGGTGCCTAGAGCTATTGTTGCTAATCAAATCGCAAATACTCGTGGTAAAAGTTTATAAGCTGATTTGGACTTTGTTAATAAAAGTCTTAACTTTATTCGCTAACTGAATTTGCTAAACGACGACGATAAGTATTGCTTTGATCTGGGTCACTATTAGTTAACATGTTGCAAATCATACCGATCATCTCACGAGCTGCACCCTCTTTAAAATCAGGCTGGTTTTCCTGAATGTAAAACAACTCATCCATGCCCTTTGCAATGTCATACTCAGCAATGAAGCAAACGGCCAAATCAAAACGCACCTGAAGATCATCAGGTGATTGAAGTGCTTGAGCTTGCAAATTAGACTTACCAGCAGTATTTTGTGCAAGTCGAATAAAGTTCAATTGTGAAGAAATGGACAAGCCAATATCTAGCTTCTGTGCAGATTCAGGTAGTTTATCAAATAAACTTTGTGCTTGTTCAATTTCACCCATATCAATAAATATTTGCGACATATCAAGCGCTACACGCGCATTACTTGGATCTAATGTAATAGCTTGCGTTAATAAAACTACGGCAGATTGTGTGTCTCCTGACATGTGCTTTTCTCTAGCTTGCTCTCTTAGTTCATCTGATTCTCTATAAACGCCATAATGTTTAAGTAATACGCGCAACTCTTCTGATCGTAGCTCACCCTCTTCTCTTTGCACTTCTTTTCCATCTTTAAATACAACAATAGTAGGTATATTTGTAACAGAAAACTTTTCCTTTAAATCTTCTTGTTCATCAATGTCCACTTTTGCAAAAAGAAAATCACCCGGAAATTCTTTTGCTAGGTCAGATATCGCATACTCTGTTTTAATGCATGGCTCAGACCATATACCCATAAACTCAACCAATACAGGAACATGAGATGAATTGTGCACAACAAGGTCTTCAAAATTACTCTGACTAGCCTCAAATATTAATGGTTTATTATCATCACTCAAAATAACTTCCTTTTTTAACTATTTTATGAAAAGATTAAGAGTTATATAAATAATGTAAAATAATATTTACTTACTTAATAATAAATATTACTTATGATTAATTACACACTGAAACAATTATACAGTTTTGAAGCTGTTGTCAGAACAAAAAGTTTTACTAAGGCTAGCAAAGAGTTATTTATAACTCAGCCGGCGGTATATATGCAGATAAAAAAATTAACTGATAATATTGGAACAGATCTAATTCAAACCAATGGTAAAGTAATCATGCCAACTTTTATCGGAAAGAAACTATATCAAACTTGTATAGAGATAATTGATAAACTCGAAAAGTCTCATTCTGAAATCCAACAATCACTTGATCCTGAAGCGGGACACTTGCAAATTGCGGTTGCAACAACCACCAACTCTTTTATTAGTCATGTTTTAGCAAAGTTTAAAAAAAAATATCCTAGAATGTCTTTTTATCTAGATGTAACAAACCGTGAATCATTACTAAAGAAACTTGAAAATAGTGAGGTCGACATTATTATTATGGGTGAACCTCCAACGAACATGCCTATTACTACTCAGCCATTCATGGAAAACCCTTTAATTGCAATTGCTAATCCAAATCATCCACTACTTTCCAAAAATCATAACACGATTAAGGATCTTACCAATGAAACACTAATTACTAGAGAACGAGGTTCAGGAACACGGACTACTATTGAACGCATTATTGGTATGAAATTAACCTCAGATATTGAAATTAACTCTAATGAAGCTATTATTCAGGCTGTGCAAGCTGGATTGGGCATTGGGTTCGTTTCTAAACACACTGTAAAATTAGAGCTTGAAAATAATGTTATTAAGCAGCTTAATATAGATAAATTCCCTATTACTCGCTCTTGGTATATTGTTCACAACTCTAAAAATAAGCTTTCTCCTATTGCCCAACGTTTTAAAGAATTTATTGTAGAAAATGGCGACTTACAATAACCTATTCCAAAAAAAAGCCCCAAAAAATGGGGCTTTTATCAGCTTTAAAAAATGATTGCTACATCATGCCATGCATTGCATCGCCACCCGCTGCAGCAGGCGCTTCATCTTGAGGGATGTCTGTAATCATAGCTTCAGTAGTAATCATTAATCCAGAGATGCTTGCAGCATGCTGTAAGGCAGCACGAGTCACCTTAGTAGGATCTAAGATACCCATTTCAAGCATATCACCATAAACTTCATCACCAGCATTGTAACCAAAGTTACCTTTACCGTT
>JAOMMB010000010.1 GCA_028352435.1 Candidatus Thioglobus sp. | reverse complement strand
TTTTGCTCCAATCCTACACAAATGCGCTTGGGATTACCACTTGCCTGATCAACTAAAGCTTGTATTTCGACCATTAGCGGGCGAGTCGCCTCTCGCGTTACCATTACCATAGATCCTGGTGATGGCTTAGCCTGATTAGACAAGAAGATAGCTGACGGATTTTCAACTTGTTTTAAGCCTGTTTCACCCATTGCGAAAACACTGATTTCATTAACGGCACCAAAGCGATTTTTTACCGCACGAATAATACGATAGCGCCCGCCCGCATCGCCCTCAAAATAAAGCACCGTATCTACCATATGTTCAAGTATTCTGGGACCCGCCAAGGCGCCGCCTTTGGTTACATGGCCAATCATGAGTAGAATAGTGTTAGTTTGTTTGGCATATTGGGTCAGTTGCGCTGCACAATCACGCACTTGCGTAACCGAACCTGGTGCAGAAGATGAACCGTCAGTGACCATGGTTTGGATTGAATCAATGACAATAACCTTAGGTCGTACTTCTTTAGCCAGCTTAATAATTTTTTCTAAATGAGTTTCACTCAAAAGTAAGATATCTTCTTTAATGCTTAAGCGAATTGCTCGATCACCAATTTGCTCAGCTGACTCTTCACCACTGATATACAAAGTGGTGTCAGTTTTGTTAATAGCCGCCATCACTTGCAAAATTAATGTGGATTTTCCAATACCGGGATCACCACCGATTAACACCACAGAGCCATCTACTAAGCCGCCACCCAAAGTGCGATCAAGCTCACTAAGTCCAGAGCTGAGTCTGGTTCTATTTTCAGATTTAATAGCTGATAAATTTTGAACTTTTGAAGGTGGAAGATCTTTTAAACTTTCAGGTTTCGAGGAAGTTGCTTGAGATAAAACAACTTCTTCTAAAGAATTCCAAGCTTTACAATCCAGACATTGGCCAGCCCATTGATGATGCGAAGCACCACATTCTCGACAAACGAATTCAATTTTTGTTTTTGCCATTTTTATACTAGCGTTATTTATTCATGAGTTTGTCAATCTCATTTTTAAAAGCTTCAATATCTTGGAATTGTCGATAAACCGAAGCAAAACGAATATAAGCCACTTCGTCAAGCTCCTTAAGTTCTTCCATTACCCATTCACCAATCTTTTTAGAAGGTACTTCACGTTCTGCTTGGGTCATGAGCTTGCGCTCAATACGCTGAATTGAAGTTTCGATTTGTGAGGTTTTAACAGGACGTTTTTCTAGCGCTTTTAATAAGCCAGAACGTAGCTTCTCTTCACTAAAAGATTCTCTAGATTCGTCACTTTTAATCAACCTTGGAAGGTTAAGATCTACCGTTTCACGGGTTGAATAACGCTCACCACAAGACGTACATTCGCGACGACGACGCACTTGCGAGCCGTCATCAATTAAACGTGTGTCTAATACTTTGGTATCGTCAGACTGACAAAATGGACAGCGCATTCTCCCCCTTAGTGCTGGTTATTTACACCCATCAAGTGGGTACTAAAAAGAGTAAACCGGATGCTTAGCGCAAACTTCGGCAACCTTCACCTTAACTTCATCAATTACTGATTCATTACCAAGATCATCACAAATATCACAAATCCACATTGCAAGATCACGACACTCCTGTTCGCCAAATCCACGAGTTGTAACTGCAGGTGTGCCAACACGAATACCACTAGTCACAAATGGAGATTGAGGATCATTTGGTACTGCATTCATATTAACTGTAATATGTGCACTGCCTAGTGCCGCATCAACTGCCTTACCTGTTAAACCTTGATCAATAAAACTGACTAGAAATAAATGATCATCTGTGCCGCCAGAAACAACATCAAAACCTCGTTCAATAAATGTATTCGCCATTGCTTGTGCATTAACTTTAACTTGCTTTTGGTAAACCTTATATTCAGCACTCATTGCTTCTTTAAAGCACACCGCTTTAGCTGCAATAACGTGCATTAAAGGTCCACCCTGAATACCTGGAAAAATTGCTGAATTTAATTTTTTCTCAATGTCAGGATTAGATTTAGCAAGAATCAAGCCGCCACGAGGACCGCGAAGTGTTTTATGAGTCGTAGTGGTGGTTACATCTGCAATACCAACTGGAGATGGATACTCACCCGCTGCAACTAAACCGGCAACATGCGCCATATCTACTAGTAAATAAGCACCGATCGAATCAGCAATATCTCTAAAACGCTGCCAATCGACAATGCGTGAATAAGCTGAAAAACCTGCGATAACCATTTTTGGCTTATGCTCTTTTGCTAAAGCTTCAACTTGGTCATAATCAATCTCGCCTGTTTCTTCAACTAATCCATACTGGATGGCATTAAAATTTTTGCCAGAAAAAGAAGGCTTTGCACCGTGGGTTAAATGTCCGCCGTGTGCAAGACTCATGCCTAAGATAGTATCACCTGGTACTAATAGCGCCTGGAAAACCGCTGCATTTGCTTGCGAGCCTGAGTGAGGCTGAACGTTAACATAATCTGCATTAAATAATGCCTTAGCACGATCAATAGCTAATTGCTCAACCACGTCCACATGCTCACAACCACCATAGTAACGCTTTCCAGGATAACCTTCAGCATACTTATTGGTCAACTGTGAGCCTTGCACTTCCATCACTGCAGGAGATGTGTAGTTTTCACTGGCAATAAGCTCAATATGCACCTCTTGACGAGCCGTCTCTGCAATAACTGCATCAGAAATTTCAGAATCAACAATGGCTAAAGTTTGGGATTTACTGAACATATGCCTCTCCTTTTTTAATATTTTGTTTGGTTTTTAATTTAATAATTTTAACTCATAATTATAAATATAACGACCAAAGTAAACACCTATGTTGTAAAAATAAGGGAATTATGAAAATCAATCAAAATAAACACTTTTAAAGCTTAAATTTGCCTAAAAAATGCATATAAAGTGCCATTTTTAAACATTAAATGCTGTTTTATAGCTAAAAATAGCCACTCAAGAGTTATGTGTTAAAAAATTTAAGAAATTTCAAGAATTGAATGCTAAAAGCACCTAAACATAAAAAAGCCGCAAACTAAATACTTAGTTTGCGGCTTTTGTAACAATAATTTATTTAAAAATTATGGCGTCTTAGGTGTTTGGTATGGCACTTCTGTTTGTACTGAATCCCATTCAGTTGTGTAACCAACGTGAAAACCTGCAGGTACTTTACCATCTACAGTTTTTTGAGTTGTTGTAACTCTGAAACCTTCTTTACCAACTACACCTGTAGGAACTGCAGGTCTTTGCATTTGTCCGCTCATATTCTACTCCTAGAAAAACTTAAAGTATCCACTGTAAGAAACTACAGCTAAAAAATACTTTAATCAATAAAATTTTAAATCTAATTTATTATACAGTCACGGATGTCAATAGTTCAATTTTTATCAAAAAATTATTCTATTTCGTGGATTTAAATATCGACTTTTTAATTAGCGTTATTTACAAAAGCATTACAAACCGAACAGCGGGCATCCTTACTGATCTTAACCGTTCTAAAATCAAGATTTATAGCATCCATTATCATCAGCTTCCCAATCAGCTGATCGCCTAGATTTAAAACAACCTTAATAGCCTGTAGCGCTTGCATTGTGCCCATAACGCCTGCAATTGGTGCAAGAATACCATTTTCTGAGCAATTTTCATTATTCTCACCCTCTTTAGGATACAAACACTGATAGCAAGGCTGATCTGACTGAAAACCTTTAAATACCGATAGTTGCCCTTCAAAACGAATAACTGCAGCAGATACTAGCGCCACTTTCTCTTGCACGCAAGCTGCATTAATCTTAAAACGCGTTTCGAAATTATCCGTACCATCTAAGACAATATCAGCCTTACTCACCCAAGTATTAAGATTTTTCTCGCTCAAATCTTTAAGCGTAGTGACTTTAATATTTGGATTAATGGCCAGCATTTTATCCCGAGCAGAATCTACTTTGTATTGGCCGATGTCTTGAGTATGATGAACAACTTGGCGCTGAAGGTTTGATAATTCAACCTTGTCAAAATCTGCAATAATGATATGCCCCACGCCTGCTGCTGCTAAATAAAGCGCGCTTGGCGAGCCCAATCCACCGACGCCGATTAATAACATAGTAGAGTCTAATAAACACTGCTGACCTTCAATACCAACCTGTGGTAGCATAATTTGACGAGAATACCTAAGTAGCTCCTGATCATTCATTATTGTCTTCTTTCGTGTGTTGATCAAAATATTTATAAAGCTTTGGCGCGATTAGCAATTGACAATAAGGCTGATTAGAGTTGTTATTAAAATAGTTTTGATGATACGACTCTGCTGGATAAAATACATCCAGCTCACTGACTTCAGTCACAATATTATCACCCAGGGTTTGGATATAGGTATTGGCTAGATTTTTCTGTGTATCGCTAGTATAGAAAACGCCAGAGCGATATTGCGTACCTCTGTCATTACCCTGCTGATTTAACGTAGTAGCGTCGTGCGTCGAAAAAAAGACAACAAGTAATTGCTCGAAGCTCGCCTGAGATTCATCAAAATTAACCTTAACCACTTCAGCATGGCCCGATGATCCAGTACATATATCTGCGTAAGTTGGGTTTTGAGTCAAGCCGTTACAATATCCAGACTCAACGCTTGATACGCCTTGAATTCGTTGAAAGACGGCTTCAACACACCAAAAACATCCGCCGGCAAAATAAGCTGTTTGCATGTATGATTAAATTATTAATTTAAAAAATCATAGTATAGTCGATGAGTGCCAAAGAAGTAATAGCACAACTTAAATCTTTCGCGAACCTAGAACGCAAGAAAATCAATGAAAGATTTTTTAAAACAGGGCTTGGGCAGTATTCAGAGCATGACAAATTTATAGGTGTTCGAGTTCCACAAATTCGTCTTATTGCAAAACAACATTTCAAAAAAATTGATTTTAGTGAAATTGATCAATTAATCATTAATCCTATTCATGAAGTACGCTTTTGTGCGCTGATTATATTAATGAACCAGTATCAAGCAAATAACCAAGAAAATGTTTTTAACTATTATTTAGATAACATTAGCTCTGTTAATAATTGGGATTTAGTTGACACTACTGTGCCCGCTATTATTGGAGACTACCTAGTTAATCATTCAGAAAAAACTGCACTTCTTTTTAAATGGGCTAACTCAGATGATTTATGGGAAAGGCGAATAGCTATTGTTGCTACGTTTGCTTTTATTAGACAAAATCAATTTAAACTTACTTTAGCAATCAGCCAATTACTACTTAAAGATCAAGAAGATTTAATACACAAAGCAGTGGGCTGGATGTTAAGAGAAGTTTATAAAAAAGATATAAACATCTGTATGGCCTTCTTAAGAGAAAACTATGCACAACTACCCAGAACTACTTTAAGATATGCGATTGAACGCATGCCTGAGATTGATAGAAAAGCGTATTTAAAAGGAACTTTTTAATATGACCGAAAAAGCCCCGTACGAACATGGATATATGCTGAGCTTATTGCTCATCGCTATTGCTGGATTAATCTGGTTATTTACACCTTTTATTCCCGCTTTATTTTTAGCATTGCTGATAGCTATCGCAACTTTTGATCTATATAGCAAACTCAAAAATCGATTATCAGCTTCTTATGCAGCACTATCGATGACGTTATTAGTGACGACAATTTTAATCTTACCACTAAGCTATATTTTGCTTGTAAGTGGTCTGGAAGTATCAACCCTTATTCAAACCATTAATACGGATTTTAGTATTGATAAAATCCGTCAAATTCTCGAGCAAACCATTTTAGGTCTGCCTTTTTCTGAGTCTATAAAAACAACGTTAAGTGCTACTATTAACAATAATCTAGAAAGTTTACTGATCAGTGTTAAAGATTTTTCAGTGGGGATTTTGAGTAGTATTTTATCCTTATCTTCTCATTTTGTTTTTTTCTTGGTGATTAGTGTTTTTGCACTTTATTACTTTTATCTTGATGGTAAGAGCATCATTAAGCGTCTTAAAGATCTTTCACCTCTAGAAAACCGATTAGATGACATCCTGCTAAAACAATTTTCAAGCCTTTCTGTTACGTTGGTTGGAAGTGTTTTTAGTATTGCTATTTTGCAAGGGGTAATATTCTCTATCGCGGTAATGATAGTGGGCTTGCCTGCCTTGTATTTTGGTATCGCAATGGCGCTAGCCAGCTTTATTCCGGTGCTTGGTGGTTTGATTATCTGGCTACCACTCAGTGTATATCTGTATGCACAAGGTCAAACTACCGATGCACTTATCATTGTTTTATTTGGTGCTGTGTTTATTGGTACCATTATTGACAACTTTGCCAGACCTTTAATTATCCAAAAATTTACCAAAACTAGTGACCAATCTAGTGCGCTAGACTATACCTTGATTACTGTATTATCAACGTTGGCCGGCATCATTCAGTTTGGTGTCTTAGGTTTGTTTATTGGTCCAATTATTGCCGCTATGGCCATCAGTATCTTTGATGTTTACGCCATTAAATACGCAGACTCACTAGATAAGCGATAAACAGCAGTCCAGACGGACAAGCGATAAACAGCAGTCCAGACGGACAAAACTAAAGAGCGCTCTAGCGATAAAATCGTAATCAGGTATAATCTCTTTTTTTAATTTACAAAAGAATCCATATGTTAAATAAATTAGTTGAATATATTAAAAACAACCATCCAGATACAAATGTTGACGCCTATCTAGATGCTAAATACATCCAACTAAACAATGCTCAGTTAAAGCAAATAGCTGATGCACTAGAGAGTGGCGAGCTGAAAAGCACACCTTCTTCAAGCTGTGGTGCTAATCATTTTATTTTTCATTTTGGCAGTACTATTATCTTATTGCAAAAAGATACAACAGAATCTAGTGCAGTCTATACCGCTGAACTCGCTTGGGAAACTGATTTCTTATCAGTAAGATCGGTTAGAGATAAAGCTAAAGGTTTTTACTTTATCAATTTTGAAATTGATGATGACTATCAAACATCGTTAGTGGAAACTCATAAGATTATCGATGGTCATGTTCATAATGCTGAAAAGAATAAGCAAATCGTTGATAAGGTTATGCCGGTATTAAAAGGTTTTATGAATGCTGTTAGCGATTAATTAGCAACCCTATAAAATCTAAATAATATCGATAAACTATAAGTCCCATCACTTGTATCCCCTTGCGGGGTATGAACGCTGTAAGTGACTAATTAATTAAAAAGCTAGCCTATTTGGGTCAATTTTTTAAGTTTTGGCCCTGCCTTAAAGCTAACAACTTTTCGAGCTGATATTTCTACGGATTCGCCTGTTTTTGGATTTCTACCTGGGCGTGCGGCTTTTTCTCTAACAACAAAATTACCAAAACTAGACAACTTGACTTCTTCGCCCGTGGCTAAAGTAGCCTGAATCTGATCAAAGAAATCATTGGTTAATTGTAAGGCTTGTGCATGCGTCATTTCTAACTCACGTACAAGTTCATCGGCGATATTTTTTTTACTTAACGACATTATCTTAGTGTGGCTGAAAATTTATCTTTCATTAAAGCTAGCACTTCATCTACTTTTGTATTCACTTCATCGTCAGCCAAAGTTGCCTCTAATGATTGGTAAGTTAGGCTTAATGCAACACTCTTTTTTCCAGACTCAATGTGCTCACCGGAATATACATCAAACAGACTAACACCGACAAAATGCGCTTGCTTTAACTCATTAATACTTTGAGTTAATGCAGCAACTGGCGTAGCTTGATCAACCACAAGTGCAATATCTCTTTGCGCTTGTTGATAAGATGAGAAAGACTCATATTTGGCAATCTTTCCAGCTAAGATTGCGTTTAAATCAACCTCATACAAATAACACTTAGACAGTGATAATTCTTTTTGAACTGTTGGAGATAATGCGCCGATCCAGCCAACTTGCTCACCATTTAGGCTAATTTTAGCACTCTGACCTTTTTGTAAAGCGGGATGCTCTGCAGCTTCAAAATCAAACGTTGCAGATGTAAAGCTTAACAATGATTCAAGATCAGCTTTTGCATCAAAGAAATCAAGTGGTTGAAGCTCACTTGACCACTGAGCATTAAATCGATTACCCGAAACAATACCAGCCAACTTGTTTGATTGCTCGTCAGCTTTCACACCATCAAAACATAAGCCAATTTCAAAGAATCGTGCATCTGTATGGCCACGTCTCTGATTAGACTCCACCGTTTGCAATAAGCCCGCCCAAAGCGAAGAACGCATGGTGGACATGTCTGCTGAAATTGGATTTGTTAGTGTAATCTTTTTAGCCAATGGATTAATTAAATCTTGATACTTTTCAGAAATAAAACTATAGGTGATAACTTCTTGATAACCACGGCTAACCAACGCTTGCATGACATCATATTTATCAATCTGTGCTTCTTTAATCACATTAATATTAGCATCTAATGATAATTTCTGAACAGGTAGTTTGTCATAGCCATATAGTCTTGCCAATTCTTCAATAAGGTCAGCAGGAATACGAATATCAAATCTAAAACTTGGTGGAATAATTGTCCATGAATGACTGGTTTTATCGCTAATCTCAAAATCTAGATTGATGAATTTTTCCTCAATCCAGCTACTGTCTAATTCAAAACCTAATATTTTCTGAATTTTTTCTTGTGTAATAGTGATAGGCTCTAGCTTTGGCAGGACTGATTCATCAACACTTTTTGTTATTTCACTTGCTTCACCACCACAAATTTCTAAGACCAATTGAGCAGCACGATCAAGTGCTAGCTCAGTAATATTAAAATCTACACCACGCTCAAAACGAAGCGATGACTCTGTGTGTAGTCCATAATTTCTTGCTTTTCCGGCAATTGAGACTGGCTCAAAAAATGCACTTTCTAGTAAGATGTCCGTTGTTGTTGTTTGAGTGGAACTAGCCTCGCCACCCATAACGCCTGCAATAGCAAGGACAGATTTTGCATCAGTAATTACCAATGTATCGTCTGTTAGCTTAACTGTTGAATCATTTAACAAGTCCACTGTTTCACCTGATTTAGCATTTCTAACTTGTATATCGCCCTGAATCTTGTCTAAATCAAACGCATGCATAGGTTGACCTAACTCCATCAAAACATAGTTAGTCACGTCAACGACTGGCGAATGTGTAGCCTGACCTGAGCGTTTTAGTTTATCAGCCATCCATTGTGGTGTTTGCACCGTATTGTCAATACCTTTGATTGATCTTGTAAGGTATTTAGGGCAAGCTCTAGTATTACTGACACTGGTCGCAACACTTGATTTTCCGAAAGCAGTTATTTCAATATCCGGCATAACGAATGCCATATTGTAATTAGCACTCACTTCACGAGCCACACCTAATACCGAAAAGCAATCACCACGATTAGGAGTGATATCAAGCTCGATAATATGGTCATCAAGATCTAAATATTCTCTAACATTTTGGCCAATTATTGCTTGTGAATCTAGCTCAGCAATACCTTCAGAGGAATCACTAATGCCCAGCTCTGATTCAGAACAAATCATGCCAAATGATTCAACGCCACGAAGCTTAGCTTTTTTAATTTTAAAATCGCCTGGTAGCTTTGCACCGACCAAAGCAGCCATGACTTTAAGACCTGTACGTACATTTTTAGCACCACAGATAATTTGGACAGTCTCAGCTTCACCAACATCAACTTGGCAAAGGTTTAGCTTGTCTGCATCTGGATGCTTTTCACAAGATACAACATGCCCAACAACAACTTTACTAAAAGCCGGTGCAACAGTTTCAATACCGTCGACTTCTAAGCCAGCCATTGTTAATTGTTCGGCCAATATCTCATCCGTAACAACAGGTGAGATCCATTCACGTAACCATGATGTTGAAATATTCATATGTTTATTTAAATTGTTTTAGAAAACGTATATCGTTTTCAAAGAATAATCTTAAGTCATTAACGCCGTAACGCAACATTGCTAAACGCTCAACACCCATACCAAACGCTAGGCCAGTAAACTCTTCTGAATCAATATCAACAGAATTAAGCACGTTTGGATGTACAACGCCACAACCTAGAACTTCTAGCCAGCCAGTTTTCTTACAAACACGACAACCTTCACCACCACAAATCACACACTCGATATCTGCTTCAGCAGAAGGCTCGGTAAATGGAAAGTAAGAGGGGCGAAAACGCACTTGTAAATCTTCTTTTTCAAAGTAAGCGCGCAAGAAGTCAATTAATAAACCTTTTAGCTGTGCAAAATTTGCATTTTTATCAACGATTAAGCCTTCAACCTGATGAAACATAGGTGTGTGTGTAATATCAGAATCACAACGATATACGCGACCCGGCGCAATAACACGAACAGGTGGTTTTTGCTTTTCAAGTGTACGAATTTGCACAGGAGAGGTATGCGTTCTAAGAACGGTACTTTCATTAAAGTAAAAAGTATCATGCATAGCACGAGCAGGATGATGTTCTGGAATGTTAAGCGCTGTGAAGTTATGAAAATCATCTTCAATTTCAGGGCCCGTTGCCACTTCAAATCCATTTTTTGCAAACAATGATTGAATGCGTTTTAAAGTAATTGTGACCGGGTGTAATCCACCCATTTCGCTATGACGGCCTGGAAGAGAAACATCAACCTGCTCTTCTAATAGACGCTTTTCTAATTCAATGGCTTCTAAATGATTTTTTCTATCAGTAAGCCACGTTTGGACATTTGTCTTAGCCTGATTAATTGCTTCACCCATTTTTGGACGCTCTTCTTTTGAGAGTGTTCCTAGGCTTTTCAATAAGGCAGTCAACTCGCCTTTTTTACCCAAAAAGGTAACTCGAATCTCATCAAGTGCTTTTAAGTCTTGCGCATCAGCAATTGCTAATTTTGCTTTTTCAAGAATTGGTTTAATCATTTAGTTTTCAAGACATCTTTAAGAATGCATGATAATTTATATAATTGCTTTTTACAAGTTATCATGGATTTTTAAAGATGTTTATTGTAGTTTGGTATGAAAAAAGCCATGATAAATCATGGCTTTAGTTTTAGCTATTTGGCTGCTTTAGCCGCTTTCGCTATTGCCTCTTTTGCTTGATCTGCAATCTTGGCGAATGCAGGTTTATCAAAAATTGCAATATCTGATAAAACTTTACGATCAATGACGATCTCTGCTTTATTTAAGCCATCAATCAATCTTGAGTAGCTTAAACCACAGTTACGTGCTTCTGCGTTAATACGGACAATCCAAAGTCTACGGAACTGACGACGCTTTTGACGACGATCGCGGTACGCGTATTGACCAGCCTTAATAACTGCTTGCTTAGCAACACGGTAGACTTTTGATCTAGCGCCGTAATAGCCTTTAGCTTTCTTTAATATTTTCTTGTGTCTTGCGTGCGCTTGCACACCTCTTGATACTCTTGCCATTTTCTATACTCCCTTAACTATACGGTAACATTCTACGAACCATCGGTACATCTGCTTTTTCTACAGTGTCCGGTGAGCGTAAGCTACGTTTTCTAGAAGTACTCTTTTTGGTCAAGATATGACGCAAGTGAGAGTGTTTACACTTATAACCGCCACTCGCGGTTTTTTTGAAGCGCTTTGCAGCACCTCTATTGGTTTTTAACTTTGGCATAATTTTCTCCTTGTCCTTTGGACATATTTGTTATTCTTTTGAATAACTTTTTATTAAATAAAGAAGGATCGAGATACAAATTAAACAAGGCATTCAGTTGTAGACAGTACACCTAGGTACGGCAAAACTGAATAACGCTGTGTTATTTAGTACATCGCTACTTCTTTTTCGATTTGGGTGCCAGCATCATGCCTAGCTGACGACCCTCCATCTTTGCTTTTTGTTCTACATTAGCAAATTCTTCACAATCTTTTTCAATTCTATCTAGCATTTCCATGCCTAGCTCTCTGTGTTGCATCTCGCGACCACGGAACCAAATACTTACTTTAACCTTATCACCATTGTCTAAAAATTTAACCAAATTCCTAAATTTAATTTGGTAATCGCCTTCTTCTGTGCCTGGACGATATTTAATGGTTTTAACTTGGGTTTTCTTTTGTTTCTTTTTAGCTTCTTTCTGCTGTTGCTTTAATTCATAAATATATTTACCAAAATCCATGATCTTACAAACAGGTGGTACAGCGTTTGGAGATACTTCTACCAAATCTAAGCTAACCTCTTTTGCTCTCTGTTTTGCTTCGCTGGTATCAACAATACCAACTTGTCCACCTTCTGCATCAATTAATCGAACTTCTGAAACTTTAATATAGTCATTAACTCGGATTTTTATCTTATTTGGTTTTTTAATAATTATTCCTCTATTTCTTCTTTTTGTGTCATTTCTACAAATGCTTCAATTGACATAGAACCTAAGTCCTCGCCACCGCGTCTACGTACTGAAATTTCGTTATTTTCCATTTCACGTTGACCGACTACTAAAATATACGGATAACGTTGCATGGAATGCTCGCGTATTTTAAAGCCTATCTTCTCATTACGCAAGTCTGAAATCACTCTAAGTCCTTGTTTTTTTAACTTTTTGTTAACTTCTTTAACAAAATCAAGCTGTTTTTCAGAAATATTTATAATTACTGCTTGAATTGGCGCCAACCAAGAAGGGAATGCACCTTCATAATGTTCGATCAAAATTCCAACAAATCTCTCGATCGATCCAACAATGGCGCGATGCAACATAACCGGTGTTTGCTTTGAATTATCCTGAGCAATATACTGCGCATCTAAGCGCTCTGGCATGGAAAAATCTACTTGTAACGTGCCACACTGCCATTCTCGGTCTAAACAATCCTTAAGTACAAATTCAATCTTAGGTCCGTAGAATGCACCTTCGCCTTCTTGCAAGTCCCACTTAATGCCTTTAGCATCTAGCGCTTGTGCAAGTGCTGCTTCGGCCTTATCCCAGACTTCGTCAGAACCCACACGATTTTCAGGACGGGTTGAAAGCTTAATATCAACATTTTCAAAGCCGAAGTGCTTGTAAACATCAAAGGTTAAGTCAATAAAATTAGATACTTCTGATTGAATTTGCTCAGGAGCACAAAAAATATGTCCATCGTCTTGTACAAAATTACGCACACGCATAATACCGTGCAACGTACCTGATGGCTCATTACGATGACAAGAGCCAAACTCCGCCAAACGCAATGGTAAATCACGGTAAGACTTAAGGCCTTGATTAAAAATCTGAATATGCGCCGGACAATTCATCGGCTTGACTGCGTAATCACGATTTTCACTACTCGTGGTAAACATCGCATCGCCAAACTTATCCCAATGGCCTGATTTTTCCCAAAGCGTTCTGTCAATTAGCTGTGGCGTATGCACCTCTTTATAGTCATTATCTTTAAATACTGAGCGCATGTATTGCTCAACGATTTGATACAAAGTCCAGCCTTTCTCATGCCAAAACACCATGCCAGGTGCTTCTTCTTGCATGTGAAATAAATCTTGAGTTTTTCCAATCTTACGATGATCGCGCTTTTCAGCTTCTTCTAATCTGTGTAAGTGTGCCTCAAGATCTTCTTTAGTTGCCCAAGCTGTGCCATAAACACGCTGTAGCATTTCATTTTTGCTATCACCACGCCAATAGGCGCCTGCAAGCTTCATCAGTTTAAAAGCTTTAAGTCTTGAAGTAGAGGGTACGTGTGGACCACGACATAAATCAATAAAATCGCCCTGCTTATACAAAGACAATGTTTGGTCAGCTGGGATTGATTCAATAATCTCTGCTTTATAATGTTCGCCTTTCGCCTTAAAGAACTCAACAGCCTCATCACGACTCATCTCGCTGCGCTCAATCTTAAGGCTTTGCTTGACCAGCTTTTTCATGTTTTTTTCAATCTTGGCTAAATCACCTTCTGAAAATCCATCTTTATAAGCGAAGTCGTAGAAAAAGCCATTATCAATTACCGGGCCAATGGTTACTTGAGCTTCAGGATAAAGCATTTGGGTAGCTTGCGCTAAAAGATGCGCAGTAGAATGACGAATTACTTCAAGCCCTTCATCGTCTTTAGCGGTAATAATTGATACACTGGCATCAGATTCGATTAAATAAGAAGCGTCAACCATCTCACCATTTACCTTGCCTGCAAGAGTTGCTTTGGCCAAACCAGAACCGATAGATTTTGCAACTTCAAAAACGCTTAGCGCTTGATCAAAAGATTTTTCAGACCCATCAGGTAGAGTGATTACCGGCATGTTAATTTTGTTAAAAATAAAAGGCTGTATTTTACCTTGATGTGGCGCTTATTTGGCAGTTGTTGTAAGACCTAAAACTTCAACCCAACCTTAACCGCCAAACTATCCGAATATCCAGCATCAACTGCCTCAGTTCTCTCATAGCTAATTGATGAGTCCCATTCTTCCTTGGTATACATATCTGCGCCTAAAACAAACTTCCAATTACTGTCTGCTTTGTTGTCTAGTTGTAGCTGGTAGTTAGTAGCTTCATTGTTGTAATGCATATTAACAGTTGATGAGCCTGATACATCTGCACCATACTCAAACTTAGCAAAGGGTCTGATGTTGCCTTTGTGTATTGGAATCATATAATCAACATCAACACCTGCTGAGAGAACGGTTGAGTCAATGGTTTGCTCACCATAGGTAAGTGCGGTAGCGCCGCCTTTTTCTGAGTAACCATCATACCAAGTGCGTGAGGCGTGTATCTTGCCGTAAGGTGATAAAGAGAAGCTACCAACACTCATTGTTTCTCTTTTAACCATTAGCGTGGTAAAGAACTGATTGGCATTGTGAGAGCCTGTTAGGGTGTCTGAACCATCAATACGAGTCTTGTCTACTTTAATATGACCATAGCCTATTTGGGCTTGGACTAGTTCTTTATCATCTTGTCTAATAACGCCATACGTTGATATAGAGTAACTATCGGCATCTACGGTGGAGTTATTAGTGGTATCAGCATCACTCTTGCCAATACCTAGAACTACACCAACGATATGCCCAGCACTCTCTGAGGATTGATTATCATCTTTGATGATTCTATCAAAGCCTAATGAGATGTTTTGGGTTTGTGAGTCTTGCTCTGATGTAGTGCCAGTTGAGTAAGTCTTACCCACGGTAATACGTCCCTCTGTCCAAACGTTCCAATCCCCCATTACTGAGCCACCAGTGGCATTAAGTACTTTGCCAATCGTCTCTTCTCTAAGCTTAGCCACTTCATTAAAGGCAGCACTATTAAGTTGGGCTTTAGTGTCTTCAGTCATAGCCATAGTATCTGGTGTACCGTCAGCTAGGTTGTTACGTAGTAGCTCTAATAGTTTGTTAGTAGGACTAAGCTTGCCAGGTTCAACATAAGCGGTGTTCATTAGTTTATCAATAGTAGGATTGGCAAAACTAAGTCTAACGCCTTGGTGGGAGAGTTTGTTACTGTTGGTATTGGCTTGCAACCAACCAACACGGCTTTCGACTGCACTAAAGTTCATTCCCACTGCATCAATCGCCACACCACTCATTGCTTTGATGCTGTCGGTGACGTCGGTTTTGTTAATTGGACTAGATAGATACGTCCAATTAAACTGAGTAGAGGCTGTATTATTGTTACTCGCAGCATCCGTAAAACTACCTGCAGCAACGTCAATGGTTACTGCACCTTGGGTAGTTGGCGTTAAGATTGCTGTGTAAACCGTAGAAGATACCGCAGTTAAGCTTGAGAGTGTTGCGTTACTTACAGTAATATCCTCAACCACAAAATTACTAGTAGCTTCAGAAGCGGTAAAAGTTAATGCAAGTGTTGAGGCGTCAGAAGTACTGCCATCGGTAACGCCAGTAGCAGTGATAGCTATTGTTGGTGATGTTGAGTCAGATAACACAGCAAAGGTTGCATTAGCTGCACTGATTGCATTATTATAGCTATCTTCTACGCTTACTCCAATTCCCACATATACAACTTGAGCTATTGAGAAATTACTCGTTGGATTGATAGTAATGATTGTTTTAGCTGTATTAATCGTGGCATCAAATGCAATGTTAGCGCCGCTGGAATTGGTTGTCTTAAGGGTAATTAAACTGTCAATATTGCTATCAGTTAAAACAGTATCATCAGTGTTCCTGATAGCCTCATCAAAAGTAATGGTAATGTTAGAAGCTAATGCTACGCCCGTTGCACCATCAACTGGACTAAAGGTGATGATTGGAGCGCCCGCATCCACCGTTAGCGCAGCGCTTGATGCACTAGAGATATTCCCTGCAGCATCAAGTACATACAAATAATAAGTGCCTGTATCAGCTGGTGCTGCGATGCTTGTTGCTGTGCCACTGGCTGCGATGGTCATTGTAGCGCCAGCACTAAATGAAGTAGTACCTGCTGGCGCAAACCAAACATCGTTAGTTGAATCGCCTGATGAGGTAATTGTTACCGTTGCACCACCTGCTTTAGTTACTACTGAGGCAAATACTGTATTTTGGTTAGTAGGGGTGGTGGTGTCAATAACTAAAGCCTCATTACCCGCCAGTGAATCTGAACCGCCAACAGTGGGGAGTGTTAATGGTACAGTATTATTTGTGGCATCTTTAATTGTGCCACTATTAAGTACTAAAGCAGTTGTTGAGGTGTAATCCAAATCTGAAGCAGTATCGCCTGCTTGCACTGTGTAGTTAAATGTCAGCGTTGAAGTGCCAGAGCCTGATGAATAATTAATTACTCGGTCAGTATCACCGGTCTCTAAAGTAAGTTGTGGCGTACCTGTTACTGTGACAGCTACTGAGAATACAACATCAATGTCAATAACATCGCCAACTTTATACCCGCCAGCGTCAGTGTTTGAAGAGACTGATGAGACTGCTGGTATGGCTTCATCACCAAAAAACTCAAGTTCATTAATTTGATGTCCACTACTCACTGTAGATGTTACATAATAACGAAAATATGAATAGGCAGATGGAGTTGAAAAATCACTTCCAGCGCTAGAATATTTAACTACTTGATTTCGAGCTGAGAATGGTGAAGTTCCGTCATTGCTATATGTATAAACATCAGACCAACTCGACCCATCATTTGAACCTTGTATCTTCCACTGATCGGGATCTCTGCCTACAGAATCATTACCTGATGTAATTGTAAAATGAGTTAACACGTAAGCTTTAGCAAAACCTACCGATATCCATTGAGTAGGGTTATCACAACACCACTTAGCTTCACCACTACTTACTTTATTATCAAATACGTTATAAGCACCTTCAGATGTCCAATAATTCTCACCGCTTGCATTGATTGATGTCCAATTCCAGTTGCCTGATAGACCGTCAGTTCCGTCAATACCATTGTTATCAGGGTCAGTAAGATCGCTACCTAATAATGAAGCAGCCCCAGTACCTAAAACAGTAGACGCCCACGCAGAGTTACCCCATCCCACCAACATCAATAAGACAAATAATTTAGCAAATAGACGAATAGCTTGATGTTTCAGTTTAATGACAGGCTGTTTTTTGTTTACAAAGCAACCATTTAGTTTACCACTTTAGATAATTCCTTGACATATATCAATAGTTCATAATATTTTATATATGACTAGGGGGTTAATTGACCTGTTTATATGGAAAATTTAAAGTTAAAAAAGCCTTGATTTTGATAATTTGGTAAATTTTTAACACAAGTTACCTGAGCAGGCCTTGCCTGCTCAGGTAACTGATTAATTAGCCAAAAAATAGCGGTTTAAAGCCTAAAACAATGGATTTAGATATGTTTTAGGAAATATAAGGCTCTTTTTCGTGGTTTTTTGGCTAAAAAATATGACAAAAAAACAAAAATAAGAGCCATTCGCATAATTTGGGAAATTTTAAACTCTAATTAAATAGGGTTTATCTGTTCAACCATGAGTTGTAAAGAAGTACTTCCACGCCAAATGTTAATTGAGAGTTTATAAGCAACACTCACTTGTGTTGAATCCAGTGGGGCTTGGAAAAATGCAATGGCATCAAACACTTGATTGCTATTAATAGCTTTTAATCGGCATTTTAAGTGCTTTTCACCCACGATTCTTTGCTCAACAATTTCAAAATCACCAAAAAAGATAGGCTCTTCAAAGCTTTGCCCCCAAGGCCCTGCTTGTTGCAAAATTTGTGCATTGTCTAGTGAAATATCACGCGGCTCAAGTTGGCCGTCTGTTAATAATTCGACTTTAGGTATTTCGTTGTTAAGGTGAGCTTTAATTGCTTCGTTAAATTCTTGTTTAAAAGATGAAAAACCTTCTAGCTTTATGCTTAACCCCGCCGCCATAGCATGACCACCAAATTTAAGAATTAAGCCTGGGTTTTTTCGATCAACTAAATCAAGTAAGTCTTTAATATGTACATCGGGGATTGAGCGAATAGAGCCTTTTAAGAAATCTCCAGATTTAGCGAATACCGCTACTGGACAGTGATAATCCTCTTTAAGCTTACCCGCAACAATACCAACAATACCTTCATGCCAAGACGGATCAAATAGGCTGAGGGCAAATTTACCTTCGGACAGCTCTTGCGTATCGACAATGGCTTGCGCCTCATCTTGAATACGCGCTTGCTCTTCTTTACGCTTTTGGTTAAATTCTTCTAGCTCTTTGGCATAGCGCCTAGCATCATTCATATCATCTGTTAGCAGGCATTTGATACCGCGGGAAATGTCACTCAGGCGCCCTGCTGCATTCAGTCGAGGTCCAACTGCAAATCCCAAATCACTTGCTTGCAAGGTTTCTGGGGGTCTATTGGCAATTTCTAATAGTGCCAAAATACCAGGTGAACATTGTTTTTCGCGAATACGCTTAATGCCTTGGTCAATCAAAATACGATTGTTCTGATCAAGCTTGACTACGTCAGCCACTGTTCCAAGTGCAACTAAATCAAGCACAGTGCGTAGATCTGGCGATGGGATATTATTATTAGTGAAATATTGAATTTTTTGTAAGTAGGTTCTAAGCGCTGAAAACAAATAAAAACAGACGCCAACACCGGCTAGATTTTTACTTAAAAATTCACAACCCTTAAGATTTGGATTAATAATGGCATCAGCTTCTGGCAGTGAGTCACTAGGCAGATGATGATCGGTGATAATGACATTAATACCTGATTCTTTAGCCAGCTTGGCGCCATCAAAACTTGAGACGCCGTTATCAACCGTAATGATTAAATCAGGCTGTTTTTCTTTGATGGCCAGTTGAACAATTTCTGGCGAAAGCCCGTAACCATGTTCAAAGCGATTTGGTACTAAAAAATCTACATATTTAGCACCCATCATACGCAAAGATTTAACCGCAACGACTGAGGCAGTTGCGCCGTCACAATCAAAATCACCAATGATTAAAACACGTCTTTGCTCTAATAAAGCTTGCTCTAATAAAGCTAGGGCTCGATCTAGATGGTCAAAATTAGGCGTGAGTAAATTTGATAAGCCCAATGATAATTGAGATTCGCTAACGCTGCGAGCGGCATAAATTTTTTTTAAAAAATTGGGCATATCATCCGAATAGCTGGCAAGCAAGGCTTGGTCGATCTCTCTAGTTAGCATCACTCACCAGACGAACATAGGCATCAAATGATTTGTCTGAACCTTGACTGCCGCCATAATAAAACGGCACGTCAATGGCGATATTAGTGCTTAATTCATCAGAACTCCAGTAAGACTTAAGCTGAGTATTTGGGAAAAATTTTTGATTAATTAATAAATCATTATCACCGTATACCAAGAGTGTTTTAAGCTCAGCTTGTGTTGGCAAGCGCCAATTTGACTGCTGACAAAGCTTGATATCTTTCAGCGCTTTGACATATGCCTGAGTATTGCAAGATTCAGACCAATGACAATTATGCGAATAATCGCCATTTTGGATGCCGCTTTTAGTGTTAAACCAAGTATAGGTATTTTGGGCGTTTTGCAAACCCTTGGTGGCGAGCTTAACCTCCCATACTAATTTTGATCGATCGTCTAATACACATCTTTGCTCTGAAGAGGTATTTTTCAATATAGTGCCTCGATCAGATACTTTAAAAAGCTGGGCATTAGCAGCACTTATGATTGAGGTTAGAACTAAAAATATAAGGCTAAGTTTCATGATTGATTAGTTGTGTGATTCTTTTGGCACTTTCTGGCGCCATGTTAATACCATTGCGAAAATGACCGGTATTTAAAAAAACGTTATCAAACTGGGCATGTTTACCGAGCATGACTTTGGCAGATTTACTTGCTGGCCTAAAACCTGACCAATGATGCTCCACCTGAGCATTGGCAAGTGAGCCAAATCTTTGGCTAGCAAACTCATGCAATGCTTTGCGTGTTTGATCATCTGTTGATCGATCAAAGCCAACATTTTGCATGGTTGATCCTACCAGGATACGCCCATCTTGACGAGGAATAATATATCGCCCTTGATCCAGAACAATATTCTTAACTGTATCTGGTTTAGATTTGAGCACAATCATCTGGCCTTTCATGGGAAATATTTCTTCTTTTAAATCCAGCCACTGAGAACTCCAAGCGCCTGAACAAGCTAAAACACAATCTGCCAAATAGGTTTTATTACTACTCACCACGCCCAATGCTTTATCGTTTTTAATTAATAATTTTTCAATTTTTACGTGCTCAATAATCTTAACGCCTTTATTGATAATGTCGGCTTTGAGCGCCTTGAGTAAACGTGGATTACGCACTTGAGCAATCTCACTAAATAGAGCGCCTTGCTGATGAGACTGGTACTTTAAGCCATAGCGCTTCATCCATGCTATTGCCTCATCTGAGTCATACTCATCCATCATTAATAATCCAGACTTCAAATACTGAGGATCAAGCCCAGTATCTTCTAGTATTTGAGCACATAATTGCTCATATATAACTTGAGAGGCTAGGCTCAATTCATTGGTTAAGTCGTCGTATTTCCAGGGGTAAAGTGTGGAAATAATGCCACCGCCCGCCCAAGAAGACTCTTGAGCGCAGGCTTGCTGGTCGATCAAGGTAACTTTTGCACCAGATAGAGCAAGAGAGCGAGCACTCATCATACCAATTGCACCGCCACCAATGATTAAGCAATCACTCATGGCTTAGCCTTGTCTTGTTTAAAATCAACCAATAATAGCAATATAACGCCTAAAGTAATAGCCGTATCGGCCACATTAAACACTGGCCAATAAAAGTCTTGATAATGAAGATTGATAAAATCGATCACAAATCCAAACACTGCTCGGTCGATTAAATTACCGATAGCACCTGATAAAATCAAACTAAGCGCTATGAGCTTGTAAGGCTGTTTTGTGCTGGTTTTGCTCATCCATAGGATGATCGCAATACTGGCTATTGCAGAGATACTTACCAAGAAGTATTGCTGCCAGCCATCTTCATCAGCCAAAAAACTAAATGCAGCACCATAATTATGCACATGGGTTAAACTGAAAAAACTGGTTATTTCAATTGATTCATAAAGCTTTAGAGAGCCGAGCACCATCATTTTGGTAAGCTGATCTGCTATCACCAATATTAAAGATAGGAAGTAATACTTGTATTGGGTCATGCTTTATTAGGATTGTATTTAATAATGGTAACAATAGGCACTACAAAACCAATGATAATCACGATCCACAGCAAATCTCCTAGAGCTGAATAGTCTTGTTCGGTGGTAACGACACCATCTGATACTATTTCACGGCTAACAACAAATATTTGATTTAAGTATTTGGTGAACAACCCACCAGCACTCAGTGCAATATTCATCAAACTTGCCATCAATGCAAACCAAGTGCCTTTTTTACCTTCGGGTGCATAAATAGCTACCAGGGTCAGCATCAGCACTTGGGCGATATAATCAAACGGAGAGGCTATAGCAGTGTCGACCAAAGCCACGGTTCGTGCATCAAAGCCTAATAGAGTATGAATATCGTAATACATAGCCACAATTGGCAATGATAGCAATGTACCAATAATGGTTAAGAATATCAGCACTTCAGCAATATCTCGCTTAATAATAAATTTGGCAGAAAACCACATACCTGCTAAAGCAATACCACCGCCAATGGCTGATAACTTGGCAAAGAAGGATTCGTCAAAGCCCAATACGTCAATCTCCCACCAGCTTAAACCCGCACCAACCGATGGCATGGCTCGATAAACAAAGATGATAATCATCGCCATTTTAATATGACGAATGGTGCTTGCGTCTAAGTCGTTAATAAGATCAGACAATAAATACAATACTACTGATATTGAAATAACAAAAATAATCTCTTGTGAATAAGGTACGTCGTTGTAACCCATCAGAACAATAAACACCGCAAAGATCAAGCCACCAAAGAGTACTTGTTTATTAATTGGAGAAACGGGCACAGGATTAAGCTTGACCAGGCTCACGCCTAAAATAGATAACAACGGAACAAATAAAGAAATCTGGAAAACTATTTCTCGATGATCATGAAATACGTCTGCCAATTCTCCACCAATCCAACCGGTAATAAAAATTGCAAAGCCTAAAGATAAGCGTGCTAAAACTTGAATGGTGGCCAATTCTTGATTAATTTTTTCTTGAGGCTGGTTTTTATCAATCACCTCAGTGGTCATGGTATCTGCTACAACATCTTGCATAACAAAGCCTGTCACCGCAATCACGCTGGCAAAAATATAGACAGCTTTTTTAGAGAAATCCTCGACAATTGCGTAGTCACCCACCACGGCAATCATCATTAATGAGCTGATTGTAATCAACACCGCACCTATATAAACATAGGATTTTCGATTAGATCCAAAAATATTAACACTATCAACCAATGAGCCAAAAATCATTTTAACCGTCCACGGCACACCTAGCCATACAGCTAACTCTGCTAAATCAGAAGCTGACATATCGAGCGTGTCTTTGACCCAAAAGTTCTCAGCAATAGCTGTAAAAACACCACTACCATATGAAAAATAAATCAACAGTAAAGGGATGTATCTAAGTCTAAATGCACGAATTGGGGTTAAGAAGATATCTAACATTGACATTTAATAATTACAAGAACAGGTAGTTATTATAGGTGCTGTGTAGGTTATAATTTGTTTTTTATTAATGACATATGGGAGATTTTATGGGTTTCATGACTGGAAAAAAAGCATTGATTGTTGGTGTTGCTTCTAATCGCTCTATTGCTTGGGGTATTGCAGAAGCAATGGCTAAACAAGGGTGTGAGATTGCGCTAACTTATCAAAACGAAAAATTAAAAAAACGCGTTGATAAATGTGCCGAAGTATGTAACTCCAATATTGTTATTGAATGTGATGTCGCAACAGATGAAAGCATTGAGCAAACTTTTACAGAGCTTAAAAAACACTGGGACAATTTTGACATTATCGTTCACTCAGTTGCTTTTGCACCTCGTGAAGCACTTAATGGAAATTATGTTGAAGTGACTACTCGTGAAAATTTTGCAGCAGCGCATGACATTAGTTCATACAGTTTTACCGCACTTGCTAAATACGCTTCATCTATGCTAAATGAAAATGGTGCGCTATTAACTGTTAGCTATTTAGGTGCCATTCGTGCCATCCCTAACTACAACGTCATGGGTGTTGCCAAGGCATCACTTGAAGCAAATGTGCGTTATATGGCAGCTGCACTCGGCCCTGAACGTGGTATTCGTGTTAACGCTGTGTCTGCTGGCCCGATTAAGACATTGGCTGCCTCTGGTATTAAAGACTTTGGTAAGTTACTTGACTATGCAGCTAGCTCTTCAGCTCTTAAGCGTAACGTAACAACTGAAGAAGTAGGTAATGCATCTGCTTTCTTATGCTCTGATCTAGCTTCTGGTATTACAGGTGAAGTAACCTACATTGATTCTGGTTATAACTTTTATGACAAAGGTCCAGAATAAAAATAGATACTTTTATTGATCATTAAAAAGCCTTGATATTTCAAGGCTTTTTTGTGTTTATTTGTGTTCTATTTTTTTAAAATCTTTATAACACCAAAAAAAATTATAGTTTTGTATTAAACACTTTAATTTCAGCTTTAGCTCTAAGTGTTTGCAAGATATTCACAAAAACTTCATTAGATTCAAAACCTAGCAACACCTTTTCAAGATTGGCTTTTGAGGCTTTAGACTTAGAAATCTTTACACCAGTTAAATTAATAACAAGTGCATTTCTTTTATCTAGACTCTGAGCGCTGAAGACTGGATCAGTTTTTGGTTTTGGCAATGCGAAAACCTTGTTCACAATTGAAGTGTCAGCTCTAGTAGTGTCACGCTTAACCCAGCCAATAGCTTCCCACTTAAGTGAGTTTTTACTCATGAGCTGATCTACAGCCTTCAGATCTCCAACTTTAGAAGAAGTAGCAATTTGAGTGGCAATGTTATCAACAAAGGTTTTAGCTAAAAGACGCGTTAAATGGGTATTAATTTCACCTTTAACCTCTTTGAATGTTTTTTGACGCTGAGGTAATTTTTGTTTTAGATGAATCACAACAAAACGATTTTTATCTAACTCTAAAACTTCTGAATTTTCACCCTTGTTAAGCACAACATCGCTAAATGCTGCTGCAACAATTTTAGCATCGAGCTTAGTGCTGTCTCTATCAAAGAAATCACTCGTGTTTATTTTGAGTGACATTTGGCTAGATACCTCCTCTAGATTAGCTTCATAAGCAAGATTAGCCAATTGTTCTGTTAAGTTGTATAGGTCTTTCTGTGCTTGAGATTCTGTATAAAGTTGTGTTAACTCTGATTTAACACTGTCAAAAGACTTAACAGTGCCTGCTTGAATTTTATTTAATTTAATAATATGGTATCCGAACTCAGATTTAACCAAGCCACTTAGATCGCCTTCTTGCATAGAAAATGCACTCTCTTCAAAAGCACCAACCATCACACCACGGCCAAACAAACCTAAATCACCACCTATATCTTTTGAGCCTGTATCCTGAGAATATTGAGCTGCTAACTTTGAAAAATCACCACCTTTTTTAAGCAAGTCTAATACCTTGTTAGCAGTTTCTTCAGTTGCTAATAAGATATGCTGCGCTTGACGCTCTTCTTCAGTTGTGAATCGAGCTTGCTCATCCTCATAGAAGTTAAATAACTCATCTTCTGTGACTTTGATAGTTTTGGCGACTTGAGCTAAAGAAAGCTCAACAAATTCAATTTTGGCCTGCTCAGGTGCAAAGAATGACTCTTTTTGATTGTTGTAATAATCTTCAACACTCTTTTCATCAACATTAACTTTGGACGTGTAATCATCAGCACTTAGTTTAATATAAGAAAACTCACGCTGTTGGTCATTAAGGTTTTGCAGTTTTTCTAGTTGCGAAGGCAGCATAAAAGCCGAGTCTAGTAAATTATATTTAATTTGATTTTGCGTTAGCTCTTTTGATCTTACAGATTCGTATTCAGAAGGTGTATAACCATTTAGCCTTAACAGATTTTTATACTTTTCCAATGAAAATCGACCCTCATCGTGGAATAAATCATTAGTTTGGATGATAGCATTTAACTCAGAAACACTTGTAGCGTGAGACATGCTTTCAGCTAACTGATCCAATAAACGTCTATCAATCATCTGATTAACAATTGACTGCTTTAAAACAGTGTCAAAATCTGTATTGTATTTCTCAGCTAAGTTTTTTTGTAGACGTCTTTTCTGTGGATTAAATTCAGCTAAAAATTCTTCTTTTGAGATTTCATCATCATCGATTGAAGCGACAACAACATTAGATGCACCAGTGAAA
This sequence comes from Candidatus Thioglobus sp., assembly GCA_028352435.1. Classification (GTDB taxonomy): domain Bacteria; phylum Pseudomonadota; class Gammaproteobacteria; order PS1; family Pseudothioglobaceae; genus Thioglobus_A. The sequence goes on along the minus strand of JAOMMB010000010.1, from coordinate 2,882 downwards.
TATTCATTAACGCCAAATAAGGCAAAAGGAACAGTGATTAAACCGACAATTAAATAGGCTACCCAGCCTTTGGTTTTGTTTTTAATAGAACTAAGCATAATAATAATAAGGGGTGGATTAATACTTGTTAAACAAGCGTCAAAATTTAAATAAGGAAAAACAAAGATTATAAACGAAAAAGTTTATAAAAAAAAAGGGTGTTTTTAGATTATTTAAATTTGATTTGAATTCGGGAGCCAATACTTGAAAAAGTAATGGCGGAGCGGACGGGATTCGAACCCGCGACGTCCTGCGTGACAGGCAGGCACTCTAACCAGCTGAGCTACCACTCCGAAATGTTTTTTTGGTGGGCGATACAAGACTTGAACTTGTGACATTCGCCTTGTAAGGGCGACGCTCTACCAACTGAGCTAATCGCCCAAAAAAACATATGCCCAACACTTAAGATTAAGCACCGGGCATATTATACTGAAAAAATCTTAAGAGTTAACTGATTCTTTAAGTAATTTACCTGCTTTAAATGCAGGCACTTTAGATGCTTTGATTTGAATCGCTGCGCCTGTTTGTGGGTTACGGCCAGTGCGTGCTGCACGGTCTCTTACTAAGAAACTACCAAAACCTGTAATTGCTACGCTATCACCTGATGATAATGCTGAAGTAATTGCACCTGTTGTTGCGTCTAAAGCGCGAGCTGCATCAGCTTTTGTTAAACCTGAAGTCTCCGCAATTGCTGCTACTAAATCTGACTTATTCATTACTCTGTTCTCCTATTTCGTAAATCATATTTCAATATTGAAATTTGTTAAGCTTTTGTAAAACTGCTTTTGGATGAATTATCCATTAAATACCCATACTGTCAACGGATTTTTAAAAAAAAATTGAAAACTTTATGGTTTGGTTTTTGCTGATATTTTAAGCTGTTGAATTAACGGTAAAAAACGCTCTTTCCAAATCTGTGGCGTTAGCTGTCCAATGCGCTTATCACGAATAATTCCCTGACTGTCGACAACAAAAGTTTCAGGTGTTGCGTAAACACCAAGTTCTAATCCTAACTTTCCTTGTTCGTCAAAAATAATTTGGTCATAAGGGTTTCCCAACCTATCTAAGAAAACTTGACCTTCTTTATGTGTATCTTTGTAATTAACACCAATCATATGTACAGATTTAGATTGGGCAATATTCATCAAGGTTTGGTGTTCAGCTCGACACGTTACACACCATGAAGCCCAAACATTAACCAACGTAATTTTGCCTTTTAATTGAGATTGAGTGGAGTATTTTTCACCTGAGTTAAAGTCTTCTACGATTAAATCTGGAAAGGCTTTTCCAATTAAGGGTGAAGGTAATTTTTTGGTATCACGACCTAGTCCATCATACAAAAACCAAGCAAGGATAACAAAGATGGCTAGTGGCAGAAATTTACCCATAACTACTTTTTACTTTTCTCTAATGCATCAGCCACTTCTGGCGGCATATAGTTTTCATCATGCTTCGCTAAAACCTCAGTTGCTATAAAGGTTTCACCTACTAGTGAGCCTGTTGTAATAATACCCTGACCCTCTCTAAATAAATCTGGCAAGATGCCCGTATATTCGATTGTAAATTTATTCTTATTATCTGTTACATCAAAACTAACCATCATATCTTTTCGTATCACACTACCTTTAGCAACCAGACCGCCTAAGCGAAAAGTCTTACCAATTGGTGCCTTTCCTTCGGCTACTTCAGTAGGTGAATAAAAATAATTCGTATTACTGCCCAATGCTTGAAGCAACAAAGTGATAGCTAACACAGCACCTGCCAACAGTAAAGCTACTAACACCATTCTATTTTGTCTTTTAGTCATACTATAAATCCCTTAAATATTTAGAACGTAATTGTTTAATCGTATCCCGATGAATACTTTTAGTTCTTATAAAAAGCAGTGCAATCGCAATAAATGTAATTCCATATGAAAACCAAATATAACTAGCGTATTTGTCAAAGGCTAAGAGTGTGAATATTTCCATCATTTCTCACCTTTCATAATTAACTTTTTTACCCAGGTTGAGTTTTGCTCTGTGGTTAATATTTCATCTCGTGCTCGCATTAACACCAAAGCACCATACAAAAATTTAAAGGCAAAACTAATAAGCATTAATGCAATAAACATATCTATTTGCATTGACACTTTATTAACACCAATGGAGGCACCTTGATGTAGGCTATTCCACCACTCGACTGAATAATAAATAATAGGAATATTAACCAAACCTACAATCACTAAAACAGAGCTGGCTTTAGAGGCGGTTTTTGGGTTATCAAAGGCATTATTAAGAGAGATAAAGGCTAGGTATAAAAACAACAAAATAAGCTCTGAAGTTAAACGCGCATCCCAAACCCACCAAGTACCCCACATAGGCTTACCCCATACAGCGCCTGTTACTAGTGCCAAAAATGTAAAAGCAGCGCCAATCGGAGCAGAAACCTTAGCCACAATATTAGCCAGTTTAATTTGCCAAATAAGGCCAATAGCGCCAGCAATCGCCATCACGATATAAATAAATAAACTCATCCACGCAGCAGGCACATGCACATACATAATACGCACACTATCGCCCTGCTGATAGTCAGGCGGTGATACGATTAACGCCCAGTACAAGCCCACCAAAGTTAGGGCGATAAACGGGTACAAAAACCAAGGAATAATCTTGGCACTAGTTTGATAGAAATTTTTAGGGGAGGCAAATGCCTGAATCCATTTCCACATAATAAATAATAATTAAAATTTGAGAATTATTTTAAGGATTTTTTGGCTACATTGTTGCGTAAATAAGTCGGTAATGGCAAATTACCATCCAACGATCCTCCACTTTTAATGTGTGCCAATGCTAAATCAATTA
>JAOMMB010000001.1 GCA_028352435.1 Candidatus Thioglobus sp. | reverse complement strand
GCTTAATATATGATTCAATTTTTTTAGCCATTCTAACTTCCTTGAGGGGTTTCCTCATTTGGGTACAAGCGCCTATTAAGCTCCCCGTTCAACTGACGACTTAAAGTCGTTATTATTATGTTTTACTTACTTGAGCAAACTCAAGTTCAACCGTAGTAGCACGACCAAAGATCAATACCTCAACCTTAAGAATACTCTTATCGTAATCTACAGCTTCAACGGTTCCGTTAAATTCGTTAAATGGACCATCTACAATCAAAATTTCTTCACCAGGCTGGTAAGCAACCTTAGGTTTAGGCTTATCAGCACCCTCTTGAACACGAGCCATAATACGATCTGCTTCGCGCTGCGTAATCGGTGAAGGCTTACCTGAAGATCCACCAATGAAGCCAATTACGTTATTCGTATTTTTGACTAGCAACCAACTTGGCTCTGTGAGTTCCATACTGATTAACATATAGCCAGGGAAAAATTTACGCTCAGCCATTTTTTTCTGACCATCTTTCAGCTCGACAACTTGCTCAGTCGGAACCATCACTTCGCTGATTAGGTCTTCAAGACCCTCTCTAACAACAGCATCTTCGATTGCGATTTTTACCTTGGCTTCATATCCGCTTCTAGCATGAGGTACGTACCATCTTTTTGCCATTTATAACTCTCTTAATTTGTTAATAATTGAACCATCCATGAAAAGAATGCATCAACTATCCATAAGAATATAGCAACAATTACAACAGCCACCATAATCATACCTGTCGTCTTAACAGTTTCATCACGCGTAGGCCATACAACCTTACGTAATTCAATTTTGGTTTCGTTAATAAAAGTGCTTAACCGTTTACCTTGGGGTGATTTGAAAAATATCAAACCAGCAATTACTAACCCTACTAATAAAAGTAATACTTTATATAGTGTTGTTACCAATCCCAAAGGGTCTAAATAAAACACAACAAGAGATGCGATCACTATAAGGATTGATAAATTCATTCCTAGTGATGACTCTTTTGTCTGACCTTCTATTGTTTTACTCACATTACACCTTTTAACATGGCAGGCGAGGAGGGACTCGAACCCCCAACCAACGGTTTTGGAAACCGCCACTCTACCAATTGAGCCACTCGCCTATAAACTTCAAAGGCTCGGACCTAAGTCCGAGCCAAATTTTTTATTAGTTTTTATTAAGCTTTTAGCTTAATATTAATCCGTAACCTTAGAAACAACGCCCGCACCTACAGTACGACCACCTTCTCTAATTGCGAATCTTAAACCGTCTTCCATAGCGATCGGTGACAATAGCTCTACAACCATTTTCACGTTATCGCCTGGCATTACCATCTCTACGCCTTCAGGTAACTTACAAGCACCTGTCACGTCAGTTGTTCTGAAGTAGAACTGTGGACGGTAGTTATCAAAGAATGGCGTATGACGGCCACCTTCATCTTTGCTTAAAATATACACTTCAGCTTCAAACTTTGAATGTGGCTTGATAGAACCAGGCTTAGCCAATACTTGACCACGCTCTACTTCTTCACGCTTAGTACCACGTAGTAGCACACCTACGTTATCACCAGCTTCACCAGAATCTAGTAACTTACGGAACATCTCAACACCTGTACAAGTTGTTGTTTGTGTGTCCTTAATACCAACGATTTCTAATTCATCACCAACGTTTACGATACCTGCTTCAATACGACCGGTAACAACAGTACCACGACCAGAGATTGAGAATACGTCCTCAATTGGCATAATGAATGTTTTATCCGTATCACGAACTGGCGTAGGAATGTATGTATCTAAAGCTTCTGCAAGCTTCATGATTGAAGGAACACCCATATCAGATGTATCACCTTCTAATGCTTTAAGAGCAGAACCAAAGATAACTGGCGTGTCATCACCTGGGAAATCGTATTCAGTCAATAACTCACGGATTTCCATTTCAACTAATTCTACTAATTCTTCGTCATCAACTAAGTCAGCTTTATTCATGTAAACAACGATGTAAGGTACACCAACTTGCTTAGATAAAAGAATGTGCTCACGTGTTTGAGCCATAGGACCGTCATTGGCAGCGATAACAATAATAGCGCCGTCCATCTGTGCAGCACCTGTAATCATGTTCTTAACGTAGTCGGCGTGTCCAGGACAGTCAACGTGTGCGTAATGACGAGATTCAGTTTCGTATTCAACGTGTGCTGTTGAGATAGTAATACCGCGTTCTCTTTCTTCAGGAGCATTATCGATATCTGCATAATCTTTAAATTCACCACCTTGAGCTTCAGCCATCACTTTAGTGATAGCTGCAGTTAATGTAGTCTTGCCGTGGTCAACGTGACCAATTGTGCCCACGTTAACGTGTGGCTTGGTTCTTTCAAATTTTTCTTTTGACATTTTATTTCCCTACGTTTTACAATTAAATTTTAAAAATTATGGAGCTCACCAGCGGATTTGAACCGCCGACCTCTTCCTTACCAAGGAAGTGCTCTACCGACTGAGCTAGGTGAGCACATTCCCCCACTTGGAGCGGGTAACGAGAATCGAACTCGTCTCATTGGCTTGGAAGGCCAAGGTAATACCAATATACGATACCCGCAAATTCTTTTTGTTTATGGTGGAGAGAGAAGGATTCGAACCTTCGAAGCCAGGGGCGACGGATTTACAATCCGCATACTTTAACCACTCGTAAATCTCTCCAAACAATCCAGAATTATCCCATAGGCGCCAAGCCTTTGCAAGAGTTAATTTAAAGTTTTTAAATGTTTTTTCTAAATTCTAGAAACACCACTGGCGATAGCGGCATCATAAACTGCTTTTGGCATGATATCAATTAGTCTTTTATCAAACGGTGTAGGAATAATATAGTCTTTTCCAAAACTTAGAGAATCAATATTGTAGGCAGCTAGAACATCTTTAGGTACTTCTAATTTCGCTAACTCTTTTAACGCATGCACAGCAGCAATTTTCATTTCAATATTAATTTCACTCGCCTTTGCATCTAGAGCCCCTCTGAAAATAAAAGGAAAGCACAGTACATTATTGACCTGGTTTGGAAAATCACTACGTCCTGTTGCCATGATTAAATCATCACGAACTGCGTTTGCATCAGTTGGTGAAATTTCAGGATCGGGATTTGATAAAGCAAAGACAATTGGCTTGACTGCCATTGACTTAATCATATCTTTGGAAACTAAATTAGCTGCAGCTACACCAATAAAAATATCTGCATCTTGCATAGCATCTGCTAATGTCTTCTTATTGGTTTTAACCGCATATTGTGCTTTAACTTCACTGACATTTTGCAAGTCTGTTGAAATTACGCCTTCTCGGTCAACCAATAGAATGTTTTCTTTTTTCAAACCCAATTCGCACAAAAGGTTTAATGTTGCAATACCTGCTGACCCTGCGCCTAGACAAACTAGCTTTGCAGTTTCAATAGACTTACCCTGAATTTCAATTGAATTCAAAAGTCCTGCTGCAATAATAATTGCCGTGCCATGTTGATCATCATGAAAAACTGGAATATCCAACTCTGCTATTAAGCGTTTTTCAATTTCAAAACAGCGTGGTGCAGAAATATCTTCCAAGTTAATTCCACCAAAAGTTGGTGCAATATTTTTAACCGTTTGAATAAACTCTTCTACATCTTGCGTATCAACTTCAATGTCAAACACATCAACATCAGCAAAATGTTTAAACAAGACTGCCTTACCCTCCATCACAGGTTTCGAGGCCAATGGACCAATATTGCCCAATCCTAATACTGCAGAACCATCCGTAATAACAGCAACCAAGTTATTTTTAATGGTGTAATTATTCACCAGTTCGGGGTTTTTAGCAATTTCAAGACAAGGTGCAGCAACACCTGGTGAATATGCCAAACTTAGATCCTCTTTTGTAGCCAAATTTTTATGCGATGTAACAAACAACTTTCCAGGACGGTCGCCTTGGTGATAGTCAAGAGCTTTTTGATGTAATTCTTCTTTAGTCATCATAATTTTTATTATATTTTATTTTATTAAAAAAGTAACCTTGAATAGTTTTTACGACCAAGCAAGAACCTGGTTCATCTTAGAAATGTTAGAAACCGAAATCCCCTTAGGACATACACGCTCACAATGTCGATGATTTGAGCAGCTGCCAAAACCTTCACTTTGCATTTGATTAAGCATTTTTTGTGCTCGCGCTTTTTCTTCAATTTTGCCTTGTGGCAATAAAGATAAATGTGTAATTTTAGCTGCAACATAAAGTGTTGCTGATGCATTTGGACAAACTGCAACACAAGCGCCGCAACCAATACAAGTAGCCGAATTAAAAGCTTCATCTGCACTAGGCTTGTCTACTAAAACAGCGTTAGCGTCTGGTGCAGCACCCGTATGTACAGAGATATAACCGCCTGATTGAATTATGCTATCAAATGAAGATCGGTCAACCGTTAGATCCTTAATCACTGGAAATGAGTTGGCACGAAAAGGCTCAACCCATAATTCAGTTTGGTGCTTGTAGTCACGCATATATAACTGGCAAGTCGTGGTTGCTTTTTTATCACCATGTGGGTAGCCATTAATAACCAATGAACAGGCGCCGCAAATTCCTTCACGACAATCATAATCGAAGACAATACAGTCTTCATCATTAGCAATAAGCTGCTCATTTAGCTGGTCCAACATTTCTAAAAAAGAGGTATCTTCATCGATATCATCAATTTTATAGGTAACAAAATCTCCTGCAATATTGATGTTTTTTTGTCGCCAAATATGTAGGGTAAAATTCATTTGTAGTTCCTCACAGTAGGTTCAATAAACTCATAATTAAGTTGCTCTTTATGAAGCTTAGGCTGCTCAGACATAAACTCCCAAGCGCCCACAAATGAGAATTCATTATCATCTCTTTTAGCTTCACCACCTTCAGTTAAATATTCTACTCTGGCATGAGCGCCACAAGACTCTTCACGCATTAATGCATCTTGACACATAAGCTTACCTAATTCAATAAAGTCAACCACTCTACCGGCACGCTCCAAAGTTTGGTTTAAGTCATTATCAACACCTGTGACCTTAATGTTTTGCCAGAATTGTGTTTCTAATTCTGCAATATCAACAATGGCTTGCTTTAATCTATCCGCTTCACGAGACATGCCGCAAGCTTCCCATAATATCCCACCTAGCTTTTGATGGAAATACTCAGGTGAATGTTTTGGCTGTGGCGCCTTCATAAACTTCTGAATACGATCCTTAACTGCTTTTAAACTTTGAACAACTTGAGGGTGATCATTGTCAACTTCAGTCAATGTATTTTTAGCCAAGTAATTAGCCACTGTTTTTGGCAAAATAAAATAACCATCTGCCAGGCCCTGCATTAATGCAGAAGCACCTAATCGGTTTGCACCATGATCAGAGAAGTTAGCCTCTCCGCCTGCAAACAAGCCTTCTACAGTTGTCATCAAATTGTAATCCACCCACAATCCACCCATGGTGTAGTGTGGTGCTGGGTAAATTTTCATAGGCGTTTGATAAGGGTTTTCACCAGTAATACTTGAATACATATCAAATAAATTACCATATTTTTCTGCTACAGCATCTAGGCCTAATTTTTCAATAATAGCACTAAAATCTAAGTAAACACCTAAACGCTTTCCTTGAATCTTACTGCCAACACCAAGACCTTTGTCGCAAATAACTTTAGCGGCGCGAGATGCTACATCTCTAGGTGCTAGGTTAGCAAATGCTGGGTACATTCGCTCTAAGAAATAATCTCTATCCTCTTCTTTAATGTCAGCTGGATTTTTTGTACAATCAGCACTATTTTTAGGCGCCCAAATGCGTCCATCATTACGCAAAGATTCACTCATTAAAGTTAGTTTAGATTGGTTTTCACCTGTAGGTGGAATGCAAGTTGGGTGAATTTGAGTAAAACTAGGGTTAGCAAAGTATGCACCTTGCTTGTAAGCGCGCCATGTTGCTGACGTATTACAACCCTTTGCATTAGTTGATAGATAGAAAACATTGCTATAACCGCCTGTGCACAACACAACACAATCTGCCGTATGTGCAGAAACTTCTCCACTCACTAAATCCCTAACCACAACGCCACGTGCTTGGTCATCAACCATGATCAGTTCTAGCATTTCTGACCTAGATTGGTGAGTAACATTGTCGTTTTCTAGTTGACGACTATGCGCCTGATAAGCACCAAGCAGAAGTTGCTGACCCGTTTGTCCACGCGCATAAAAAGTACGTGAAACTTGCGTACCTCCAAATGAGCGATTGGCTAAATAACCGCTGTATTCTCTAGCAAAAGGCACACCTTGTGCGACAGCTTGATCAATAATATTGCTACTAAGTTGGGCTAGTCTATAAACATTAGACTCGCGTGCTCTAAAGTCACCACCTTTAATAGTATCGTAAAATAAACGCCAAACACTATCGCCATCATTTTGATAGTTTTTAGTTGAATTGATACCGCCTTGTGCAGCAATAGAGTGCGCTCTACGAGGTGAATCTTGAAAACAAAAAGAGCTAACTTGGTAACCTGCTTCTCCCAATGTTGCACACAAAGATGCACCAGCAAGCCCTGTACCAATAACAATAACTTTATGTTTTTTGCGATTTTGAGGCGCAATTAACGATAAATTAAATAAATGTTTTTCCCAACGATTTTCTAAAGGGCCGGTTGGATCTTTTGCATAAATACTACTCATAATATAACGCTCACTGGAATGCTAATAAAACTACCAATCACAACTAAAACAATAGCAATTGCAACGCCATGATGATGCTTGGATGATAAGCCAAATGTTTGTAATACATTAGTCAACCCATGATGCAAATGTGTACCCAGGGCAAACAAACCAAGACAATAAATTAACCACATTAGTGGATTTGAAAACATTAGAACAATTGATTGATATAAGTCAACTTCATCAATTAAAAACTTCATTTGAATAAAATGAAAAACAATAAAGGCGAACAAGGTACTCGCACCTCCCCAAGCAATAACTCTAGGAATAGCTTTAGGATAAGCTTTCTTATATCGAGCACCAGCGCTAACGTTATTTTTAAGCTGGCGAGAGACTGCGACAATCACATGAAAAGATAAAGTGGCAATAAGCAACACAACCATGATGCTCTCAAAAGGTGTTTGCGCAAACCACTGATAAAAATTATTAAAGGCGACTTTTCCTGAATGAAAGTTCATCAAACTTAGCAGATGAAAGACAAGATATAACAGCCAAACTAACCCAGCAGTGGCCATCCATTTTTTACTGGTAGTAGCATTCTTAAAAAAGTTCATCGAATTCCTTTCTAGGTTGTAAACCTTCTTTTTCAATTGTACGCAGACAACTGTTATATCGCAAAATTGGATCTGAACAATGCTTGGGTGCCATTTTCTCAGCAATTTCATATTTAGCAATTGCTTCCATTAATCCTTTATAGGCAAAAGAATGAGACATTGAGTGCTTTAACAGTCCTCTTGCTTTTCTCTCTAAAAAGATACCCATGTAGTAATGACGATGAAATTCAGAATCTAATCTGTCAATAGTCTCTATAATTTTTTTATGAGATAACTTGACATTACTCAAGCCTAATTGATCGGTTAGCGCTAAAATATAAACCACTAGCGCTTGCTGATTATTTGGATCTATTGCAAAAACATCAATACAGATACTAATAGCCAAATCTGGCTCTAGTAAAGATCGATACTGTCTGGCTTTATCGAGTACAGTGTCAATAGACTCTTTGTCAATCAAATGGTATTTCATGTCACCCCTTATAAGAATATCGCGTAAATTTCCAACACACTAGTAAACCATGCAATTAATTTCAATATAGTCTTACTGTCATGGTTTTATTAATATGGAGATTATCATACATAAGGCCATCTAGTCTGACAAATAGTATCCGTATTTTTTTCATAATATAATCAAATATTTTCATAATATGAAATATTATAAAAATATTAAAGCTATAAATCAAAAATCATCCTATATTATAAGCACAGTAAATCAATTAATTTTATGACTCAATATTTAATTGTTTTAATGACAATAACCAAGGGGAATATATGAGTGTTTACGTTGTTTGGCTGGATAAAGTTGGCATTGCTGACGTAGAAATTGTGGGTGGTAAAAATGCCTCTTTAGGTGAAATGATTGGCGCCTTGTCTAATAAAGGTGTTCGAGTGCCTGGTGGTTTTGCAACAACTGCGCATGCGTTTGAAATGTTTCTCGAGCATAACAATCTAAAAAATAAAATTAATGAGCTGCTTAAAGACTTAGATCATAACAATATTCAAGAGTTAACTTCAGTGGGTTTAACTATTAGAAATTGGGTGCAAGAATCCCATTTTCCAGATGAATTACATGATGAAATTGTTAGTAATTTTCAACAACTTGAAAAAGAATTAGGAGAGGCGGCTTCATTTGCCGTGAGATCTTCTGCAACTGCAGAAGACTTACCCGAAGCTTCATTTGCTGGACAACAAGAAACCTATCTCAATGTTCGTGGTATCAACGACATACTTATTTCAATTAAAAAAGTGTTTGCTTCGCTTTACAATGACCGAGCTATTTCATATCGTGTACATCAAGGCTTTGAACACTCAGAGGTTTCTCTATCTGCAGGCATTCAACAAATGGTCAGAAGTGATATTGGTGCGAGTGGCGTTATGTTTACCATTGATACTGAATCTGGATTTGATGAAACTGTATTCATCACCTCTGCTTATGGGCTAGGCGAAACCGTTGTCCAAGGCTCAGTTAATCCTGATGAATTTTATGTACACAAACCAACATTACAGGCTAACAAGCTAGCCATTCTTAGTCGAACTTTAGGCTCTAAAGAAATCAAAATGACGTACGCTTATGATGATCTAAAAAGCGCCGTTGCCATTGAATCAGTCCCCAAAGATCAACAACAACAGTTTAGTTTGAATGATGATCAAATTCAAGAATTAGCGAGCTATGCGATTACTATTGAACAACACTATCAAAGACCTATGGATATTGAATGGGCACTTGATGGTGGCAACAATAAACTTTATATTGTTCAAGCTCGTCCTGAGACTGTCAAAAGTAGAGAAGATAATTCAAATACAATAGATAGGTATAAGTTAACACAAGAGTCTGCTGTGCTTATTGAGGGTAGAGCGATTGGTCAAAAAATTGGACATGGACCTGCTCGTGTTATTGGTAATATTTCTGAAATGGATCAAGTGCAAGAAGGTGATGTTTTGATCACAGACATGACTGATCCAGATTGGGAGCCAGTCATGAAACGCGCTTCTGCTATTATCACTAATCGTGGCGGGCGTACTTGTCATGCAGCTATTATTGCTAGAGAATTAGGTGTGCCTGCCATTGTAGGAACTGGCAATGCAACAGAAATACTGACCAACCAAACCCCAGTTACCGCCTCTTGTGCACAAGGTGATACAGGCTATGTTTATGAAGGCATACTGGACTTTGAACATACAAAATTGTCTGTTAATGCATTGCCTGAAATTCCAACCAAAATTATGATAAATGTCGGCAACCCTAGTCGGGCATTTGATTTTGCCAATATTCCTAATGCGGGTGTCGGTTTGGCGCGATTAGAATTTATCATTAACACCACCATTGGAATTCACCCGAAAGCCTTATTAGAGTTTGATCAATTACCAGAAGACATGCAAGTAGAAATTAAACGCAGATCAGCGGGCTACAACTCTCCTCTTGAATTTTATGTAAGTAAACTTACCGAGGGAATTGCCACTATTGCTGCTGCATTTTCTAAAAATCCCGTTATTATCAGAATGTCGGATTTTAAATCCAACGAATATGCGAACCTTTATGCAGGCAAAAGATATGAACCTACTGAAGAAAACCCTATGATTGGCTTTCGAGGAACGGCTCGATATCTGTCAGAAGATTTCAGATCTTGTTTTGAGCTTGAGTGTCAAGCACTCAAAAAAGTTAGAGAGCAAATGGGGTTGACCAATGTAGAAATCATGATTCCATTTGTCAGAACTTTAAGTGAAGCCAAACAAGTCATTGAACTTTTAAAAGACAATGGGTTAGAGCGAGGTGTTAATGGTCTTCGAATAATCATGATGTGCGAGATTCCTTCAAATGCTGTTCTTGCAGATGAATTCTTAGAATACTTTGATGGATTTTCTATTGGCTCAAATGACATGACACAACTTACCTTAGGTATGGATCGCGATTCCGGCATCATTGCTGATGGCTTTGATGAGCAAGACCCTGCCGTTAAGAAGATGATTTCTATGGCAATAAAGGCCTGTCATGCACAAAATAAATACATTGGCATTTGTGGACAAGGCCCTTCTGATTATCCAGAATTTGCACAATGGTTGCTAGAGCAAAAAATCAGCAGTATTTCGCTTAACCCAGATACAGTTATAAAAACGTGGTCACATCTTGGTCAATCAAAACAATAAAAATAGAGTTGTCTTCTTTATTTCTGACCGTACAGGTATCACGGCAGAAGCTTTAGGAGTTAGTCTTTTAAGCCAATTCGAAGGCTTAAATTTTACTAAAATTCACCTGTCTTTTATTGACACGCTTGATAAAGTTCATGACGCTGTTAAGAAAGTTAATAGCGCATCTTTGGAAGCGGGTGAGCCGGCATTGGTTTTTAGCACTCAAATTAACAGTGAATTTCGAGTCATGATCTCTGAAAGTAATTGTGTGTTCTTTGATTTTTTTGAGACTTTTATCTCAAAAATGGAGCGCTCATTAGATCTAAAATCTTCACATACTGCTGGTAAATCCCATGGTGTGAATCATAATAATAATTACTCAAACAGAATGAATAGTATTAATTTTGCCCTAGGTAGTGATGATGGATTGGGTTCTAAAACATATGAGAATGCTGATCTTATCTTGATTGGTGTGTCTCGTTCTGGCAAAACACCTAGCTGCTTATTCATGGCATTACAATACGGCATCAACGCGGCAAACTATCCACTTATCGAACAAGATTTAGAAAATACAAAACTGCCTGAAAGCCTGCAACAATACAAACACAAACTATTTGGCCTAACCATTAATCCAATTCGCCTGCAAAAAATCAGGGATGAAAGGAGAAGTAATAGTAATTACGCTTCATTAAAGCAATGTCAAAATGAAGTGAAACGCGCAGAAGACCTTTATCATACAAACAATATTCCTTTCATAGATACCACCCAAATTTCTATTGAAGAAATTAGTGCCAAAATTATTAACAAACTATCCTTAAGATAGTTATTGCTATTTATTAACCAAAAATAGCTTCATTCTCAATAAATCTAAAATTTTTACTAGACTTTGATTCTATCAATCCTTTTAGCTATTAATTGGCATTTTTTCACTCAAAAACCTTGATTTTTAATTAAAAAATAGCTTGTTTAATACATAAAAACCACTCTACAACCATTACTAATAAAGCATTTATATCTATTTTCATTATTTGCTAATTTTTTAGTTAAGCGAAATGTAATAAATTTGTAATAAAGTGGTTGAAAGTGGTACAAAGTGGTATAAAATGTTTTTATAGCTACTGAGGAGAGTTATAACAAAATGCAATTAATCACACACTTGGGAGAGAAATATGGAAGCTTTACTACAAACATTTATCTACGCATCAGCAGCAATTATCCTTTCATTAGGCTTAGCCACGATTGTTTAACGCCATTAAAAAATGTTTAGAGGTGTACACAATTTAACAGTCGATGCAAAGGGGCGAATAAAAGTCCCCATGCGTCATCAGGTTCAGATCGATAGTATTTGCGCCGGACAGATGGTGCTTAGTATTCATCCTGACGATCCATGTTTATTGTTATACCCCTTAAAAGATTGGCAAGCACTGGAAGATAAAGTCAGCGCTCTACCTTCTTTAAATATCCATACCAAACGCTTAAAACGAAAACTCATTGGTCATGCGACTGATTGTGATCTCGATAAAGCAGCTCGTCTCTTAATTCCAGGTGCATTAAGAGATTATGCCAACATAGGAAAAAAAATTATCCTAAGTGGCCAAGGTCATAATTTTGAATTATGGGATGAGGAAACTTGGAATAAACAACTTAACAATTTAGATGCGTTAAGCAAAAAAGAAGGCATCCCAATAGAAATATCCCAGTTGTCGTTATGACATCAAATCATCATCAATCAGTTATGTTTGGTGAGTCTATCAAAGCGCTTGATTTAATCGAAGATGGTATTTATATTGATGCCACTTTTGGGCGTGGCGGGCATTCACAAGGCATTTTAGATCGCCTAGGTGATAATGCTCAGTTGATTGCTTTTGATCAAGACATTAGCGCTATTAATTACGCCAAAGAAGCCTTTGCCGACCCTCGTTTAAAACTAATCCACAGTCCATTTGCGCAAATGCATACAGTGATTGAAGACATGGGTCTTACTGGCAAAATTAATGGTATTTTGATGGATTTGGGCGTCTCTTCGCCACAACTAGATAATGCAGAACGAGGGTTTAGTTTTAATAATGAAGGTCCTCTTGATATGCGCATGAACCAAACAGCTGGTTTGAGTGCAGCACAATGGTTGGCGCAAGCAGGTGAGGAAGAAATTGCCAATGTTATATATCAATTTGGAGATGAGAAAAAATCTCGTCATATTGCCAGTCGTATCAAAAAATTTCAACTAGAACAGCCACTAGAGACTACTTTACAATTAGCCAATATTGTTAGTGAAGTGGTTAGAGGTCAAAAGAAGAAACACCCCGCCACCCGAACCTTTCAAGCTATTCGTATTTTTATCAATGAGGAGTTAAAGCAACTCACAGAAACATTAGAGCAGTCCAAGCAAATGTTGGCCTGTAATGGTCGGTTATCTATTATTAGCTTTCACTCTATTGAAGATCGAATTGTTAAAAGATTTATTCAGAAAAGTTCACGGCAAAAAGCATTGCCAAAAGGGTTGCCAATTTTTGATCAGGCTTTAGAAAAAATGCCTTTTAAAGATTTAGGTAAGCAGTTTGCAAGTAAAGATGAAGTAACGCATAATAAACGCTCGCGCAGCGCCATTCTAAGAGTGGCTGCTAAAAACTAATGCTGCCTGCATACATTAGTAAGACTCAATTCAACTTGATCATACTCATTAGTATTATTACTCTGAGTCTATTTAGTATTATCTGGCACCACCAGACTTATACTCTTTACAAGCAAATTAATCAAACAAATAGTGAGCATTATCAAGCGATGGCGCTCAATAAGCAGCTACTTAGTGAGCACTCTCAAATCATGAGTGGTAAAGAAATTAAGGTACATGCGATTAACTCGCTAGGCATGAAAGAAGCCCAGAAAGAAGATTTTGGTCGATGGTATAAAGGCAATCTAGCGTTATGAAATTCTCTTTGTTTAAACTCATCCCTGGTGTTGAAAAAGTACAGGGATATTGGCGTCGACAAGGTTTTGTAAAATTTGTATTTGTTACATTATTTGGTCTTTTTTCTTATCAAGTTATCTCGATTTCTGATGCGAATCAAACAGGAGTATCTATCCAAGAGCGTGCGCACAATCAAGCTAATAAAGTACAGACTAATAAAGCAAGACGAGGAGACATCCTAGATAGAAATGGCAATATATTGGCCAGCTCTAGATTGCTTAAGCGAATTATCCTTGATCCTATGCTAATTGACCCAGCATTCATTCCAGGATTAGCAACAGCATTGGACATGAATAAGGATAAATTAAGCGCACTACTTGAAAGAAAAAGGGCAATAAAATCACGTTATTTAGTTATTAAAAAAAATCTTACGCTTACCGATCCAATTCTTAAAAACATTATTACCTTTAAAAAACAAAAAACAAAGGTTTGCAAGAAAAAACCGATTCATGCCAAAATCAGTTTACTTGATAAAGCGCTTAATGCCATACAGTGGCAATCAGTCAAAGGTGCAAAAATTATAATTGACAGCTGTTCAGATAAGAGAATCGGGCAAGCTGTGGTATTAAGACAAGACACTCAAAGGTATTATCCCAAGTCAGCTTCTATGGCACCCCTGTTAGGTCGTGTTAATTCAGACAATAAAGGTGGCTCGGGCATTGAGGCAGAGTTTGAAAATATACTAGCCGGCGTTGATGGCAAAAATCATTTAAATTTTACCAATAATGCTGA
Organism: Candidatus Thioglobus sp.; assembly: GCA_028352435.1. Classification (GTDB taxonomy): domain Bacteria; phylum Pseudomonadota; class Gammaproteobacteria; order PS1; family Pseudothioglobaceae; genus Thioglobus_A. The sequence goes on along the minus strand of JAOMMB010000001.1, from coordinate 132,456 downwards.
CAAGGCTTATTTCAATCCACAAGTGCAATCTGAACTCTCTCATGGTCACAATATTGAGCTAACCATCGATACAGATATTCAGTATCACGCTTATGCGGCCATTAAAACTTCTGTTTTAAAACACCAGGCCGATTCTGGTTCAGCCATTATTTTGGCGCCAAATGGCGAGGTGCTAGCCATGGTTAATTATCCTGCAGATGATCCTAATGATAAAAGCTTATACAATCCTGGACATTATCGTAATCGTGTCTTGTCAGATAAAGTAGAGCCTGGATCTACCATGAAGCCATTTACTATGCTTTTAGCGCTTGATCAGGAAAAAATTACTGCTGAAGATAATGAACTGATCGATGTTAGTAAATCAATCGGGCACCTTAAAACGAATCGAGAGGTTAGAAAATATGGCGACTCAATTAGCGTTAAAAAAATACTACAAAAATCTCATAATTTAGGCACGGTTAATGTCTCTGAGCGACTCAGCAAACAAGCTATGTATAGCACTTGGAATAAGCTTGGCTTTAGCCAGCCTTTAGGCTTGATTCCGAGTATTGAAAATTCAGGATCACTAAGGCATTATTCATCTTGGGGCCTAATGGATAAACGCACCCTTTCTTTTGGATATGGTCCAATGAATACAAATCTTGCTCAACTTGCTAGGGCTTATCTTGTTTTTGCAAATAATGGAGCGATGCCTAATTTAAAACTTATTAAAAATATGTTTTATGATGAAGAAAAAGTTCAGATTTTTAATAAAAAATCAACTGATAAAATAGCAGAATTGCTAGATAGTGTTGCCTCTAATGCTGGTTCTGGTTACTGGTCAAGTATTAAGGGTTATAGCATTGCAGGGAAAACAGGAACTGCTGAGATGAGTATCAATGGATCATACGATAAGAACGGCGCTCAACGAACTTTCTTTGCAGGTTTCGCGCCTGTTAAAAATCCAAAATATATTATGTTAGTCAGATTAGATCATCCTAAAAATTGCTATTCTAAAGGCAAGAAAAAATTCAAAAGGAATTGTCAAGGATCTAACTCTGCTGCTATCGTATTTAACGAAACCATGAAACACATTTTAACCAATGACAAAACGATTAAGATGAGCCTAAGATAACTAAGTCTTTCGCTTACCTTTAAGAATACCTTCCATGATTTGTTGTTGCTCTTCCAGGGTATGGGCATGATGAATAGAGGCTTTTATATGCTCTGTTTTTTGCTGATTTTCTATGGTTGTTAGAATAGACAAAAACTCTTCTCGAGCCTGAATTTCACTTAAGTGAGGCTCGAGAACACATAGTTGGTTCAAGCGTTTGAAAACTCCTTGTTTATCTTGAAAAGGCTCAATTAGCTCAGATTGAGAAATATTCTCATCCATTTGTGCCGATCTAACAAGCTCTAATAGTACTTGTGAATTTTCAATAGCGCGAACCCTAACTTCAATGGTTGACTCTGCTAACGTAGGATAATTTAATAATAAAGCTATCATCTTTGACATCAACACCTTTGTATTGGTCTTTTTGAATACAGGCTTATATTCGACTGGTGAATGCTCGTCATAGCCAGAAAAACTAGACAAATCTACTTCATTAGGGATTTCGTATTCCGTGTCCAGTTCTGTATAAACTTTTGTTGGTTCTTGCACTTGAGGTTTTTGTTGATCAGCAATGGAGCGAACTTGATCAATACTTTGATCAACTACCTGAGCTAAGCCTTCTAATAGTTGCTGTTGAAATACTTCATAATTAACCGATTTTATTAAGGCTGTTGCTTTCTCTAAAAATAAAGTTTTACCTTCGATGGTGTCAAAATCAACTTCTGCCTTAAGGTGCTCAAATAAAAATTGGGACAAAGGCTGCGCTTTAGAGATTCGCTCCTCAAAAGCTTTGGCTGATTCTTTTTTCACTAATGAATCAGGATCCTCTCCATCGGGCAGGAATAAGAACTTAAATGTTGCACCTGCTTTAATCACTGATAAAGTAATCTTTAAGGCTTTCCAAGCTGCTGCACGACCTGCATCATCTCCATCAAAACAAAAAACAATAACATTGCTAGTTCGTATTAATATTTTCAAATGTTCGGGGCTAGTCGCTGTACCCAGTGTAGCAACTACTTTAGTAACACCTGCCTGGTGGAGTGCCACAACGTCCATATAGCCTTCCACTACGAGCATATAATCCATTGACCTAGAGTACTTGCGTGCATGATGTAGGCCGTATAATTCTTTTGATTTAGAAAAAATAACACTTTCAGAAGAATTTAAATACTTAGCCTTTGCATCGTTTTCAAATGCTCTACCACCAAAAGCGATAATGTTCCCTTTAGTATTGTGGATGGGAAACATAAGGCGATCACGAAAAAAATCATAATCTCCGTATTGACCTTCTTTGACCAGTCCGAGTGTTTTTAAATCAGCCACCTCTTGATCATTATTTTCACAGTGCACAAGTAAATCTTTATTGCTTGGTGTTGCAAAGCCTAACTCAAAGCGCTTAGCAATCGCCCCACTAATACCTCTGGCTTTTGCATATTGAACTGCTTTATCTTTGGCCGGTGAATTGCGTAATTGCGCTATATAAAATTCACCCACTTTTTGAGATAATAATCGATAGCGCTCAAATCTCGGATCAATAGGTTTAGAGTTAGAATCATATTCAATAGCTAGTCCGCACTCACTGGCAATTGTTTCAATCGCCTCAACAAAATTCAAATTATCAAATTTTTGAATAAAACTAATAGCACCACCACTCTCACCACACTTAAAACAATGATAAAATTGCTTGTGAGCATTGACTGCAAAGTTGCTATTTTTACCCCCGTGAAATGGACAAGGTGCACGATAATCACTGCCTGATTTTTTAAGGGGCACGCGTTTATTGATCAAATCAACGATATCGACTTGATTTGGGAGTTCGTCAATAAAGCTTTGACTAATATAAGGCATAAACTGTATTTTAATGAATAATCGAAAATTTTATCATCCTAAATTCCTTCCGACATGGCTACTGATTGGTCTAATGAAACTCGGCGCCAAATTATCTTTCAACACTCAAGTAATGATCGGAAAAATAATGGGTATGGCTTTATATCGACTGTTTAGTCGCCCTAGAAATATCGCTTTTATTAATATATCTCGCTGCTTCCCTAATAAAAATAAATCTGAAGTAGAGGCACTCGTTAAACAAAATTTTGAGGCCTTAGGCATCTCAATTTTTGAGACTGCTAATGCTTATTTTGCAACAGATAAAAAAATTACATCAATGCTTAGTATCCATAATGAGCATTATTTAACGCAAGCTATCAAAGATAAACAAAGTGTTATTTTATTTTCAGGGCACTTTGTGCCATTAATGCTCGGAGGTCGTGCACTCTTGCTAAAGCATCATATTGCTAATATTTACCGTCCTCAAAACAATCTTTTATTTGACGTAATCATGCGTAGAGTTTATGAAGACCATGGCGCAACTATGATTAAAGCTAAAGATATTAAATCCTTACTTAAGGCCATTAAAAACAAACTGCCCATTTGGTATGCACCTGATCAAGACTTGGGGGTAAATAAATGCGTGTTTGCACCTTTTTTTAACATTCAAACTGCCACTGTATCTGCAACAGCGCGTCTTGCTAAAGATGAAAGTACTGTCGTAATACCTTTTTTCTTTAATCGCACTGAGTCAGGCTATAGTATGAATTTTGAAGCACCTATTGATAACTATCCTAATGCTGATGCTACTATTAGTGCTACTATAACCAATAAAATACTAGAGGCACAAATTTTAAAATACCCTGAACAATACTTATGGATGCATAAACGCTTCAAAACACGCCCTGAAGGTGAGAGCGATTTTTATTAACTTATTTGTCCAAATATCAGAACAATTATCTAAATTAGCGTATAATTAACCCTTTATTATTTTAAGTTTCAGAATTATTTATTATGTCAATTGATACACAAGCAATTATCAAAGAATACCAATCTACTGATGGAGATACCGGCTCTACTAACGTACAAGTCGCTTTATTAACAGCTCGCATTAAACATTTAACTGAGCATTTCCAAACGCATACAAAAGATCATCACTCTAGAAGAGGTCTTTTACATTTGGTTTCTCAACGTAAAAAATTACTGACTTACCTTAAAGGTACAAATATGAATGCATACTCTGATTTGATTTCGCGCTTAGGCCTGAGAAAATAATTTAAATTATTTTCACAAAAGCCCCTTTTTTGGGGCTTTTTTTATGTCCACTCAATAGTAAAATCAAGATCATGGAGCTATCGCCTACTTATCAAAAAATTAATGACTTACTTGAGCGTTCAAGCTTATTGTCTGTGCATCTTGAGCTGGAAGAAAAGCAAGGTCGTTTAGAAGAAGTTTTGCTCGAAATGGAAAATCCTGAAATATGGTCAAATCCAGTCGAAGCTCAAGCATTAAGCCAAGAAAAGATAAAGCTAGAAAATATTTGCCAAACATTTGAGCGAGCTGACAATGTTTTAACAGATGCAGTGGAGTTACTTGACATGGCACAAGCAGAAAACGACGAACAGACTGCTGCAGGTGTTAAAGATGATTTAGAATCTATTGAGTCATCAATTGCTAAATTAGAGTTTGAGCGCATGTTTAATGGAGATTTAGACTCCAATTCAGCCTACCTCGATATTCAATCAGGCTCAGGTGGTACAGAGGCTCAAGATTGGGCAGAAATGGTCTTACGTATGTATTTACGCTGGGGTGATAAACATCGCTTTAAAGTCAAACTTATGGAAGCCTCAGCCGGTGAAGTAGCAGGCATAAAATCTGCCACCATACATTTTGATGGCGAATATGCGTATGGCTGGTTAAGAAGTGAAATTGGCATTCATCGTTTGGTTAGAAAATCACCTTTTAATGCTAATGGTAAACGCCATACATCCTTTTGTTCTGTGTTTGTCTCGCCAGAAGTTGATGATAATATAGATATTGACATTAACAAGACAGACATTCGTATCGATACTTATCGTGCAAGTGGCGCAGGTGGTCAGCACGTTAATAAAACTGATTCAGCAGTACGTATCACTCACTTACCAACTAACACAGTGGTTCAGTGTCAAGATGGTAGATCCCAACATGCCAATAAAGATCAAGCCATGAAGCAGTTAAAATCGAAGCTTTACGAGCTTGAAATGCAAAAACGTAATAGTGAAAATCAAGAGCTGGAAGATGCCAAATCTGATATCGGATGGGGCCATCAAATTCGCTCATATGTACTTGATCAATCACGCATTAAAGATTTACGAACTGGAGTGGAGTCAAGTAACACAGGTGATGTACTTGATGGTAATTTAGATAAATTTATTATAGCTAGTCTTAAAGCTGGCTATTAAACAACTGATGGGAAAGCCTCGTTAGTTATACGGAGAATACAATGACAAACAAGACAATACATTATGACATGATTGCAATTGGTGCTGGATCTGGCGGCTTATCAGCAGTAGAAAGAGCTGCAGAATACGGCAAGAAATGCGCCGTCATTGAAGTTAAAACCATTGGTGGCACTTGTGTGAATGTGGGTTGTGTACCGAAAAAAGTCATGTGGTTTGCAGCTAACACTGCCACACAAATTAATAGCGCAAAAGGCTTTGGCTTTGATGTTGAAATTAAAAACTTCTCTTGGAAAACTCTAAAAGAGGGTCGAGATAATTATATTAAAGGCATTACCTCTTGGTACGATGGTTACTTAGAAGAATTAGGAATAGACTATATTCACGGCTTCGGTAAATTGGTTGATCAAAATACAATTATCGTTAATGGCGAAGTGTATAGCGCTGATACAATCGTACTTTCACCCGGTGGTGAACCTGCTGTACCTCATGTTGAAGGTGCAAAATATGGCATCACTTCAGATGGATTCTTTGAACTAGATGAGTTACCTAAAAAAGCAGCTGTGATTGGTGGTGGCTATATTGGTGTTGAACTAGCAGGTGTGTTAAATGCGCTTGGTTCATCGGTAGAAATATTTGGCAGATCTGGCAAGTTACTTAGCGGCTTTGATCCAATGATTCAAGATGCTCTAGATAAGGACTATACCAATCATGGTATTAAACTTCATCATAATATGCAGATTGACAAAATATCAAAAGATAAAACCATACATACTAACAAAGGTGATTTCTCTGGCTTTGATGTTATTATTTGGGCAGTGGGTCGCAACCCAATGACCCAACATTTAGGGTTGGAAAATGCAGGTGTTGAATCTGATCAACGTGGCTTCATTCCTACTGATAAGTTCCAAACGACCAATATTAACCATATCTTTGCACTTGGCGATGCAACAGGGCGTGCACCACTTACGCCTGTCGCTATTGCTGCTGGAAGAAGGCTATCTGATCGTCTATATAACGGCATGACTGATCGTCATCTTAATTATGATAATATTGCAACGGTGGTTTTTTCACACCCACCAATTGGTACGATTGGTTTAACTGAAATACAAGCAAATGAAAAATTTGACAAAGTCAAAGTTTACAAATCAGAATTTACACCAATGGCTGACGCACTGCTCGATCACAAAACAACCACTGCTTTGAAATTAGTCTGTGAAGGTGACGATGAAAAAGTAGTTGGCTGTCATATTATGGGTCATGGCGCTGATGAAATGCTACAAGGTTTTGCCGTTGCCATTAAGATGGGAGCGACCAAGAAACAGTTGGATGATACGGTAGCAATCCACCCCTCTAGTGCAGAAGAACTTGTCACCATGCGTTAGTAACAATCTTAGCTGGCTAAGTCTATCGCTTCATAAAATAAGAATAACGCAAACAAAATCAAAAGAACAAAGGTTAAATATGTAAAGTTATCTTTTAGCAACTTGGCGCCTATCTTTCCAATAATGACATATATAAAAAACATTAAGATTGATATTATCAACATTGATGAGGCAAATAAAGCTGAGTTTATCAACATTCCCTGTTGCAACTGAATGGCGATAACTGCACCAGAGGGAAACAACAGCCATATCTTTGGTGACAGTAACATCACCATTGCAAGATTAACAAAACCCAGCTGTGAATTAATATTTAACCGCTTACTATTCATAACCTTGAAGGCTAGATAGATAATATAAAGCCCACTTGAAATATAAAGCCAAAAACCAACATTAGAAAATATATTAAGTATATATTCTACAAAAATAACGCAAATAATAGCCTGAGGAACTTGAATAGATAAATTGACAGGCAAGAATATTTTAAAGAAAAAAGTCCAAATTTTTGCAAAAGACAAATTGCGGGTTACTTCCATAACCGACAACCATACTGGTCCAGGAGTAATAAAGAAAATCACCCAAAACAAAACTATTTTATTGACAATATTAATATCCATAAGATCTTCTTAAAAATACAAAACTAATGACGACCCATTTTTCGCCACTTATATGGCTCAATAGGTGGGGTATAAAAACTCCAAAAACCCAATTTTTCCGATTTAGCTAAATCCTCTTCCAGGCGATAAGTCTCTTTATAAGAAAACGCCATGCCTGATTCAACCATAAGCTTGCCAATATTAGTATCTCCTTTAAAAATACGCACTAAGATACGTTCATAGTGATCAACACCAGTAGGCTGTATTACAATTTTTCCAGGGATACTTTTAAGTAATTTTTGTAAATAGCTTTTAGACAGTCGACCACAATCAATCACTTTATTGGCATGCTTTCGACATGTTTGCTTAATTTCTGGCGTATCTATACCGGCAATACGCATCTGTAAGCTTATACTGTCGCCATCCACAATATATAAAGAGCGTTCACTATTGAGTGACAAATTACCAATATCAGACAGTGAATTTAACGAGATAAGAAAGGCAAAAACAAATAATTTCATATACAATATTGGTAGCGGTAAAATTATTCATTTTATCTGATGAATGGCACAAACTATGGATGCATTAGAACAGCTAAAATTTGACGAGCAAGGGTTGATACCTGCCATTGCTCAAGATCACAAAACCAATGAAATTCTTATGTTTGCTTGGATGAACAAAGAGTCATTAGCATTGACCATAGAAAAACAACAGGCTGTGTATTATTCTCGGTCTCGCCAAAAACTCTGGTTTAAAGGCGAAGAGTCAGGTCATATGCAAATCGTTAAGGATGTTTATGCAGATTGTGATCGTGATGTTATCCTACTGAAAATTGAACAAGTTGGTGGTATCGCCTGTCATACTGGGAGAGCCTCTTGCTTCTTTCAAAAATTAGATGACAACAACTGGCAAACAATGAGTAAAGTTATAAAAGACCCAAAGGATATATATGGATGACATTTTCAAACAATTAGAGCTTATTTTAGAACAGCGAAAAAATGCAAGTGCTAATAGCTCTTACGTCTCCTCTTTATATAGCAAAGGTACCGATGAGATTTTAAAAAAAATCGGAGAAGAGTCTGCTGAAGTTATTATGGCTACCAAAGATGGGGTTGATAGTAAGATTATTTATGAAATAGCTGATTTATGGTTTCATACGTTAGTATTACTACGACACAAGAACATAGAAGTCGATAAAATAGAGCAAGAATTATCTAGACGCTTTGGCTTATCAGGATTAGAAGAAAAAGCCAATAGAGATAAATAAAGAAACTAACAAAATAGGAGAGAGTTATGATGCCAGGACCTTTTGAACTGATTATTATTTTAGTAATTGTGTTGCTACTTTTTGGTGGTAAACGCCTAAAAAACATAGGTGGTGACTTAGGTGGCGCCATTAAAGGCTTTAAAAAATCGATGAAAGAAGGTGAGAACGATAAGCCAGCTAGCAAAGATGATGTCATTGAAGCTAAAGTTGTTGAAAACGACAACGAAAAAAATACCAAATAAACGACCTTCATGTTTGATATTGGTTTTTGGGAATTTGCCTTAATAGGTATTATCGCCTTGGTCGTTGTGGGGCCTGAACGTATGCCGAGTATTGCTAGAGCAGCAGGAAAGTATGCTGGAAAAGCCAAGCGATTTATTGCCAAAATTCAAGAAGATGTAAGCGAAGAGTTGGAAGTTGATAAGCTTAAAGAGCAGCTCAGTGCTATGGACAAAGATGCCAATATTGTTGAGATCTTAGACGAAACCAAGAAAGAAATTAATGACATCAAAACTGATGTCAATAAAACAACAACATGACCTCTAAAGAAATGACTTTTGTTCAACATTTGGTTGAACTGCGTGATATTTTATTGCGCTCAGTGATTGCTATTTTGGTTGTTTTTATTAGCTTATTCCCTTTTGCCAATGAAGTTTATAGTTTCATTGCAGCGCCAATCATCAGTGTATTACCAGAAGGTGGCAATATTATTGCCATTGGGGTTATATCGCCCTTTCTAACGCCTCTTAAAATGGCACTAATTATGGCTGTTTATATAGCCATGCCTTATCTACTCTATCAGATCTGGAAATTTATTGCTCCCGCTCTTTATAGGCGTGAAAAGCAAATGGTTGTGCCTTTGGTTATCTCTTCAACCATTTTGTTTTATGCAGGCTTGTTGTTTTCTTTTTATGTGGTTTTTCCGGTTATCTTTGGGTTTTTATCTGACATCGGGCCTAGCACTGTTGACTTCACACCTGATATTCAATATTACTTAGATTTTGTACTCAAAGTTTCTTTTGCATTTGGTGTGGCATTTGAAGTGCCAATTGCTACCATTTTGCTTATTATGTTTGGCGCAACCACCATTGAAAACCTTAAAAAAAACCGACCTTATGTTGTGATTGGCGCCTTTATCTTAGGTATGCTATTAACCCCGCCTGATATTATTTCACAAACATTAATTGCTATCCCGATGTGGCTATTATTTGAAGCAGGTCTTATTTTTGCGCCATTATTTAGTCGCAAGGATGATAAAACTGAGCCTGATGATACCGATCCTAGTAACCCAGATAAGCCTTCAAAATCAGAGGATGACGATGATGAAGAGGAATGGGATGATGATAAGTTCGACGCTGAAATGGATAAAATTGACGAAGATTTTCAAGAAATGGATGAAGAGTTTGCCGCTTATCTAAAGAAATTAGACGAGGAAGATCCTAAAAAGGATAAGACTTAATAAGCTTATTCTAAAAGCTCAAAAGCATTAATTACACTCTCTGCTACATCAACAATACGCTTATTTTTATCCATGGCCATTTTTCTCAGCGATTGGTAAGCCTCATCTTCATTAATTTTTTTGTGCTGCATTAATAAACCTTTGGCTCTTTCAACTGCTTTGCGCTCAGATAATTGGTTGCGAGTGGCATCTAGCTCATCCTTTAGCGCTTGAAACTCTCTAAATCTTGCCATAGCAACATCAATAATAGGCTGAACACGCTTCTCTTCAAGTCCATCTACAATATATGCATTAACACCTGATTTAATAGCAGAGCTTGCCATTTCAGAACTAGACTCTTCAGTAAACATAACAATAGGCTTAGGCTTGGTTCTATTAACATCAGATAAATTAGCAAATACTTCTTCATCTGGAATATCGGCATTAACAATCACCACATCAGCATGTGTCATCTCGTTACTGTCTTGAAGCTGAGCACTACCACTCATTCGACAGATCACCTCATGTCCTTTGTCTTGAAGAGCCCTGCGTAACATTGCAGAGCGTCCTGAGTTTTCATCAACTAAGATGATTTTTAGTGCTGTATTCATAAAAATAGGGTCCTAACTTACGGAGTCATACAAGATTTAAAAATGGCTCTATGTACATCGCCAATACTAATAATACCAACTAGCTTTCCATTTATTTACATTCTACATAATTAAACATGAAATTTCTAAGGGATTTATACCAAAAAACCTCGCTATAAGCGAGGTGAAAAATTGATTAAATTTTTACGGGAGGTTATTTTGTAAACTCTGGATACGCCTCCAAACCACATTCAGAAAGATCTGCTCCAGAATATTCTTCTTCTTCTGAGATTCTAATACCCATGATTGCTTTTAGGATTAACCATAAAACCAATGATGTTCCGAATACCCATACAAAGATCGTTCCTGCGCCTGCCAACTGGCCTGTGAATGAAACACCTGAGTTTGTTAATGGTACAGCCAATAAGCCCCACAAGCCAACAACACCATGAACTGAAATAGCACCTACTGGATCATCAATCTTAAATACTCTATCAAGCGTTGTAATAGAATAGACAACGATAATACCACCAACAGCACCAATAAGAGTTGCCTCTAAAGCAGTTGGCGTATCAGGTCCAGCTGTAATTGCTACAAGACCTGCTAGTGCACCATTTAGAGCCATAGTAAGATCCGCCTTACCCCATACTAATTTAACCAGAATTAATGCTGCAATAACACCACCAGCAGCCGCAGCATTAGTATTTAAAAATACCATTGCTACTGCGTTAGCACTTTCTTTACTTGCCATTGCTAATACTGAACCACCATTAAAGCCAAACCAACCCAACCATAGGATAAACGTACCTAAAGTTGCTAATGGCATATTTGCACCTGGGATCGCATTTGAGGAGCCGTCTTTATTGTATTTACCCTTACGAGCGCCCAATACAAGAACACCTGCAAGCGCTGCTGCTGCGCCAGCCATATGCACAATACCTGAGCCAGCAAAGTCAGAAAACCCTAAGTCACCTAAAGTGTATAAGCCAAATACTGACGCACCGTTCCATGTCCATGCGCCTTCCATTGGATAAATAACACCCGTGAAAATAACCGCAAAAGCAAAGAATGCAAACAACTTCATACGCTCAGCTACCGCACCCGAAACAATACTCATTGCTGTTGCAACGAAGACCACTTGGAAGAAGAAGTCAGAAGGTGCTGCATAAGTAGCATCTTTAGCAACCACTTCAATTCCTTCTAGCATAACACCGCCGCCATACATAACGTCATAACCGTAAATCATATAAGTTGTACAAGCAATCGCATACAAGCCAATATTCTTTGTCAGAATTTCTGCCGTATTTTTACTACGAACCATACCCGCTTCTAACATTGAGAAGCCTGCTGCCATCCACATAACCAACGCACCCATCATTAAAAAATAAAAAGTGTCGATTGCAAATTGGATTTCTAAAATTGAATTTTCCATGTTGTCTCCTTTATAACGCTTCTGAACCAGTTTCGCCCGTACGAATACGAACCACTTGCTCTAACGTAGTAATAAATATTTTTCCATCACCTATCTTGCCATCCTCAGATTTAGCAGCCAAGCTAATTGCTTCAATCACACCATCCACTTGGTCTGCAGAAATTGCAATTTCTAATTTTACTTTTGGTAAAAAATCTACTGTGTATTCCGCACCCCTATAAAGCTCTGTATGGCCTTTTTGACGACCAAAACCCTTTACCTCAGTTGCCGTAACGCCAGAAACACCTACCTGTGATAGAGCCTCTCGCACTTCATCAAGCTTAAATGGCTTAATAATTGCTGTAACTATTTTCATTGTCTTTATCCTATTTTCTTTCAACCAAAAAAAAGCTAGTTATTTCAATTTGTAATACTTACAAATAAAAAATAACTAGCTTCAATGCTATTGATGCATCACTCCTCCATGAAGCGCGCATAAAAAAACGTTTATTTAAATCCTTTAATTAAAAAGAACCTAAATAAACGTCTATGTTTGATGTCAACTTCCCGTCTTTGGGTAGCAACTATGAATATTATATCAAAAAAATATACTTAATTGTAAAATTTATATTAAAAAAATACTAACCAAACTTATCCTCAAAATTATTCAAGAAATCATCTATCGATAAATAATGACTACCATCACAAGAGAAGTTTAACCCTATAGAGCCATTCATGATATTTAAACTGGCTGTTTTTAAATACAGATTTTCATCCATAAAACGCAGATATTTAAACTTTTCAAATACAGTTTTAATTTGATCCTGACTGACTTTAGCATTTCCAGGGTAATCTTTTTTAGGGTACAAAAGAAGAATATTAGGGTTAATAATTTCATCTAAAACATGAACACGATAATTATAAGGATCATCCAGAGACCAAACCGTAGCCCTAGATGCAGGATAATGAAGCTTTAAATGAAACACACCTAACTCAGCCAATAACTCTATCGCAATCTCATGCACCGTGTCCAAGGATTTGTCCATGGCTGATTCAATACGCTGCTGATTAAATAGATTTGAACGTATTTCGGGATCGCCTTTAATTTGTCGCCAATCTTCATGATTAAAATCTTGCTTAGGTAGTGGTAGTTTCTCTAAATCAAGGTCAAACACCAACATACCCATAATCTTATCATCTCGACAAACAGTATGCACGACACTAATGCAGGGCTTTAATGTCGCACTGGAAATATAAGCATCGGAAATATAAATAGGGTGTGTATCATCAATGACGTTAAAAAAAGGTCGATCTGATAAATTCTGCCCTTGAAAGTCATCTGATATTTCTAACTTGGTAACATTGGCACTCATCTGCACGCCATTTTCATCCAAAACATAAGCCAAATTGGCGTAGCCATGGCTTTGCATATAAGACAACAATAACTTGTTTAATTGCTCAGCATTTTGCTCAGCAAGATAATTATCACAAGCTTTTGACAATTGCATTAAACCTTCACCAAGTTGATCTTTTAGAAAGCTTTTTTGTTCAACAATAAGATCCGAAATATTCATAATTTTAATATTCTATTAATTAATAAGCTTCAAATAATCTAATTCGCTCAAAACTTCAACATCAAACTCTTGTGCGCTTTGAATTTTTTTAGCGCCTACATTTTCACCAACCACCAAATAATCGGTCTTTCGGCTCACGCCACTAGCAACCTTAATACCGAATGCTTTGGCTTGTTTTTTCATGCCTTCTCTCGAAGAATTCATCTTGCCAGTAAAGACAATACTCTTGCCAGATAACTCATGAGAAAAATCTGAGGAGTCTTGTTGCAAGGCTGTTATTTCTAAATTAAATTGATAAGATTTTAATAAATCAAATTCTGGCTTAATAGCGACTAAACCGCTAACAATCATTTTTGCCGTTAACTCAGCAAATCCATCTATATCGGATATGCTAGATAAGTTTAAGCTAAATATTTCTTTCAAAGGATAAGCTTTCAATAGGTTTTCACAATTACCCATCCCCATTCTTGCCATTCCAAATGCTGCTAAAAAACGCCAATCTTCCACCTGTTCTGTGTGTGATCTTTTTAGTTGATTAATTAGGTTTTCACTTGTTTTTTCGCCAAAACCCATCGCCATTAATGCGCTATGATCTAATAGATAAATTTGTGAAATTTTGCGAATACCATACTCATAGAGTTTTTCAATGGTGGCGATGCCAAAGCCATCATTATTAGCCAGTATTTTAAAAAAATACTCCATCTTACCAATTACTTGTGCAGGGCAAAGATTATGATTAATACACATTAAGAAATCAGACTCCCACTCTAGTGGTGTTTGGCAACTTGGACAAAGTGCAGGGATATCAACATCTACGGATTTTAAAACCTTGTTAATCTTAGGAATCACTAATCCAGAACGCATAAGCTCAATCACACTGCCAGCGCCCAAACCTTGTTCCTTGACTAAGCCATAATGATGCCCAGTCGCACGCACAATAGTTGCACCACTTAGCTGTGTTGGCTCTAATTCTGCAACTGGTGTGATCTTTCCTGTGCGTCCAACTTGCGGGGTAACTGACAAAACCCTAACTTGAGCTGTGTCTTTATTTTGCTTAAAAGCAACCTGCCAACGATGAAACTTTCTATTTGCACCCATCTGAACTTTTAACGCTTCATTAGTAGCTTCAAATACCACGCCATCCACATCAAAATCAACCATGGACAATACATCAGCCACAATCAGATCAAAGCCATCAACAAGCTCTTTAACCCCGCCCTGCCAGGTTGGTAATTGTGCAAATGGTACAAATAAAGCAGCTTTTTCGTTAATGGCTTGCTGGGCTTTTTTGTCTAAGGCTTTTTCTTTTATAAGACTGGCTTGAAAATTACGAGGATATTCAAAACTATCAGATAAATGTGTTTGAAAATAGCTTTGCTTAATAACAATTTCACCAGCTCCCTGGCCACGACCTGAATCATTATAAACTTGGAGACCGCGGGAAAATACTCTGGAAATATCACTGCCTTTTTTTCCATCTCCACGCGTATATAAACGCTCACCATCATCAAAGCCTGCAAAACCATCTAGCTTAGGTGTTGCTTTAAGTTGAATAGATTGAATATCTAGATTGATTTCAATGGCTGATTTTTCTAAGCGCTCAATCCATTTGTGAATTTCAATCCAAGAATAAGCTTTATCGGTAGAAAGCATGGCTTCAGGCAATAAAACCTTCTCCTCAGAAAACCCCTCTCCTTCTGGTTCAACCGATTGAAATAATGCATGTTGTGGAAGTCTTTGCTTTAATACAGGAAGGTAAACGAAATCATAGTCCTGATCACTAACAATAGGATTGCCATCTCGATAAGTGGCATTAGCCAACTCGCAAAATTGTGCTAAATCTTGGTCAGATAAATCATCCACCAAGATTTCCTGGCGAATAATTTGATCAATCGTCTGTTGTGACAATGTCACCTTGGCCTTAATTAGAATTGCTTAGCAACACTTCCCAAGAATTCATAACTAAAGTCAATGGTTGCTTGTTCATTTTCTTCGGAAAGATCATTAAAGTACACTTCTGTTTTTCCAGTATCAATCTGTTTAACGATAATTTGAAATGATTTTTTAATCGCATCATCACCAAACATGCGTGACCAAATACCCTGATCTTCAGTTCTAGCAATACTAATGTAGAAGCTACCTTCTTTAACATCTTTGTCTTCAATTTCAGTATTTAGCTGATCTAGTGCCCAGCCCATATTGTCCCAAGTGTCATATTGACCTAACGAGAAAGTCAACTTAGCGTAGCCACCAATGCCTTTTCCTATCTCTACATTCAACACTTTATCTTCTTTAGCTTGGATAATTTTTTCTCTAGATGCCGCATGATCACCACCTAAGAAGGTCATTAATCGATATAGCATCTCTGTTTCTAATGACTTATCTTTAGGGCGAGATTGCCAAATGGTGTTCTCCTCATCTTTACCCTCATTAGTTAACACCTCTTCCATAGAAGTTAAAGATAAATAAACTTCTGATTTTTTACCATCAGCCATTGGTTCGATACGAATGCGATACTTATCAACTATAGGTAATGCATAGCGAGCTGCGATAGCTTTTTTTAACATTGAACGAATAATACCTAGAGAACGGTCTGGAATTTCAGGATGATTTTCTAAGAAATCAGTTTCCATCATACCAATTTTTTTATTGGTTTTTTTAATAGCAAAACCATTGGACTTAAAGAAGCTCTTTGATAAATTCCAAACTGCTTCTGGCGTTTTATCAACCGATAACCAACGACGATCTCCAGATTTTTTCACCTCAATATTAGATGGCGTTCTCAAGATACTTGATGCCTCTTTAATAGCCTCATCTTTTTTAGAAAAACTAATCGTGTCTTCTTGAATATTAGACACATAGTTCTCTAACTTAAATGCATTTTGCAAACTAGGCTTGGTTAAATCAGGTGGGATCTCCAATGAAGAAACCGTCTTATTAGAGTAATATTTAATGTCTCTTTCACCCAAACTTTGAGCTGGTTCTTGGGTTTTTTCTTCAAAAGAAAAACAACCCACTAAAGATAAAGAAAGTAGCGCTGTTAATGATGTTTTAATCATACTAAATAACTCCCAAATTGAATAAATCTCGCTCTAATATTGTTCGAGCCTCTTGTGATAATTTTGTTAGCGGCAAGCGAATACCGCGCTCGCATTTGCCCATTTTATGCATCGCCCATTTCACCGGTATTGGATTCGACTCAATAAATAAACTTTGATGTAAATTTTTCAGCGGCTGATTAATGGATACAGCTACCTCTTTATTATCTTCAAATGCAGCCTGATAAGCATTAGCCAAGGCTTCTGGTGCAACATTTGCACTCACAGAAATACCGCCATGACCACCCATTAAGATAAACTCAATCGCCGTGGCATCATCACCACTATAAAGTAAGAAATCTTCTGGACACTGATCAATCAATGCACGAGCGACATTCAAATCACCTGTAGCATCTTTAATACCAATAATATTTTTAACAGCTGACAAACGCACCGCCGTTTCTACCGATAAATCCACCGCTGTTCTACCCGGAACATTATACAAAATTTGATCAATATCCACCGTTTCAGCAATCAACTTATAGTGCTGGTATAAGCCCTCTTGTGTTGGCTTGTTGTAATACGGAGTCACCAATAAACAGGCATCTGCACCTATATCTTTTGCAGCTTGTGTCAGCTCAATTGCCTCAGAAGTTGAATTAGCACCCGTTCCTGCAATAACAGGAATCCGCGCATTAGCAAGCTCAACAGTTGCTCGCATGACTTCAATATGCTCATCTTGATTAAGGGTTGCACTTTCGCCCGTGGTACCCATGGAGATAATCGCACGAGTGCCTGACACCACATGAAAATCCACCAAAGATTCAAGCGCGGCAAAATCTACCGATCCATTATCGTGCATTGGGGTTATTAGAGCTACCATTGAGCCAGTTAAAGAGTGATTAATGCGCATTACAATAAACAATAAAATATTATTATTATTATATACCAATTGGTTTTGATAGACACAAAAAAACCCGCTAGAACAAAGTTTTTAGCGGGTTTTTGTTAGGTCAGATAAAAATTACAAATCATATCCCCTTTCTTCATGAGAAACAATATCCAAACCTTGTTGCTCTTCTTCGGCGCTCACTCGTAAGCCAGTGATCATGCCAACCACTTTTAGAATGATATAAGTTGCAATCGCGGTATAGACAATCGTTGCCACAACACCAATTACTTGAACATTTAGCTGCGACATGATGGTCATCCCTTCTGCTAAGCCTTGGCCTGAGAATATACCCAGTTGATCTGATGCAAAAACAGCCGCCATTAGGGTTCCGATAATACCGCCCACACCGTGAACAGGAAAAACATCCAAAGAGTCATCAATTTTCCATTTTTGCTTGATCAAAATCACGGCATTAAAACACACAATACCTGCCACAATACCGATCACCAAGCCACCTGCCGGGCCAACAAAGCCAGATGCTGGTGTAATGGTACCTAAGCCTGCAATCAAACCTGTTACTGCACCTAATGCGGTTGGTTTGCCATATTTAACCCACTCATAAAACATCCAAGTCATCGCACCTGCTGCTGCTGAAATATGCGTCACTAACATCGCCATGGCTGCATCGCCATTGGCTGCGAGTGCTGAGCCACCATTAAAACCAAACCAGCCAACCCAAAGCATCGCTGCGCCCGTGATAGTCATGGTCATGTTGTGTGGAGGCATCGGCTTTTTTGGAAACCCATTTCTAGGGCCTAGCACAATAGCTGCTACCAATGCCGCAACACCAGCTGTAATATGCACGACGATACCGCCAGCAAAGTCAAGAATACCCATTTCACCTAACCAGCCACCACCCCATACCCAATGAGTAACAGGTGCATAAACAACAATTAACCATATTGCACTAAACAACAATACGGCTGAAAATTTCATGCGTTCGGCAAAGCCACCAATGATCAGAGCTGGGGTAATAATCGCGAAAGTCATTTGGAATAATGCAAATAAACTCTCAGGAATATCACCACTTAGCGTATCTTCAGTAATGCCTGATAGCATAAATTTAGACAAGTCGCCAAAATACGCATTGCCATCTGTAAAGGCAATTGAATAGCCCGCAACTAACCAAAGAATTGACACGATACCTGCAATGGCAAAACACTGCATAAGCACCGATAGGATATTCTTGGTGCGAACCAAGCCACCATAAAACAATGCTAAACCTGGCAGAGTCATAAATAATACCAACGCTGTAGACGTTAGAATCCATGAAGTATTTGCACCATCTAACCCTTCGGCAAACACAACCATTGGCATTAAAGCCAACATACTTAATAATTTTTTCATTTTTTACTCCTTAAAGTGCGTCTTGATCAGTTTCGCCTGTGCGAATACGAACGACTTTATCTAAATTAGTTACAAAAATTTTGCCATCACCAACTTTGCCTGAATTGGCAATATTACTAATGGTGTCAATAACAACATCAAGTTTTGATGCAGGTATTGCCAACTCTAATTTAATTTTTGGTAAAAAATCAACTTGATATTCAGCGCCACGATATAACTCGGTGTGCCCTTTTTGACGACCGAAGCCTTTAACTTCGGTGACTGTAATGCCAGATATACCCACTTCTGAAAGTGCTTCTCTAACATCATCTAATTTATGCGGTCGTAGAATTGCCGTTACAAATTTCATACTTCTCTCCTTTGATAATTACAAATATTATTATTCGCAATTAGAAATAAACCCTTCATGGGCAACTTGTTAGCAACAATGCTTGATTACAAAACTCTACGACGTTGTAAAATAATGCAGTTATTATAAATTTTTTTTCCAAAAAAGCAAATAAGCGCTATTTTTTAATGAGATCTTGGCGCTTCTTTTTAGTGCTTTTAAGTGATTGATCCTCACGCCAAGCATCAATATTTGCTTGATGTCCACTGAGCAAAACTTCTGGCACTTGCTGGCCATCAATAATTTCTGGACGAGTATAGTGCGGATAATCAAGTAAACCATTAGCAAATGAATCATTAAGGGATTCTACATTACCCAAAACGCCGGGTACATGTCTGCTCACACTGTCAATCAAAACCATGGCGGCTAGCTCACCCCCACTAATCACATAATCACCAATGGACACCTCTAAGTCTACGTCATGCTCAATCACGCGCTCATCAACACCTTCATAACGCCCACATAATAGTGTGACTGATTCAAGTTTGGAGATTTCAATAGCTAGTTGATGGGTGAGTTTTTGACCTTGAGGTGATAAGTAAATAATTTTAGAACTTGGATTTTTTTGTTTTATTTGCTCAATGCAGCTTCGAATGGGCTTAACCTGCATCACCATACCAGCGCCGCCGCCATAAGGTTTATCATCAACATTACGATACTTGTTATCAGAATAATCTCTGAGTTGCCAGGTATGAATTTCAAGCAATGATTTTTTAATACCTCGAGCGACAACACCTTCGTCCTTAATCGCACAAAACATGTCAGGAAACAAGGTGATGACGTCAAAACGCATCATATCAAACTAAGATATTTTTAAGAATATGATAATAGATTTCACTTAAATCATTTAAATCTTTGGCTGAAACGCACTCATTGACTTGGTGAATCGTGGCATTAATAGGTCCTAACTCTACAACTTGAGCATTTAAAATCGGCGCTATGAAACGCCCATCTGAAGTGCCACCAGAGGTGGATAGTTGTGTATCCACATTCATGACTTTTTTAATAGCGTCAACACAGCTGGCCACCAAATCGCCTTTAGGCGTTAAGAATGGATAGCCCGAATGGTTCCAATCGATTTCATATTTAAGGTTGTGCTTATCTAGAATATCGCACACTCTTTTTTGTAAACCTTCATGAGTCGACTCGGTCGAATAACGAAAATTAAACACAACCTCAATAGTACCAGGAATAACATTGGTCACCCCAGTGCCAGAATGAATGTTTGATACTTGAAAACTGGTTGCAGGAAAATATTCATTACCCTTATCCCATAACTCTTCGCACAGCTCATTCAGAACTGGAACAGCTAGATGAATTGGGTTATTTGCCAAATGAGGGTAGGCAATATGGCCTTGCTTGCCGACAATCGTTAGTGTGCCATTAAGAGAGCCTCGACGTCCATTTTTAATGACATCACCCAAAACGTTAGTCGCTGATGGCTCACCCACCAAGCAATAATCAACGTTTTGTCCGATTTTATTTAAATGTTCGCAAACCTTGACAGTGCCGTTAACAGCTGGCCCCTCTTCATCTGAGGTAATCAAATAACCAATCGTGCCTTTATGGTCCGGATAATCCTTTACAAAGCGCTCACTAGCATCTAGCATAGCCGCCAGAGAACCTTTCATATCAGCCGCACCTCGACCATGCAGCATACCGTCTTTTACTTCACCAGAAAATGGATCTAAATCCCATTTTGAGGTATCCCCCACAGGCACAACATCAGTATGCCCAGCAAAAACAAATACAGGAGATCCAGCACCATGCTGGGCCCAAAAATTGTCTACTTCTTCAAATTTAAGATCGCTGATTTCAAAATTTGACTGCTTTAAATGATCAGTCATTAATGCCTGACAACCTTTATCATTAGGCGTTACTGAATCAATTTTAATCAGAGATTGAGCTAGTTGTATTGTTTTACTCATGGATTTATTTTAGATTTAGGGTTACGCTTGGATTGTCTGCAATGGTAATAATTTCACTAGCAACCTGCAAATCATCTGCTTGCTTCATAGCGCCACCTGTTGCACTTATTCGCACAACAACAATAGCCTTGTCATGTTGTGACAAAAGCTTATCTGACATAATAGAATTCATATCACTCAATACTATTTGGCCATTAAATGCTTTAATTGGTAATTTTTGAATAGCAATCGGCATTGGTCTGCCTTGGGCAGCCTTAGCGTAAATCATTAAATAATCATCGGCAGATCGGCTAGCTAATATTTCATCAGAAATCACCACATTAACTGTTACTGTATTACTAATATCGCCACTTTCAACACGACTTAACTCTGCCAAAATACTGACTAACGCTTGTCGGTCAACACTTTGCTCAGGTAGTGCGCTTAATGCCTTATTCCATAGAGTTTTAGCCAGTTTAAAATCTTGAGCATTAGCGGCAAACAAGCCAGCTAAGTAAAGTGCATCAGGGGCATTGGGCTCAATCTCTAAAGCTTTCTTGATCAACCCTATAGGCTTTGGTGTAAATTGGTCATCATTGGCACTGATTAAAGCAGATGCATATTCAACCAATAACCTGGGGTCACTAGAATCAATTTGATAAGCTTTCTCATAAGCCTTAAGTGACTCTTCAATTTTATTTAAATCAAAATAACTTAAACCAAGCATTTTCCAGGCCTTAACATCTTGCGGGTTTTCTTTTAAATGTTGCTCAATCTTAACAACACTTTGATCAAGCGTTAAAGGTGGCAAGTCAATAGAAGCTGACTTACTAGTCGGTGTGTAATTGCTTAAATTTTGATAAACACTGATTGTAAAAATCGGTAGCAGTATAACAACCACAACGATCCAAATATTAGCATTTGACTTAGTCAGTGTTTTAGAGTCTGCTTGTTTAAGCTCTAACGCCAATGTATTTGATATCTCTTCAAGCGCTTGTTCAAATTGCTCTTGATCAATCAAGCCTTGGGCAAGATCAGCTTGTAACTCAAGCTTTTTTTGCTTTCCAATGTCAATGTTTGATTGCTCTAAATCAACCCCATTATCGGCCAATGGTCTTTTTAAAAACCACACCGCCCAAGCAATGGATAAAGCCAACATAACACCAAACCAAATTGTCATACTCATGATTTAACCCTCAGACGATATCTTCTATCAAATGCTGCAAATAAAGCACCTAATGAAATAAACAAGCCACCAAGCCAAATCCATCTTATCAGTGGCTTGTAGTAAATTCTCAAACTCCAGGCACCATCTCCTAAAGATTCACCCAAGGCAACATATAAGTCTCGATACAAGCTTGGATCGATAGCAGCTTCTGTCATTGGCATGCCAGTGACGTATTGACGTTTTTCTGGATTCAATTTAGCAATCAAATCACCTTTTAAATAAATTTCAATCTTACCTTTATGGCCTTGATAGTTTTGTTGAGAAAAACTCTCTACGCCCTTAAATACAAATTCATAACCTTTGATGGTTATTTGCTGATCAACTTCCATTTTTATATCTTTTTCTATACCAAGCTGTGTTGTGACTGTCGCCCCTAGCAAGAATATTGCAATACCAATATGAGCTAAAATCATGCCAATAAAAGCAAGACTCATTGAGCCCTTCTGACGAATTCGGGTTACTAATAATGTTATAGAATGCAGAACAATCCAGATAAACAAGAACACCGCCAACGAAACAAAAGTATTATCAACGATTAAAAAGCTGGCCAAAAATAGCAAACCTACACCTAACCATACTGGCTTCAAAACAGTCGTGATTCGAGAAATCGTATCTTTTTTCCAGCGTAAGAATGGCGCAATAACCATGGCTAAAACAGCAGGAATCATAATCGGAACAAACACAGCGTCAAAGTATGGTGCGCCCACTGAAATTTTTCCCAAACCTAGAGAGTCTAATAATAGAGGATACATGGTGCCTAGAAAAACACTCAACATAGCGGCAACTAACAAAATGTTATTAACCAACAGTCCACTCTCTCTAGATAGCCAAGAGAAAGAGTTTTGGCTACGCATGAGTGAAGCCCGCCATGCATATAGTGCTAATGATCCACCGATAACAACAATCAAGAAGGCTAAAATAAATGCACCTCTAGCAGGGTCTGACGCAAAGGAGTGAACCGACGTTAAAATGCCTGATCTGACTAAAAAAGTACCTAATAAACTTAAAGAAAATCCTGCAATGGCTAGCAATACAGTCCAATGCTTAAAGGCGCCACGCTTTTCACTCACACTGAGTGAATGCACTAACGCAGTTGCTACTAACCATGGCATAAATGAGGCATTCTCAACTGGATCCCAGAACCACCAACCGCCCCAGCCGAGCTCATAATATGCCCACCATGAGCCTAGCGTAATACCAAAGGTTAAGAATGACCAAGCCACCAAAGTCCAAGGACGAGACCATCTTAGCCAAGTAGAATCAAGCTGTCCACGAATAAGAGATGACAACACAAAAGCAAATGGTATAGCCATGCCCACATAACCCATGTAAAGCATTGGTGGGTGAATAATCAGGCCAAAATCTTGTAATAACGGATTAAGTTCTCGACCCTGCAAAGGAATAATATCTAATCGCTCAAATGGGTTAGAGGTGAGTAATAGGAATAATAAAAATCCAATACTAATGACACCTAGAATAATAAGAATATGAGTTAGAACGTCTCTTGGTAGCCGTTTAGAAAAAATTGAAACTGCTAAACTCCAACTTGATAATACCAACGCCCACAATAATAATGATCCTTCATGTGCACCCCACACAGCTGAAATCTTAAACATGTCTGGTAAATCAGTATTAGAATTATTGGCTACATACTTAACAGAGAAATCATCTACAACGAACGCATACATCAAAACAGCAAATGCTACCAACACCCAAAAGAACTGAGCCCACAACATAGGACGTGATAGCTGGGCTAGTGAAAAATCACCTTTAATAAGCCCTATTGTTGGCAATATAACTTGCAAGAAAGTAAAAGCCAATGCTAAAACTAATGCGAAATGTCCAAGTTCAACTAACATATTAAATTATTCATCAAATAAATCTATAATTTTATCTAATCCACCAACATTAATGGAGATATCCGCCTGTTTTGCCACAATTGGTTTTGCATGGTATGCAACAGACAGTCCTGCAACTTTCATCATCGCCAAATCATTTGCACCATCGCCAACAGCAATCACTTGAATGGCGTCAAATGTATGCTTTTGGCACAGTTCATGAACAAAATCAGCTTTCGCTTTTGCGTTAATAATACCACCTTGAGTGAGACCAGTTAAACAGCCATTTTCAACTTCTAAAATATTAGCCCTAGAATAATCAAGTCCAATATCTTTGGTCAATCGATCAGTAAAGTAAGTAAATCCACCAGATACCACTGCACTTTTGATATGCTTACTCTTTAAGAAATCGATCAGCTCTCTTCCACCAGCATTTACTTGAAGCTTATTTGTATAAACCTTTTCCAATACTGAAACATCTAAGCCTTTTAATAGGGCAACACGCTGCGCTAAAGAAGCGTCAAAATCAATCTTGCCTTGCATAGCAAGCTCGGTAATTTTTGCTACTTGTGGCTTTAAATTAGCAAAATCGGCAATTTCATCAATACATTCAATATTGATTAAAGTTGAATCCATGTCGCTCACTAAAAGTGCAGTTTGATTGGGTGAGAATGACGCAGGCACAAAATTAAAATCGAGTTTAAACGCCTCTCTTAAGGCGTCTAAATCAATAATTTTATTTGTGGTAAAGCGAAAATGAGTTCGCTTTTGTTGAACAACAGCGTCAACTTTTTTAGAAACAAGTTTTGCTATTGACAAGTCTTGACTATGTAGAATAAACGTCTTCATATGTCACCTTGTATAAATATGGTGCGGAAGGAGAGACTCGAACTCTCACGTCTTACGACACTGGAACCTAAATCCAGCGTGTCTACCAATTCCACCACTCCCGCGAAGAATTTGAAATTATACCTAATATAGGATTATAATGGGGCTTTGAAACTAAGGAATAAACAAATGAAAGTTAACAACGCAGTATCCGCTATGGCGGGCGCCATTATCATGATCTCATTACTTGTAAATAACAGCAATATGTTTGCAGAAGCAAACTGGTTATGGCTAACTTTCTTTGTGGGTTTTAATTTATTCCAATCTGCTTTTACTGGTTTTTGTCCAGCAGGAAAAATCTTTAAATCAATGGGCGCTAAAGACTAATCACTCGGATCAAACCAATTAAGTTTTTCTCTTAATTTAACCACTTCACCAACAATAATTAACGTTGGCGCCTTGATTGGCTGAGTAGCCACAATTGTTGGTAATTCAACTAGCGTTGTTGTCCATACACGATGATCAGGTGTTGTACCTTTCTCAACTAGGGCCACTGGCATATCGCCACGCATTCCATGTTCTATAAGCTTATCTGATAAATGCTTTGCACCTTTAAGTGCCATATAGAACACAATGGTTTGCTGCTCAACTGCCAATTCGTCCCAAGGTAGGTTCATACTGCCATCTTTAAGGTGGCCTGTTACAAAACGACAAGATTGTGAGTAATCACGATGCGTTAATGGAATTCCTGAATAAGTTGAGCAACCTGATGCTGCAGTAATACCCGGTACAACTTGAAATGGAATGCCATTTTCAGCTAAGGTTTCAATTTCTTCGCCTCCACGTCCAAAAATAAACGGATCACCGCCCTTTAAGCGACAAACGCGTCTACCCTTTTTAGCCAAATCAACCAATAATTGGTTAATGCCCTCTTGAGGTACGCTGTGATTATCACGCTCTTTACCGACATAAATAAGTTCAGCATCTCGCCTAACTAATTCCATCACACCTTCTGAAACTAAGCGATCATACAAAATAACATCTGCTTGTTGCATGAGGCGCAAGGCTTTAAATGTTAGTAGATCAGGATCACCTGGACCGCCACCCACTAAATACACCTCACCAACATCACTATCAGTTGAGTCGTCAAGTTGCTTCTGCATAGTAGCCTTAGCCTCATCTACTCGTCCAGAGAATACTTTTTCAGCAACAATACCTGAAAAGGATCGCTCCCAGAAAAATCGTCTATCCTCAATATTGGTAAATTTTGCTTTAACTTGATCTCTAAAACTACCTGCTAACTCTGCTAACTTTCCATAAGCATGGGGAATAGTACTCTCTAACTTTGCACGAATTAAACGCGCTAATACCGGTGTTTTTCCTGCTGAAGAGATGGCAATTATAATTGGAGATCTATCAACAATTGATGGCATAATAAATGAACACAAATCTGGAGAATCCACTACATTTACTGGAATATTAGCACTATGAGCCAGTTTGGAAACTTGGGCATTCACTTGAGTATTATTAGTGGCAGAAATGATCAGGGCTTGAGTATTTATATCACTGGCTTCAAAGTTTCTCTTGATTAAAGCAATCTTGTTTTGGTCAGCCAAAGCTTGGACATTTTCACAAGCTGATTTGTCAACGCAAGTTACTTGGGCATTTGCCTTTAATAAAAGTGACATTTTTCGGTAGGCAATATCACCACCGCCAACCACTAAACAAGGCTTTTGCTTAATATCAATAAAAATAGGTAGGTAATTCATCAGATATTCGATCGTTCGAAATAAAAGCTTACATTATAATGTCTTAACGTAAATTAAATACACAAAACACCTATTGTTATGGCTTATGAACACTTCACTTGTCCCTTTTCACATTTAATTCTTAGCAGCCGCTGTGGCTGTAAATTTGCTGCCAAAGACTGTGTAGCTGAAAAAGAATTTGGCTCATGTTTGAATCATGACTCATCAGACTCATGTCAATCCGTCTACTATCACTTACGAGATAATAGTGATTTCGTATTAAAAACTCACAACGTTAACAATCTTTCGGTTGGTCAGCAGTCTAAAATAAAAATGGGTGGCTTACTGGCTTTGCAGGAGTTAATGGGGGTGGATAATGGCGATAAAATTAATGATATTACAATCTTAGTGGATAAGATCAATGCACATTATCCAGATTTATCTTCAATTCCTTTTTCAAAACTTATGCCTAGAATTGCTAAATTTAATTTTAGAAAAAAACGCTAAATTTTTAAAACTTTCTTCACAAAAGGAATTGAAATTGGACTTTTTTGCCTTAAAGATTCCTGATCTAACTTATCAATCACAGACAACACTTCGCTTAAATCTCTAGAAAAGACTTTAAATAGATACGCATAAACTTTATCATCGATATCAAGGTTTTTATCTTGCATCTTGCGCTGAATTAAATCAATCTTTTCTTGATCATCAAGCTGCTCCAAACGGTAAACAACCGCTAAAGATAATCGAGTTTTAAGATCCTTTAATACAGTTAATTCACCAGGGGGCTTTGAAGCTGAAACTACTAACTTGGTTTTAGTTTGCTTAATTTGATTATAAAGATCAAACAATTCTTGTTGCTGGATCTCACTTAATTGATCAATATTGTCAATACAGACCCAATCATAATCAGACAATGTATTTAAAAAATGAGTGGGTAATACTTGTCTGATATCTACATAAACTGCTTTTAAATCCTGCTCTAATGCTTTAAAAATACAGCCTTGCAAGAGATGTGTCTTGCCGGTAGATTTATACCCTGAGACAAATAAAACTGATGAATGCTCTTGAGGAAATAAATTGTCAATAAAAGCAAGTAATGCTTGATTTTTTTCAGCAGAAAAATTACCTAACAGCATCTTTGTATTTAGAGAAATAGGCAATCCAAGTTGTTTCATCATATCCGTCTTATTTTTTTTCTTGGGAGATAACTTTTTCAATCCAAATCCAAATATAATCCGCACCACTTAAGACTGTAGAAGTGGCAACAATGATAAAAAATATCATACTCCATTCTACCAGCAATGGATATAGCTGCATAACAACCAAAAACAAGACTAAAGCAATTTGCAATGCGGTATTAATTTTAGATAACTTTGAAGGAGTAAGTAGCTCGTCCTTAGCGTTGCCAGAACCAATAAAACATCCTACCGTGCCAGATACAATCATGACATCACGCAAAAATACTAACACCAATAGCCACATCGGTAGCAAGCCAATAATATATAGCGTGATAAAGCTACTCACTAATAGTAGTTTATCTGCAACTGGGTCAAGAATAGAGCCTAAGCGAGATTCAAATGAGTAGCGTTTAGCAATCCAGCCATCTAGTCCATCTGTAATACCAGCAATAAAAAACAACACCATTGCTAAAAAATATTGATCATTTAACAAAGTCATTACAACAGGTACTGTTAAAATAATGCGTAAAATTGAAAGTGCATTTGGCACACTAGAAAAATTCATTTTTCGACGAGTTCAATTGAGATCTAAAAAAATTAATTATACGGAAAAAACCATATGTCATCATTAACTTACCAAGACTCGGGTGTCGATATTACCAAAGGTAATGACTTAATCGAAAAAATTAAACCAATTGCAAAATCCACCATGCGTGAAGGTGTATTAGCGGGTCTTGGTGGCTTTGGCGCTATGTTTGAGTTGCCAATGCATAAATACAAAAATCCAGTCTTAATTTCTGGAACAGATGGTGTTGGTACAAAACTTAAGGTAGCCGAAATGCTTAATAAGCATGACACCATTGGTATTGATTTGGTAGCCATGTGTGTTAATGACTTAATTGTGCAAGGCGCTGAGCCGTTATTTTTTCTCGATTATTATGCGACTGGTAAGCTAAACATTGAATTGACTACATCAGTTATTCACGGTATTGGTGAAGGTTGTAAAATTTCTGGCTGCGCTTTAATTGGTGGTGAAACTGCTGAAATGCCAGGTATGTATCAAGGTGAAGAGTATGACCTAGCTGGCTTTTGTGTTGGTATTGCAGAGAAAGACAAAGTTATCGATGGCTCAAAAGTATCTAATGGTGATCACATTGTTGCCTTAGCCTCATCAGGCCCTCATTCCAATGGTTACTCTCTTATTCGTAAAGTCTTAGAACAGTCCAAACCCACAGATGCCCAATTACAGGCCCTTATCGAGCCTACTAAAATTTATGTTAAATCAGTTTTATCTCTGATTGAGAAGAACTCAGTCCATGCAATCTCACACATCACTGGTGGCGGACTAATAGAAAACATTCCTAGAGTATTGCCGGATCACTTAGCTGCAAAGCTAGACAGTAAATCTTGGGTGATGCCTGAAATATTCCAATTTTTACAAGACAATGGTAATATTGACATCATGGAAATGTATCGCGTATTTAATTGTGGCGCCGGTATGGTTCTTGTTGTGCCTGCTGATCAAAGTGAAGCAGTCATTCAGCATATGAATGAGCAAGGTGAGAAAGCCTGGCTAATTGGTGAAATAGTTGCCAATGAAGGTAATCAAGTTATTATCTAAATGAAAGGTGTTATCCTAATTTCTGGAAGCGGCTCAAACCTACAGTCTATCATTGATAATGCTGAAGAAATTGATCTAGATATTCAAGCAGTTATTAGCAACAAAGAAGAAGCTTATGGGCTTAAACGCGCCCAAGATGCAAACATCCCCAACCATACGCTCAATCACACACAATTCTCCACTCGAGAAGCATTTGATCATCAGCTAAGCCAAATTATTGATCAATATAATCCTGGTATTATTATTTTGGCAGGTTTTATGCGTATTCTCACTGCAGAATTTACGCAAAAATATTTAGGAAAAATGCTGAATATCCATCCGTCTTTATTGCCTAAATTTACAGGCCTTAATACGCACCAAAGAGCACTTGATGCTGGTGAGAGTGAACATGGTGTCAGCATTCATTTTGTTACTGATGAACTAGATGGTGGGCCTATTATTGCTCAATCTCATGTTCAAGTGCTTAAAAATGACACCGCTGATTCACTCGCAAAACGAGTTTTAATAGAGGAGCATAAACTCTTCCCTAAAGTTATACATTGCTTTACCCAGGGGCGATTATCACTTAAAGATAATCGTGCTATACTAGATGGTCAATGTCTATAAAAACTTCAATAATCGTTATAGCAGGGCTATTTTGCGCGAGCACTCAGGCGCTTGAACCTCATTTTGCCAAATATCAGTTATCTATTAATGGCTTAAAAATTGCAGAAGAGACTCGTACATTGCATAAATTAGAAGATAATTTTTTCTACATGGCTAACGCTAAAACCACAGGTATTGCCGCACTTGTTAAAAAATATTCTGCTGCTGCTAGCTCCTCTTTTACAATCGATGAGCTAGGTGTTGATGATATTAGTTATCAAATTATGGAATTAGAAGATGCGCAAGTTAAAGAAAATTACTCGATTGATATTAATTCTAAACATTTTAAGGTTATCTCAAACCTAACCAAAACTCAGCCTACTATCCTAACTTGGGATACCAAGCCTGGTAGCGTTGTAGATCCACTCAGTTTATTTTTAGCACTGGCTCATGACTTAGAGAAAGCCCCAGATAAAACCGAATTTTTTTACCAGGTAGCTAATGGGCAGTCTGTCAAACAGCATCATTATAAAAAAACTGGCAACCAGTCAATTAGTTTAAATCAAAAAACAGTTAAAGCTATTAAAATTGAGAAAATTGATGATGGCGACAAATTAGAAGCGTATTTTTTTCCAGAGTATCAGTACTTACCTATCTCAATTAAACAAGTTAAAAATGGCAGAGATTACCATTATCAAATTACTAATTATCAACTAGGTGCTTTGTAAATAACTTTGTAAGTACTGGCCTGTATATGATCCTTTAACTTTGCTCACAGTTTCTGGAGTACCTGTTGCCACAATACACCCACCTTTGTCTCCCCCCTCAGGGCCTAAATCTACAATCCAATCAGCTGTTTTGATAACATCTAAATTGTGCTCGATAATGACAATGGTATTTTCTCTTTCACGCAGTCGATTAATCACTGATAATAATTGTTTAATATCATGAAAATGTAAGCCAGTTGTAGGTTCGTCCAAAATATAAAGTGTCTGACCCGTATCAAGTTTTGATAACTCTTTTGCTAGCTTAATACGTTGAGCCTCTCCACCTGATAAGGTGGTTGCATTTTGACCCAAGGTAATATATGACAAGCCAACATCCATCAAGGTTTGTAATTTTTGTTTAATTTTTGGCATCGGTTCAAAAAACTCTACAGCCGTTTCAACCGTCATGTCTAGCACCTGTGAAATGGTTTTACCCTTGTACATAATCTCTAAAGTTTCACGGTTGTATCTATCGCCATGACAAACGTCACAAGGCACATAAATATCAGGCAAAAAGTGCATTTCCACTTTAATCAGTCCATCTCCCTTACAAGCTTCACAACGCCCGCCTTTGACATTAAAACTAAAGCGTCCTGCCTTATAGCCACGACTTCTAGCTTCTAGCGTTTGAGAGAAAAGATCACGAACTAAAGAAAATATACCTGTATAAGTCGCTGGATTAGAGCGCGGTGTTCTTCCAATTGGGCTTTGATCAATGTTGACGATTTTATCAAAATGCTCTAGTCCTGAAATGCTATCAAACTCTGCAGGTGTTGTTTGTGCGCGGTTTAAATCACGCGCTGCTAAAGCGTATAAAGTATCATTTATCAGTGTTGATTTACCCGATCCAGATACACCGGTGACACAAGTCAAAACACCAACAGGAATAGCCAAATCAACCCGATTTAAGTTGTTACCATTGGCGCCTTTAATTTCAAGCCAACGATCTGAGGTTTTTCGCACATTTGGCACTTCAATACTTTGTCTGCCACTAAGATAATCACCCGTTAAAGATTTTGGATTATCTGCCACTTCTTGAGGTGTGCCAGCTGCAATAATTTCACCGCCATGCATACCAGCCCCAGGGCCAATATCAATCACGTAATCTGCTTGCATAATTGCATCTTCATCGTGCTCAACCACAATCACTGTATTACCAATATCTCGAAGATACGTCAATGTATTTAAAAGTTTTTGGTTGTCTCGCTGATGAAGACCAATCGAAGGCTCGTCTAAAACATACAAAACACCCATAAGTCCTGCACCAATTTGGCTAGCCAGACGAATTCGTTGAGCCTCACCACCCGATAAAGAGTTTGCTCTGCGATCAAGGCTTAGATAATCAAGTCCAACATTTATCAAAAACTCCAATCGCTGGATGATTTCTTTTAAAACCGTGTCAGCAATTTTAGCCCTAGAACCTTCTAGCTCAAGTGAATTTAAAAATTCATAGATATTAGCAATGGAAAGCTTGGTGATATAAGACAAATTTTTTCCGCCAATAAAGACATTTCTAGCTGCTTCGTTCAGTCGGTCGCCATTACATTCCATGCAATCTTGGCTGATCACATAGCGAGACAACTCTTCACGAACTGAGCGAATTTCACTCTCTTCATAACGACGCATCATGCGCGGAATAACGCCTTCAAAAGGTTTGGCTTTATTCGACCAGCCTTTACGCCCTTTTATTTTAGAAAAATCAATCTCATCTTCACCACTACCGTAAAGCACAATTTTTTTATGCTCATCGCTTAAGTCTTCATAAGTAGTTTCAATGTCAAATCCGTAAAACTGGCCCACCAACATTAAGATTTGATAAAAATAAGCATTTGAGCGACCCCAACCATAAATTGCACCATCGGCCAAACTAAGCCCTGGATTTGCAACCACTTTGTGTGCATCAAACTTATCTTTAACACCCAAACCATCACAAGTTGGGCAAGCGCCTACTGGATTGTTAAAAGAAAAAAGCCTTGGTTCTAATTCAGTAAGTGAGTAGCCACATTCAATACAAGAAAATTTGGCAGAAAATACCATCTCATCCCAAGTTGGCTCATCATCCATTGGTAATACTTTAACCAAACCACTGCTTAAATTAAGTGCTGTTTCTAATGATTCAGATAGGCGTGAAGCAATGTCTTCACGAACTTTAAGGCGATCAATAACAATTTCAATTGTATGGTTGGTTTTGCCGTTCAGCTCTTCCATTTCATCCATATACATCACTTCACCATCAACTCTGGCGCGTAAGAATCCTTGATGTGATAATTCTTCTAGTAATTTTTTATGACTACCCTTACGATTTTGTACGATGGGTGCTAACAGCATAATCTTTTCACCCTCAGGTAAAGCGATAATACTATCAACCATTTGGGAGATAGTTTGTGATTGAAGATCAATCTCATGCTCTGGACACTTTGGAATACCAGCGCGAGCAAATAATAATCTTAAATAATCATAAATTTCAGTGATCGTACCAACAGTTGAGCGCGGGTTGTGCGATGTGGCTTTTTGCTCAATAGAAATTGCTGGAGATAGTCCCTCAATATGGTCAACATCTGGCTTTTCCATCAGAGATAAAAACTGTCTTGCATAAGCTGATAAAGACTCAACATAGCGCCTTTGCCCTTCTGCATAAATAGTATCAAAAGCCAAAGATGACTTACCCGAACCAGACAAACCTGTGATTACCACAAGCTTATTTCTCGGTATGTTGATATCAATATTCTTTAAATTGTGAACGCGAGCGCCACGTATGCTAATCTGATCCATATGCAAGGTTAAATTATGTCGGACAAAGGGTTCATTATAACGAGCAAGCTAGGTAAAATCACTCTATTCTTTATATGACTATTACTAATACCTAAACTAAGCATGAACAAATACAAACGCATCTTATTAAAACTTAGCGGTGAAGCACTTGCCAGCCCTGAAAATACTGTTGATCCAGACACTTTGGATAAAGTTGTTGGCATTATTAAATCTGTGCAGAAACAAGGTGTGGAAATTGGTATTGTTGTTGGTGGTGGTAATATTTTTCGCGGTGCAGCACTAGCCCAAGCTGGCATGAACCGTGTCACTGGTGATCATATGGGCATGTTGGCCACTGTCATAAATGCATTAGCTATTTCAGATTCTTGCCGTAAAAATGATGTTGATGTCTTAGTTATGTCTGGCTTTCCAATTGGTGGTGGTGTTTGTGAGCCAATGGATCATAACAAAGCTAAGCAAGCACTGAGCGAAGGCAAAGTGGTTATTTTTTCAGCAGGTACAGGCGCACCTTGTTTTACTACGGATACTGGCGCTACACTTAGAGCTATTGAAATTGGTGCAGATGCAGTATTTAAAGCCACTAAAGTAGATGGTGTTTATACAGCTGATCCAATGAAAGACGCTAGTGCAACTCGCTACGACACACTAAGTTTTGATGAAGCTATTTCAAAAAATCTACAGATTATGGATACCTCAGCCTTTGCCATGTGTCGTGAACATCATATTGAAATTTGTGTCTTTAGCATGCTTGAAGATGCAAACACATTGTCTAATATTCTTAAGGGTGAATCCTTAGGAACCATTGTAAGGAACTAATTATGTTAAATGAAATTCAACAAGATGCTCAAGATCGTATGACTAAAAGCATCGCTTCACTTGAAACTAACTTTGGAAAAATTAGAGCAGGTCGTGCACACCCTTCACTGCTTGAGCAGGTTCAAGTAGAGTATTACGGATCAATGGTGCCTTTATCTCAAGTGGGTAACATTGTTGCTGAAGATTCACGCACACTTAAGGTTTCTGTTTGGGAAAAAGATATGTCAGCGGCAGTAGAAAAAGCCATCATGACTTCAGACTTAGGACTTAATCCTCAAACCATGGGCCAAGTAATTCGCATCCCTCTTCCTCCCCTAACTGAAGAGCGCAGACGTGATTTAGTTAAAGTTGTGCGAGATGAAGCTGAAAATGCCAAAATTGCCATTCGCAATATTCGTCGAGATGCTAACTCTGATTTTAAAGATCTTTTAAAAGACAAGGAAGTTTCAGAGGATGAGGCTAGAAAAGCAGAAGACAATGTTCAAAAAATAACAGATATCAGCGTGAAAGAGGTAGAGTCAAAATTAGCTGATAAAGAAAACTCACTACTAGAGATTTAAACTTTTCTCTAGACGTAAAAAAAGCCTGCAATTGCAGGCTTTTTTTTGTTCTTGCTATAGTCTATTTAAATGATTCAGCATTAAAGCTAAAACGTCCAATACAGTTATAGTAATCTTCCCAACGCTCAGGAGAGAACAACGTACCCATTGCATCAATAGGGCCAGTGTTATATTCAGAACCAACAGCTAGTGCAGCTTTAAATATAGCAATGTTAGAATCTGATAAACCTAATTTATCTTGACAAGCTTGGTGTGCTCTTTGTGTTACCGCAACACCTGATGGCGTTTTACCAATCACTTTACTTAATGTCATTGTATCTGGCGCTTGCTCAGTAATAACAGTTTTACCAGTCACAGGCTGCATTGAGTCAAAAGACTCTACTGGGCCCATATCACGGTCATCGCCACCGGCAATAATACTAGTCGCTAATGTTATTGCTGCTACAAAAGTTAATGTTTTAATCGTCATATCTTCAATCTCCAAATAATTTAAAATTCATCTTTACCATTTCATTTTATATCACCTTGGTTTTTTATGATTAACGATTTTGAAAAATATTGTAATATGACAATCCTATCACCTATTTGTGATCAATTAGTTGAATTATCAAACCAAGCATTCTCAGTAAATAATGGCAATATTCCCAAATGGGAGCGGGCAATTGCCGATATTCAACAAATACAGCCTGGTAAAGCTACGTTTAAGCATCCTTATGTTTGTATTGACACTCAAGTGGATATTGAAAATCTAACCCAGTCTTTAAAACAGCTTATGCCTTGGCGAAAAGGCCCTTATCAAATTGGCAATTTAGCACTTGAGAGTGAATGGCGTGGCGATATGAAATGGGACCGAATCAAGGATCATATAAAACCACTCGCTGGTAAGTCTGTTTTGGATGTTGGCTCTGGCAATGGCTATTTCACCTATTTAATGGCCATGCAAGGTGCTAAAATTGCTGTTGGTATCGAGCCATTTTTGCTCTTTAATTATCAATTCCAAGCTATTCGTACATTGATAAGTCAGCCACTACAAGCTTATGTTTTGCCTTTAAAACTAGAGCAAATGCCTGAAGGATCTTTATTCGACAGTGTTTTTTCTATGGGTGTTTTGTACCACCAAAAAGATCACATGCTGCATCTTAAACAACTCATGAACGTCATGACAGATAATGCTGAACTTATTTTAGAAACTTTAATTATCGACCAGCAGTATGGTGATCAAATTATTCCACAAGATCGTTATGCTCGCATGCGAAATGTTTGGTGTTTACCATCCACTGACACGCTACATACTTGGCTACAAACAGCGGGTTTTAAAAATATAAAACTTGTTGATGTCACCAAAACCACGCCAGAAGAGCAGCGAGCCACACACTGGATTGGTGACAACACACAATCTATCAAAGATTTTCTAGATCCAAATGATGACAATTTAACCATCGAAGGATTGCCTGCACCTAAGCGGGCTGTCTTCATTTGCCAAAAATAGTATAATCACCAACATGAAATTTCACCTACCTTTTATCACACTGCTATTTGCAACCAATACCCTTGCAAGCCCAAACATTGTGGTGAGCATTAAACCCATTCATTCAATTGTAAGTGCTCTTACTCAGGGCGTTAGCACACCAACATTACTACTGAGTGGCAATCAATCAGCACACCATGCGCATCTAAGGCCGTCACAAATATCTTTACTTGAACAAGCTGATTTAGTAGTGATTGTTCATCCTGATTTTGAAGAAGGTTTAGCCAAATCTATTCGTAATATTCAAGCAGATAAAGTACTAACGGTTGATCAAAGTGAAGACGAGCAAGGTCACGAGCATGAGCATGAGCACGAACATGCCGGCTCAGTTAATCATCATAGTTGGTTAAATATAGAAGATATGCACAGCTTTACTCAAGCACTAAGCCAAAGGCTTATAAAAATTGATGTAAAAAACAAAGCTATTTATCTTAGTAATTTGGACACACTTAAACATAAACTTGATGAACTTCAAGATATTACTCAACAACAATTATCAAACTATACCAACCAGCCACTAATGACTTATAATAATGCTTTTGAGCATTTTATTGAAAATTATGAGCTTAAGAGTGTTGGCAGTGTAAGTAGTCAACATGGTGAAAACCTGAGTATTTTTAAAATCCTAAAAGCCAAACAAATCATCAAAGATGAGAAAGTTACTTGCTTGCTCTTCACTACTGAAACCCAGCATAAGCGTATTAACACCTTAACCGAAGGTTTGAAAATTAAAACAGCAGATATTGATATTATCGGCTTTGATATTAAACCGGGTGCTGATCATTATTTTAAACTCATACAAGATATCACTCATAAGGCTGTTCAGTGTCTCAAGTAAGAGCAGCTTTTAATAAAGCCTCAAGTGATTATGAAGAGCATGCATTCTTGCAAAAAGAAATCGCCACTCGACTCAGTAAAAAACTTGATGTTATTACCACCAAGTCTGATGTAATTCTTGATTTAGGTTCTGGTACAGGGCTACTGTCTCAGCAGCTTGAAAAGCGTTTTGTGAACTCGCAAATTATCTGCCTAGATTTTGCCCAAAACTCTCTTAAGCATAACCCAGCAAGCCACAAAATTTGTGCTAATGCTAGTCATCTTCCTTTGGCAGATAATAGTGTTGATATCGTTGTATCCAGTTTAATGATGCAGTGGTGTCCTGATCTGAATCAGTTATTCTCAGAGATCCATAGAGTACTTAAAAATGATGGATTAATCCTATTCTCTACCTTTGGCCCAGATACCCTTAAAGAGCTAAAAAAGAGCTGGTCAGTGGTGGACAACGAAACCCATGTCAATACCTTCACTGACATGCACGATATTGGCGATCAACTCTTACAAAATGGCTTTCAATCTCCAGTGATGGAAATGGAGCATCTAACACTCACCTATCAAAGCGTTATTGATCTTCTAAGAGACTTAAAAGCCATCGGCGCACAAAGTGTTAACTCGCGCTCAAAATCACTCATGGGCAAGGATAAGTTTCAGCTAATGATCCAGATATACGAATCTTACCGACAAGATGGCAAGCTCCCCGCTAGCTATGAAGTGATTTATGGCCATGCTTGGGTTAGACCTAGTACCTCTTTTAAAGGGCAAAAAATACCAGATCTTGGTGATATTGAACTAAAAAATAGCTAAAAGTGAAATGCCGCTATATAAGAAAGAAAAATAGCAATAAAACTACTGCTTTAAATACAGTTGCTCAACTTTTTGTCTTGCCCAGGGGGTTTTTCGTAGAAACTTTAAGCTAGAATTAATACTAGGATTACTCTTAAAGCAGTTTATGTCAATACGCTTGGCCAACTCTTCCCATCCAAAATGCTGTACTAAGTCAGTGACGATCGTTTTAAGTGTAAGACCGTGGAGTGGGTCTTGATGATGAATATTGTTTTCTTGATCCGAGCCCATTACTAATGCTTAAAACTACTTAGCATCGTTTGTTTTTTCTGCTTTTTTGACTCTAATTTTATTGCCATTAACAGGTTTGCCATTAAGACCTTGTATGGCTGCTTTGGCATCGCCAACTTTTGCGATCTCGACAAAGCCAAAACCTTTAGATTCGCCTGTTGTTTTGTCTAATACGATTGTGCAAGATTGCACATCACCATAGGCTTCAAACAATTCTTTAAGTCCGTTTTCTAATAGTGTGCGAGGAAGATTTCTTATTAATATTTTCATTGGTTGAGCGTGTTGTGTTGAGTGCGAATAGTTTTTATTTCAATAGTATGTGTAATACCATGTAATGACTTATGCATTATAGGCAATCCACTCCAAGGGTTGGCGTTTTCTTGATTTAAAACTAGAATATCTTTGAAATAGTGCCAGATTAATGAAACTATCTTTTGAGAAATATTGGAAATAATCAAAATAGAGCTAAATTGTTATCAAATAAGGATTTTTACTAGATAAATACTCGTAAAAACCTTGGTTTATGGGCTTAAAGCGTGCTTTTTATAAGAATTTTGGCAATTTATAGGTCAAATAACGCATATAAACACCAAAACTTAACAAGCTAATAAAAATTTGGCAAATATTGCCAATTAGCTCTTTAGAACAATGAAAGAGAGAGTTTTATCCAAAAATCTGGGAATATACCAACCACTAAAATTAATACTGCATTGATTGATAAAACTAGTTGCATATCCATCGGTGCGGTAATAGTGATGTCTTTATCAGACTCTTCAAAGTACATAGATTTGATAATTTGTAAATAATAATAAGCACTAATCACAGCAAACACCACCGCCACCACTGCAAGTGTTACAAAGCCAGCTGAGATGACTTGTTGCAGTATAAAGAATTTGGCATAAAAGCCAATAAAAGGTGGCACACCTGCCATGGATAGCATGACCACTAACATCATTAATGCAAACCAAGGTGAGTGCTTACTAAGGCCTTTAAAGTCTGAGATTTGATCCGCTTCAAAGCCTTTTTTGTTCAGAAGAATAACGATACCAAATGCCGCTAAGCTCATCAAAATATAGACAAATACGTAAAAAACTGCCGCACCATATCCACTGATAACACCGGTAACAAAGCCTAGCATAATAAAGCCAACGTGCGAGATGGTGGAATACGCCAATAAACGTTTGATGTTGGTTTGCATCAGTGCAACTACCGAGCCAAGTGCGATAGACAACACGGCTAGCACCATAAACAAATCTGCCCAATAAGCATGCATTGCACCTAGACCGTCTACCAAGATACGAACCAACATAGCAACTGCTGCTACTTTTGGCACGGTGGATAAAAATAGCGTTACTGAAGTTGGTGCGCCTTGATAGACATCTGGCACCCACATATGAAACGGCACAGCGCCTAGTTTAAAGGCAATACCGATAACTAAAAATACTAGGCCAAAATTTAAAATAAGGGTTTCTCTTGAAGCTAGGTCGGCGTTAGCAGCAAAATTAGCAATATCGGTGATATTAATACTACCACTAATACCGTAAATCATGCTCATGCCGTAAAGTAACAAGCCTGATGCGATAGCGCCTAGCACAAAGTATTTTAGTGCTGCTTCTACCGCACCTGCTCGCTCTCGTGCAATGGCGATAAGGGTGTAAAGTGATAAAGATAAAATTTCTAATCCGAGATATAGCGTTAATAAGCTATAGCCCGAAACCATTACCATCATGCCTAATACGGATAAAAGTACCAAGACAAAATACTCGCCTCTGAATAGTGCATGCTGAATAAGGTAATGGCGGGTATAAACCATAGCCACCATAGTTGAGCCTATCATGAAGACTTTAAAGACCGAAGCCATGTTGTCTAAAATAAACGAGCCACTAAAGATGATGGTTTGCGGTTGATCGATTAAATTAAAAGCCATTACACCTGTGATGAATAAGCTAATTTGCATTAAATAATAGGTAGCTTGCTTGAAAGGCTTGGTTAAAAATAGGTCTAATAAAAGCACTACCACAATCGCACCTAATAAGAATATTTCAGGCAAAGCAGCCCATAAAGTTGATGTGTCAAATGTGTACATATTATTCATAATGCTAATACTTAAAGTTTAGAGGTTAAGGCTTGGTTTAATAAGTGCTCAATGGAAACATGCATAACGTCAATCACGGGCTGTGGGTATAAACCCATCGCAACCACTGCAACAGCCAGTATCGCCAAGATGCCAAACTCTCTAGCATTAATATCTGACAAGGTTGAAACAGCTGGGTTAGTTACTTCACCCCAAAATACGCGCTTAACCATCCATAAAGTATATGCAGCACCAACGATAAGCGTGGTTCCGGCTAAAACAGCGTACCAAATATTAGCTTGCATCACGCCAAGAATCACCATAAATTCACCCACAAAACCTGAGGTGCCTGGCAAGCCAGCATTGGCCATAGCAAATAACACCGCAAAGCCTGTAAACTTTGGCATGGAGTTGATTACACCGCCGTAGGTGGAGATTTCTCTTGAATGAAGACGGTCATATAAAACACCCACTACTAAGAACATAGCAGCAGATATAAAGCCGTGAGAAATCATTTGAATCATCGCACCCTCAAGACCAAGCAGCGCGCCTTCTGCTGCGCCTGGCGTGTAGGCTAGGAATAAAGCAAAGACACCAAGTGTTACAAAACCCATGTGTGAGATTGATGAATAAGCGATAAGCTTTTTCATATCACGTTGAACCAAAGCCACAAAGCCAATATAAACAATGGCAATCAAAGAAAGAATAATTACGATTTCTGAAAACTCTAAAGAAGCATCTGGCGTGATCGGCAATGAAAAACGAAAGAAACCATAACCACCCATCTTAAGCATAATAGCGGCAAGGATAACCGAGCCACCCGTTGGCGCTTGAACGTGAGCATCAGGTAGCCAAGTGTGTACAGGAAACATCGGCACTTTAACGGCAAAAGCCATGAAGAATGCCCAGAAAATCCAAGCCTGTTCGCTAGCACTTAAACTAAGATTATGCATGTCTAGAATAGAAAATGAGCCACCTTTGTTGTACATGTAGATGAGCGATACCAACATAAATACCGAGCCCAAAAACGTATACAAGAAGAACTTGATCGCAGCATAAACTCGGTTGTCGCCACCCCACACACCAATAATCAACAACATTGGAATCAGTGATGCTTCCCAAAATGCGTAAAAAAGAATGCCGTCAAGTGCAGAAAACACACCAATGATTAATCCTTCCATCATCAAGAATGCAGCCATATAGTGTGCTGGGCGCGTTTGAATAACCTCCCAACCTGCAATCAATACCAAAATACTTGAAAATGTTGTAAGGATAATCAATGGCATTGAAATGCCATCTACACCAATATGATAGTAAACATCAAACTGAGAGATCCAAGAAGCTTTCTCTTCAAATTGCATCAGATGAGTACTTGAGTCAAACTCGGTATACAAACTCAGTGACATAATAAACACCACAATAGAGAGAGAAACGCTCAACCAACGTGCTGTATTAGCTCGCTCGTTGCCCAGCCAAATAACCAATGCACCGCCAAAAATTGGCAGCCAAATTAACAAACTAAGTAATGAATTATCCATCGTTAAAGCTCAAGTAGTGGGTTATCACCTGCAAACAGTACCCAAGTTAAAATAATTAATAAACTAACAATCATGAAAAATGCATAATGATAAACATAGCCTGTTTGTATTGGGCGAACCATTGAGGCGATAAATCCAACAAATCTTGCGCTGCCATTGACGAGTATTTTGTCAATTAGTCCAGAATCTGACACCTTCCATAAGAAGTTACCTAGTTTTTTAATGCCACCTACAAAGACAATATCGTTTAAACGATCAAAACCATAAAGTGATTCTAATACGTAGTTACTGCGATGAAATTTCTTTTGAATCCAGTCTGCCCATTGCGATCTATAAAGTGTCAACACCCAAGCACTAGCAATACCGCCGACCATCATCCAGAAAGGTAGCGTTTGTAATGCATGAGGAATCA
Organism: Candidatus Thioglobus sp.; assembly: GCA_028352435.1. Taxonomy (GTDB): domain Bacteria; phylum Pseudomonadota; class Gammaproteobacteria; order PS1; family Pseudothioglobaceae; genus Thioglobus_A. Next base: position 89,801 of record JAOMMB010000001.1, on the reverse strand, counting down.
TTCCATTGGCACCATGAAAATTAGCCTCAAGACTTGCCATTGAAGTATGATTTGTAGCCACTGTGATGGCATTATCGAGCCAGCCATTAAACAGCATTGGGTCAATAGTAAGATAACCAATCAGCGCAGATGGTATCGCCAAAGCCACAAGGGGTAAAGTAATACTAAAAGGTGACTCTTTGACATGTGATGCCGTATGTTCATCCATTCTTGATTCACCATGAAAGACCAAAAAGAACATCCTAAGTGAATAGAAAGCCGTAATAAAAACACCGATAACAACGGCGACATAAACCCAATCAGAAAATGGTAGTTGAGAGAAATGCACCGCTTCGATAATCATATCTTTTGAATAAAAACCTGCAAAGCCTGGGAAGCCAATAAGTGCCAATGTACCAATTAATGAAGTCCAATAAGTTATTGGCATTTTTTTACGCAAACCACCCATCTTACGAATATCTTGTTTGTGGTGTAGGGCTACAATTACTGAGCCCGCTGCTAAGAAAAGTAGTGCCTTAAAGAAAGCGTGAGTCATGAGGTGAAAAATAGCCACTGAGTATGCGCTCACACCTAATGCTACAGTCATATAGCCAAGTTGTGAGAGTGTTGAATAAGCCACTACTTTTTTAATATCGTTTTGTACGATGCCTAATAAGCCCATAAATAAGGCAGTAATCGCACCCACCACCATTACTACTATAAGTGCTGTCTCACTAAGCTCAAACATTGGCGACATGCGCGACACCATAAAGATACCAGCTGTCACCATAGTGGCTGCGTGAATCAATGCTGAGATTGGTGTTGGACCTTCCATCGAACCGGGTAGCCAAACGTGAAGTGGTACTTGGGCAGATTTACCCATGGCACCAATGAATAATAAAATACAAATAACAGTAATAACGCTAGTGCCATCAAGCATGGTTACGCCAGTGACATTGCCTAGGCTTGCAAATACTTCGACATAATCTAGCGAGCCAAAATACATAAGCACCAAAGCAATACCTAGTAAAAAGCCAAAATCTCCTACACGATTAACTAAAAAAGCTTTCAAGTTTGCTTCAACAGCGCTTTCTTTATGATGCCAGAAACCAATTAACAGATACGAGACCAAACCAACTGCTTCCCAACCAAAGAATAACTGCATGAAGTTATTACTCATCACCAGCATAAACATAGAGAAAGTGAATAACGAAATATAGCTAAAAAACTTAGTGTAGCCGGCGTCATCGTGCATATAGCCAATCGTATAAATATGCACCATAAGCGACACAAACGATACCACCACGAGCATGATGGCAGTTAAGTTGTCAATTAAAAATCCAACACTGATATTAAGTTCGCCAATTTGCATCCAGGTGTAAAGGTTTTGATTAAAAACTTCACCGCCTTCTAGTACATGATGATTGAATACATAAAAAGATAGAATAGTGGATATTAGTACGCCCGCAATTGTTATAACAGTAGTTGCCATTCTGCCGAGTAACGAGCCAAAAAATCCAGCAAAGATCGCTCCTACCAAAGGTGCCAAAGCAATTGTTAAATATATTTGCTCCATCATTACCCCTTTAAACTATTAGTGACGTCAACATCGATCGATCCGCGCACTCTAAATAAGAGTGTCAAGATGGCCAATCCAATGGCTACTTCTGCAGCAGCAACAGTCAAGATGAAAAATACAAAAATCTGACCCGCTTCATTGCCCAGAAAATGAGAAAAAGCAATAAAATTCGTATTAACTGCAGCCAAAATAAGCTCTACGCACATCAACAAAGTAATGATATTAGTACGGTTAACAAAAATACCCACTAAGCCAATACAGAAAATAACACTACTTAAAATTAAGTAATCACTCAAACTGACCATTACTTATTCTCCTTAGACGATGAGGTGATTGACACGATTCGCACTCTATCTTTTGCTCTCACATTAACCTGCTCAGAAATAGATTGTTGCTTTCGGTTGATTTCTTTTTTATGCACCAAAGTGATAGCGGCAATAATAGCTATTAGTAATAATACTGCAGCTAATTCAAATGGGTATACATAGGTTGTATAAAGTTGCAAAGCCAACTCGGTAATATTACTATAATCTGCACCATGTCTTGCGGGTGCTGGCATAACGTCTAATCCAAATTGGGCATTACCTAACACTAACGTCATTTCAGCAATAATAATTAACGCGACAATTAGGCCAAGCGGTAAATAACCAGCAAACTTAGCACGCAGTGTTGACTTATCAATATTAAGCATCTTAATGACAAATAAGAACAGTACCATGACAGCACCTACGTAAACAAGAATCAAAGTAATGGCTAAAAATTCAGCCTCTAATAAGATCCAAACACTTGCTACTGAAAAAAAACTCAGCACTAAAAATAATACTGCTTTTGCTGCATTACGAGAAAATATCATGGCTAGCGAGGAAGCTATCAGCCAAAATGATAAAAAATAGAAAATTATTTGTTCGGAACCCATTTTTGTTTATCCTTATCGATATTTGGCGTCTTCAGATCTTGCTTGGCTAATGCTTTCTTCATTGTCATCGCCTACTTTTAACAATCGATCCTTAGTCATGATACTGCCATCTCTTGATTCAAATGCATATTCAAATATCTGTGTTTCAACAATCGCATCCACTGGACATGCTTCTTCACAAAAGCCACAAAAAATACACTTAAATAAATCAATGTCATATTGGGTGGTGCGTCTTGTTCCATCGTCACGCATTTCAGATTCAATAGTGATCGCGTTAGCTGGACAAACCGCCTCACACAGTTTGCAAGCAATACAACGCTCTTCTCCATTTGGGTAGCGACGTAATGCATGTAATCCTCTAAACCTTGGAGAAATTGGCGTTTTTTCTTCCGGATACTGTACGGTAGTTTTGGTATTAAAAAGTTCTTTGCCGGTAATCTTCATGCCCGAACGTAACTCACTTAAGCTAAGGCTTTTTATTATTTTTTTCAGTTTATTAATCATCTCTTAACCTTTTATGAAAACCACGGACCAATGTGTAATTGGGTCATTATTGCGACCACAAAAATCCAAAAAATAGTGATGGGTAAAAATACCTTCCAACTCAGACGCATAATCTGATCATACCGAAAGCGTGGAAAAGTTGCTCTCACCCATAAATACAAGAACATAAAGAATGTTGTTTTTGCTAATAGCCAGATAATGCCTGGTATCCAGTTAAAGATAGCTTCAAGATAAGCAATCCCTTCAAATGGAGAGTGCCAGCCACCAAAAAATAGAACCACTGCCAGCACTGCCATTAGAATCATATTGGCATATTCTGCTAGGAAAAATACAGCAAATGTCATGCCAGAATATTCAACATGGGTTCCACCTACGATTTCTGATTCACCCTCGACTACGTCAAAAGGCGCACGATTGGTTTCAACTAATGCTGAGATGAAAAAGATAATCATCATTGGAAATAAAGGAATAAAGTACCAATTTATAATGCCGCCCTGCTGGCCAGTCACAATGGTATTAAGATTAACACTGCCTGCAATCATTACAACCGTTACTAAGGCAAAGCCAATCACGATTTCATAAGACACTAATAGCGATGCACTTCGAAGTGCGCCTAGTAAAGGGTACTTTGAGTTAGATGCCCAACCAGCCAAGATAATACCGTACACGCCAATTGAACCAATCGCTAAAACGTACAGCAAACTTACATCTAAATTAGTGACGTAAATACCTTCATCAAAAGGGATGACCGCCCATACAGCAATCGCCGGTGCAATCGCTAAGATAGGAGCGAGTAAAAATAAATAAATATTAGCTTTGCTTGGGAAAATAATTTCCTTAGTCATTAGCTTTAAGGCATCCGCAATTGGTTGCAACCAGCCTTTAGGGCCGACACGATTGGGGCCAATTCTCAGCTGCATATAACCAATAACCTTACGCTCTGCATAAGTAAAGTAAGCAACGACTAGTAACAGTGGCATAATGAGAGCCATTGCCTTAATTAAAATAATGACAATCGCGGCAACATTCCCATTAAACCAAGGTAATAACTCGTTCACCAACATAACAAAAGACTGCCAAATTTCCATCATCACTCTCTCCCCATGTCAGTAGATTGATTACTACTGACAAAGACACATCGGTCTGCAACGCTATCGCTAACAACTACTGGAACACCTAAATAAGTATTGCCACATTCTAGTGATAATTCTTTAGCAGTAGCGGTGTTCATTGAGGCTGAATTGGTTTGTCCAATTTTACTACTACTTAATGATTTAGCATGTCTTAACAAGGCATCTGAATGATATGCAGAATGCATCCAAATTGTCTCAATAGCGGGTGACTTCTTTCCCAACTCTATTGCTATATCTTGCTTATGCTTATAAATTTTTTGATGTCTAAGCTCTTCTGATACCTGGGTAATATTTTCATAGTGAAAACCTTGAAGCTCTAACAAATCAGCAAATACTTTTAAAATTTTCCAAGCCGGCTTAGCCTCTTCTGGGGCCTTAACAGCTGCTGCAAACGATTGCATATCATGGTTGATATTAACATGACTACCCGATGTTTCATACATCGCTGCCATTGGTAATAAAACATCAGAGTATTGAGCTACTAACTCATTATTAAAACTATTTAAGGACACTACAAATACATCATCTTTTGACAAAGCTTCAACAGCCGAGTTTGAATGATGAAAATCGTATTCAGGGTATATATCTAAAAGCAAAAAGGCACTCATATCTGCTGTTAGCATTTCATTGGTATTCATGCCTTTACTCTTCGGTAAAAAATGGGCATATTGCGCACCGAGAGTATTGGCACTGCTAGTCACATTTAATGTTTTACCATTAACTTGTTTAGCGATCTGAGCAACCATTTGAGCAATACTAGCAGCTTGCGTATTGTTAATAACATGCTCACCTAGTACAATCACTGAACGTTCAGAGTTTAGTAATTTACCCGCTAAGTTAATCGACAACTCGCTAGGATTAATATTAGTGATATATGATGGAGCCTCTAAAGAATTCTTTTCTAAAATAACTTTTAATGCGCCCGCTAATATCGTCGCAATTTCATTAGGTGAAACTGTTGAATGATTAGTTTTATGGTTGTAATCAAATGCCTTAACATTTAAAGCAGAAACAGTAGCACCAGCTAATTGAGCCTTGCGTAACCTAAGGTTAATCATTGGCTGCTCTAAACGTAAATTCGCACCAATAACCAACACATTATCAACGCATTCTAGATCACTCAACTTAATATTAGAATCTAGGTGAATTGGATCATCTAGATTATTAACATTTAAACGATAATCTATATTCTCGCAGCCTATTTCTCGAAGCATTTTTTGCATCAAATAAAACTCTTCAGTAGTTGCTGTACTTGAAGCTAAACCACCTAATTTGTGAGCTTTTCGGCTGTTTAATGCATTTTTATTTAAACCTTTAATGGCAAAATCTAGTGCCACATTCCATTCAACTTCTTTCCACTGGCCTTCTACTTTAATTTGTGGCAATAAGAGTCTATTTTCGTGTGCAAGCCCTTCATAAGAGAAGCGATCTCTGTCTGAAATCCATGTCTCATTGACCAATTCATTATCACCTGAAACAACACGCTTAACTAGCCCTTTATAGGTTTGTGCATATAAGTTTGAACCAACTAAATCATGGCGAGCAACACTATCCGCTGAAGCCATTTGCCAAGATCTTAGCTCGTATCTAAATGGTTTAGAGGTTAAGGCGCCTACTGGACAAACATCAATCATGTTTCCAGATAGCTCAGAAGTAATGCCTTCTGCTAAAAATGGCTCAATTTTTAAATCCTCGCCTCGCCCTGTACCACCCATTTCCATAATACCGGCAATCTCACTACCAAATCGAACACAGCGGGTACAGTGAATACAGCGAGTCATATCTGTTTGAATTAATGGCCCAATATCGCTAGGTGCAACAACACGTTTACCTTCGCTAAAACGAGAGACATCAGAGCCATATTCAACCGCAACATCTTGCAATTCACACTCGCCACCTTGGTCGCAAATTGGACAATCTAATGGGTGGTTAATTAACAAAAATTCCATCACTGCTTTTTGAGAAGCTTTGGCTTTTTCATTTTGTGTGTGAATCTTCATGCCATCAGAAACAGGGGTTGAACAGGCAGTTTGTGGCTTTGGAACACCCTCTATATCTACCAGGCACATTCGACAAGAGGTTGAGACTGATAATTTCTTATGGTAGCAAAATCTTGGAACACTAATACCTTCTCTATCAGTAATAGTAATTAATCGTTCACCTGCTTTCGCATTAACGATATTGCCATCAATTTCAATAGTAATACTGGCCATTATTTCTCCACCATGCTTTTTCCATGTTCAATATAGTATTCAAACTCTTCACGGAAATTTCTCAAGAAACTTTCAACTGGCATTGCTGCAGCATCACCCAGGGCACAAATCGTATTGCCCATAATTTTTTCTTGCACACTCATGAGTAAATCAATATCTTCAGCTTTACCTTTGCCGTCCATAATACGTTTTAGAACTCGATATAACCAGCCTGTACCTTCGCGACAAGGGGTACATTGCCCACAAGATTCATCATAATAAAAGTGTGCCAAACGCGTCAATGCTTTAACCATACAGGTTGACTCGTCCATAATAATCACAGAACCCGCACCAAGCATTGAGCCTGCTTTATCAATACCATCGTAATCCATAGTCATACCCATAGCAGCTTCTGCTGTTAAAACAGGGGTAGAAGATCCACCGGGAATGACCGCTTTAAGTTTTGCGCCATTTCGCATGCCGCCTGCAAGCTCTAATAGCTCTGAAAATGGCATACCCATAGACACTTCAAAATTAGCTGGGTTATTAACATGTCCAGATACTGAGAATAACTTGGTGCCACCAGAATTTTCCACACCAAGATCAGCAAACCACTGACCACCTTTAGACATAATCTCTGGCACAGAAGCAAAGCTTTCAGTGTTATTGATAGTGGTAGGCTTGCCATATAGGCCAACATTTGCAGGGAATGGCGGTTTAAATCTTGGCTGACCTTTTTTACCTTCAAGAGATTCTAATAAGGCTGTCTCTTCACCAACAATATAAGCGCCTGCGCCTAGATGAGAGTAAAGATCAAAACTTACCTCTGAACCATTAATATTTTTACCTAATAAGCCAGCTGCATAAGCTTCTTTAAGAGCGCCTTCAAATCGGTTAAACGGCTCCATAAATTCACCACGGATATAGTTATAACCAATAGTTGCATTCATCACAAAACTACCAATCGCCATACCTTCAATGACTGAATGTGGATTAAATCGCAAAATATCACGATCTTTGCAAGTACCTGGCTCGCCCTCATCTGAATTACAAACGACATATTTTTGCCCTTGCGCGTTGCGCGGCATAAAGCTCCATTTCAACCCTGTTGGGAAGCCTGCACCACCGCGACCCCTAAGGCCTGAAGTTTTTAATTCATTAATAATTTCATCAGGTGTATATTCACCTTTAAGAATTTTACGCCAAGTGCTATAACCACCAGTAGCCTCATAGGTTTCTAGCGACCAACATTGGTCTTTATCTATGTTTTTAAAACAAACTTCATTCATTTTAAACCATCCACAATGTCATCAATCTTGTCAGCTGTTAGGTGTTCATAATACTGATCATCAATTTGGAACATAGGTGCGCCTACGCAAGCACCTAAACATTCCACTTTTTTCACGCTAATCAAACCATCTTTAGTAACCTCTCCGGTTTTAACGCCTAATTTAGTTTCAAGATGAGTAATTAAATCATCAGCACCATTCAACATGCACGAAATATTATGACAAAATCGAATAATATGTTTGCCCACAGGCTTATGATTGTAATTTTCATAAAATGTAGCCACTTCAGCAGCAGCAATACCCGGCATATCTAAATAATCAGCTACAGCTTGGATTGCTTCTGATGTTAGCTGGTTGTCATTTTCTGCTTGAACCAATTTTAAAGCTTCCATTACTGCAGAGCTTTGCTTACCTTGTGGATATTTTTCAATCCAGCTATCTATTTGTTTTTTCGTATTATCTGAGATTATCATTATCTGTCAATTTCTCCAAAAACAATATCCTGCGTTCCAATAATAGTTACCACATCAGATAGCATATGCCCTTTAGACATTTCATCCATAGAAGCCAAATGTGCAAAACCAGGCGCCCTAATCTTAACGCGGTAAGGCTTGTTTGCGCCATCAGAGATAAGGTAAATACCAAACTCGCCTTTAGGGTGTTCAATGGCTTTGTAAACTTCACCCTCTGGCAATGAATAACCTTCAGTGAACAATTTAAAGTGATGAATCAAAGACTCCATATCGTCTTTCATATTTGTGCGTTTAGGTGGTGTAACTTTTTTATCATCACTCATCACCGGACCAGGGTTTGCTTTTAGCCATGACACACATTGGCCAATAATTTTATTAGATTGACGCAACTCTTCCATTCTTACCAAGTAACGATCATAACTGTCACCTGTTACGCCCACTGGAATATCAAATTCTAATTTATCATAAACAGCATAAGGTTGATTTTTTCTTAAATCCCAAGCGACGCCAGATCCTCTCAACATGGGACCAGTAAAACCTAATTGTTTTGCGCGCTTAGCACTAACAATACCAATATTCACTAAACGCTGTTTCCAAATTCTATTTTCGGTCAATAAATCGTCATACTGCTTAATGTGGCGTGGAAATTCTTTTACAAAATCATCAATAAAGTCAAGTAATGAGCCTTGACGATTTACATTCAATGCTGTTATTTCTTTGTCGCTTCGAGAATCTGTTTTTAAATATTTTGGCATACGATCTGGTAGATCACGATATACCCCACCTGGGCGATAATAAGTTGCATGCATACGTGAGCCTGAAACCGCTTCATAACAATCAATCAATTTCTCACGTTCACGAAAAGCATATAGAAAAATACTCATTGCACCAACATCCAATGCATGGGTACCTAGCCACATTAGGTGGTTAAGAATCCGGGTAATTTCATCAAACATAACACGAATATATTGAGCGCGTTCTGGCACTTCAAGCTCAAGCATGGTTTCAATTGCCATCACATAAGCATGCTCATTACACATCATAGAAACGTAATCTAGACGATCCATATAACCAATAGATTGGTTATATGGCTTGGACTCGACTAGTTTCTCTGTACCGCGATGAAGTAGGCCAATATGTGGATCAGCACGTTCAATAACTTCGCCATCAATCTCTAGAATTAGGCGCAGTACGCCGTGCGCAGCTGGATGCTGAGGGCCAAAGTTAAGTGTATAGTTACGCATTTCAGACATATTTACTTCCTGATTACTTTAGGAACGCTAATATTAGGCTCGATACTTACTTTTTCATAAACAACTCGACCAAGTTCTTCATCATATCGCATTTCTACCTCACCAATCTGTGGGAAGTCTTTGCGCAGTGGGTGGCCAACAAAACCATAGTCCGTCAAAATTCGACGTAGATCAGTATGATTTTCAAACAAAATTCCCATTAGGTCAAACGCCTCACGCTCATACCAATCAGCCGATGCCCAAATATCAGTCACCGACTTAATAATTGGTTCAGCCTCATCAACAAATGCTTTAACTCGAATTCGATAATTTTTACTGACAGAAAGTAAATGATAAACCACTGCAAAACGCTGCTGATGCCTATCTTCTCCGCCTTGTGCACTTCGACCTCTAGAATAGCCAGAGTTACTTGAATCATGAGCCCACTCTGATTGCCCATAGGTTAGGTAATCAACACCACATAGATCTATCAAAGTATCAAATGCAAGTTGATCGCGAAGCTTTAGACAAGTATCAATAATATTGGCACTATCAACAGTCAATGTAAGCTCACCATAAGCTGAAACTAAATCAGCGCCTTCAAAAATTTCTTCTAATTGTTCTATTAATTTTTGCATGGTTATGTACGGGCAATAGTGTTAGTGCGACGAATTTTATCTTGCAATTGCATAATACCATACAACAATGCTTCTGCAGTTGGCGGACAACCTGGTACATAAATATCAACAGGGACAATGCGATCACAACCACGAACTACCGCATAAGAGTAATGATAATAGCCGCCACCATTTGCACATGAACCCATGGAGATAACCCATCGAGGCTCTGGCATTTGATCGTAAACTTTGCGCAAGGCAGGTGCCATTTTATTGGTCAGTGTGCCAGCGACAATCATTAAATCTGATTGACGAGGAGTTGGTCTAAAGACAATACCAAAGCGATCTAAGTCATAACGTGAAGAACCTGCTTCCATCATTTCTACCGCACAACAAGCTAAGCCAAATGTCATTGGCCATAGTGAGCCAGTACGCGCCCAATTAATGACACTATCAAGAGAAGTGGTAACAAACCCTTCTTTCATTAAACCTTCAATAGCCATCTTCTACTCCCACTCCAGTGCGCCATGTTTCCATTCGAAAATAAAGCCAACTACTAATAAGAATAAAAAAATGCTAATTGCGATAAATCCAAACCATCCAAGTTGAGATTGCACGACAGCCCATGGAAAAACAAATGCCACTTCTAAGTCAAACAAAATAAACAAGATAGCGACTAAATAATAACGCACATTAAAGTACATACGTGAATCGTCAAAAGCAGGGAACCCACATTCAAACTGAGAGTTTTTTTCTTCGTCAGGCTTACTTGGACCTAGCAAATAACCAATTAACATTGGTCCAGCACCAAATCCAAGTCCCAACATGATAAATACAACAATAGGTAGATAGTTTTCTAACACCCAGCGCTCCAACATAGAAATTTCAATCCGAACATTATATCTAATTTATTCATTATATGATGTGTGAAAGTGTGCATTTTATGAATTTAACTGCGTTCCACCGACAGTTAATTCGTCAATCTTAAGGCTTGGCTGGCCGACACCAACTGGCACAGATTGCCCATCTTTGCCGCATACACCAATACCGCCATCCAGCTTTAAGTCGTTTGCCACCATAGAGATTTTTTTTAACACTTCATCACCAGAGCCAATTAACGTGGCACCTTTAATAGGATGAGAGATTTTTCCATTTTTAATTAAGTACGCTTCATTGGCACTAAATACAAATTTACCGGAAGTGATATCAACTTGGCCGCCATCAAAATTAAGGGCATAAATACCATCATCAACAGAAGCTATCATGTCATCAAGATTATCATTACCATTAAGCATGTAAGTATTGGTCATTCTTGGCATAGGCATATGTGCATAAGATTCACGTCGACCATTACCAGTTGATTCAACCCCCATCAGCTTGGCGTTCATTTTGTCGAACAAATAGCCTTTGAGTATGCCGTTTTCAATCAATGTCGTATTTTGGGTTGGCACACCTTCATCATCTACCGTTAAACTGCCACGTCTGTTAGCTAACGTACCATTATCAACAATACTACATTTTGAACTAGCAACTTGCTCACCAATTCTGTCGGTGAAAACCGAAGAGCCTTTGCGATTAAAATCTCCTTCTAGGCCGTGACCAATGGCTTCATGTAGCAAAACACCTGGCCAACCTGGGCCCAAAATAACAGGCATATTGCCTGCTGGCGCACCTTTCGACTCTAGAGCCACTAACGCTTGTCTGATTGCTTCAGCAACATAAATTTCATCTAGATTATGGTCAATAAAATAACGATAATCATAACGACCGCCACCACCACTTGACGCTGACTCAATGCGTCCATTGTGCTCAACAATCACGCTCACACTAACGCGAACCATAGGACGATAATCTTTCTGATAAACCCCATCACTTGAAGCAATTAGCACTTCAGAATAAGCGCCAGAAATAGATGCGCTGACTTGCTTTACTTTTGGCTCTTTTCTAGCCAGTATATCAATACGATTTAAAAAATCTACTTTCTCTTTAGAGCTTAAACTGCCCAACGGGTTTAGGCCACTATATTTAGCTATTTCAGGCACTGATTGAAAAGTCTGCATTTGCACAGGTGTATTGCTAGCGCTAATTCCTTTAGCAAAACTAATGGCTTTATCAATAGCCTCTATATTTAAATCATCTGAATAAGCAAAGCCGGTTTGTTCGCCATTAACACTGCGAGCACCCACGCCATGACTAATATCGTAAGTGCCTGATTTAACAATACTTTCTTCTAAAAACCAAGATTCGGCAACCGAATACTGAAAATACAAATCAGCATAATCAGGAGTTTTGTCTGATAAAGACGATAATAATGAATAAATTTTTTCTTGATTTAGATGGTGATCATCTAGTAATTGTTCGATCATAAAATACTTGATATGTTTTCAATAGTGGGGTCATCCCACGGGCCTATAATTTTATATTTAAATTCTACAACTTGATCAACAATCTTATCAATCAATTTTCCTTCAAACACACTTTCATCCACTAACCACACACCCAGCCCAATCAAACCGCCGCCTGCAAGATAGGTAACTGCTGGCACTGCATCTCCAAAAGCTGGAATCACTTTCGCTTCAATATCATACACTTGATCACTGATATTACTTTGCCCAGTCAGGGTGATATCACTAGAGCTTGAACTTAACTTAAAGCTGTTGATTTTTGCAACCGAATCTTGCAAGGTAATTTGCGCATTAATATTGTCATAAGTAAAGCCTTTATCTGTCAGGTCTTTCACATCAAGTTTTAATCGCTTGGCAGCAGATTTAATATTCAACAAAGACAAAACTCGACCAATATTAGGATCTTGATTAGTAAACACACCTTGTTTAATATTCATTTTAGCAATGCCACTAATTTCTTTTATATTCATATTCCAAGGTGAACAATCACAAAACAGACGAATATCTATGTCAAACTTACCGCCATTCACTTTTTCTTTGTAATTTATTTTCTCTAAAAATTCACTCAAAGCGTCGCCATTTGCTTTGGCTATTAAACCAGTTTTTCCAGCTACCCAAGCACCATTAAAATGCAAATCTTGCTCACCAACTCCAATACCTTCAAGGGTTAAATCGCTAATCTTTAATATATTATCTTTTGATTCTAGCTTGGCACTAAAATTCGGAATTATTTGCTCATCAATAAATACACCGTGAGCACTTAAATACATACTTGGAAAATCATTAGGTTCAATATTCCAATCGCCTTTAATACTATCAAAGGTTGTAGCCTGAAGACCCAAAATTCTCACACTAGGCAGGCCTTCACTTAGTCCAATTTCTATATTGGTTTTAAGAGTTTCAGATTCAACTCTAGCGCGCCAAGATTCATCTAATCGTCTTGTTAAGTAAAGCTCAAAATTGCTATCATTGTTGATCAACTCTACCGCAAAAGAGGCTTCTTTATCATCGTGCCTATTGTTAGGATTAATGCGAATATCAAAAGGCATATTACGTATTTTTCCTACGCCACTAGTAGTAATATTATCATCATGAAAAGCAATGGTAGAATTATAATTCTCAACAACCACAGCGCCATCTAGCGTTGTTAGCTGGTTATCTTTAATAGATAGATCGATATCTAAGGTCGAAGCCCGATTATCTAGTGGAATGATCAAGTCAAGATCACCAGTAAGTGGACCCTTTAATGTGAACTGTTTAATCACATCTTTAACGGTGCTGCCCGAAGGTGCGTTTGCTAAAAAGGCAGTCAAAGCTTCACTATCGGTATTGATTTTTCCAACCATCGACACATCTAATTGAGCTTGACTCATATCAGGTATAGCAAGGGTAATTTGTTTTAATGGCAAATCATAAAGTGTGGTGCTATTAACCAATACATTGATAGACTTGCCGTTGGTGCTAATATTAGCATCCAAATTTTGAAGCGCTTGCCAGTCAGAATTAAAGACCAACTCCGATTGAGTTAAATGTGCGACTAGATTAATTTTAATAGGTAAATCTTGCGAGATATTTTTAACCACGTTCAACTTGATATCTTGAAGTAATCCTGATTTAAATCCGCGCCTCATCCACTGATTAGTGGATTCCCCAATAAGCATCGCTGGCAAATATTCATCAAGTCTTGTGGCTTTTATTTGCTCAATAAAACCTGAAAATTCAACATAATCATCATCATTTTGACGATAAATCATAAGATTTGAAGATAATAATATTTCATCATTGCTAAGCACGATAGGCAGCGTTAAGAACCCATCATGATCCAATTGTTTTGCAGATAGCGTGATCATTAAATCAAATTTTTGATCATTTATCAGCTGATTAGAAACACGCATCAATAACTGGTCGTCATGACGACCAATACTCAAAGGTGCTATCTCAATCGTTTGCTCACCTTGAATTAGTGTTTTATTAATATTTAACGATTCAAAAAAACTAGCTATTTCTAGCGTTTTTAATGACAATAAGCGCTTAAGTTCATCAAGTGAAAAACTAGTACTATCAGATTTTTGATTCGCATTTAAAACAAGTGTATCAATATAAACCTGGTCAGGGTGATACTCATCCTCTAAGAGGCTTGATAACTTAATACGCCAATGTAGATCTTGAATTTTGGCTAAATTTTGCTTGGAAATTTGATCATTAAACGTCAACTCATCGACATTTAAGGTAACGCCATCCCAATCAAGCTCAAAACTTACGGCCGATAATTGAACCTCAAGCCCTGTTACTTCGCTCAATTCGGACTCAATTGGAGCTTTTAGAAAGCTTGGAAATACGACAAAAAAACCAACAATCAAGATCAATAAAACAGAAAAAATAGCACTCAACCAAGTGCTTACTTTTAGTACTTTAACGCCATTTGATAGTGTTCTCTTAATCATTCTGTTATAATTTTGCTCTTTGATAATTATATCTTACTAACCAAGGAAATCATCATGTACTTTAAAAACTCAGTTGCAGCAATTATCATTATTTTTGCAGCTATTATTAGCACTAAAGCATTCTTTAGCGATCTAGTGCACGTTGGCTACAATGACAATTTGACAGTTGTAGAACGCATTAAGCCTTTAGGTCAAGTTTACTTAGCAGGCGATATTGACGTTAATGCAGTTAAAGCGCCTGTTAAAACAGCCGCTAAAGCAAGAAGTGGTGAAGATGTTTATACTGCTTCTTGCGCTAGTTGCCATAGCGTTGGCGTTATGGGTGCCCCTAAGTTTGCCAATAAAGCAGATTGGGCGCCAAGAGTTGAACGTGGTATTAGCGACCTTGTAAAAGTTGCTATTTCAGGTGTTGGCGCTATGCCGCCTAAAGGCACTTGTATGGATTGTTCTGATAGCGAAATTAAAGCAGCAATCGAACATATGATCAAATAAAACGCTTTTAGTTTTATTCAAACAAAAGCCTAGGCGTCTATAAAGATTCCTAGGCTTTTGTCTTTTTTGACTTGATCAAAGTCAAACACTCGCCCGTTCATGGCAATATAAACGCCAGGTTTTTTAAGTTGGACAGCGCTTAAAGCTACGCCCAAATTAAACAATGCATCAGAGTTATCAACCGAGTAAGGAATCATTGATCCGAATAAAACTACCGTTTTATCTTTAATTTTTTCAGCTAAAAACTTGGCCGTTTGTGCCATAGTATCAGTGCCATGGGTAATTAGAATATGTTGCTCATCACAAGATAGACATTTATCCAATATAAATCCTCGATCAGAATCCACCATTTCCAGAGAATCTTTTAAAAAAAGCACTTCAGATAGTGTATCTGCCATACAGCGTCCACGATTAAACATATCTACCATATGTGTTTCAGTGAATGACAATTCACCTGTTAGCTCTTTGTAGGCTTTATCAATTGTGCCACCAGTGATTAAAACTTTGATTTTCATAGGGATTATTATATCAAAAAAATTTGGAAATTTTACAAACGGACGACTTTATGCCCTTTTTCCGAAGATATCCGAGCCGATTCTCACGAAAGTAGCGCCATTTTCAATGGCTAACTCAAGATCAGAGCTCATTCCCATGGATAAAGTGTCTAAATTTGGGTATTTATTGAGTATTTGAGCCATTTTAGCGAAGCTTTGCGCCGGATGATCAGGACTTGGAATACACATAAACCCTCTTAAAGAAATATTTCGGAAATTTTCAAAATGGGGAATAATTTCGTCAATTTCGTCAATTAACAGGCCCGATTTAGTAGACTCGTTGTCAATATTAACTTGTAAAAGAATATTGAGATTTTCCATGTTTTCTGGGCGCTGATCATTCAGCCGCTTTGCAATTTTTAGCCGATCTACACTATGAACCCAGGAAAAATTTTCAGCAATTTGCTTAGTTTTGTTAGATTGAATCGGGCCGATAAAATGCCAAATTAAATCTTGACCTTTTAATGCTTGAATTTTTTCTAAGGCTTCTTGCAGGTAGTTTTCACCAAAATTCTTTTGCCCTGCGTCAATAGCTTGTTGTAAATCTGAGGCGGGTTTGGTTTTGCTAACAGCAATGAGTGTAACTTTTTGCGGATGTTTAACGGTATTAATACGATTGTGAATTATTGCTAAGTTTTGTTCAATCATATTATTTACCGATTTTTTTAAATAGGCAAAGCCTACCTCATTTTAAAAAACAGTAGTAGCATCAAATACAGGTCCATCAACACAAACTCGTTTCATGGCTGGGCCATTATCCGTTTGCACTTCAACCACACAACCTGCACAACCACCCACCGCACACGCCATGTTTTCTTCTAGCGATACTTGGCAAGGTAAGTTGTATTCTTTAGCTAATTTAGCAACTGCCTCAAGCATTGGATGTGGACCACAAGAATACACTTCAACTTGGGCAAGTTCTTCTGCTGACAAGCCATCTAAATAAACCTTAGCAAGATCGGTTACGTAACCTTTAAAAGAACCTTCATAGTTTTGTAAACTAGCCAAGCGACACTCAATATTCCAATCTTCAAACTCAGGCATGGTATGCGTTGCACCTTGGTAATCTTTTCCATTACTTGCTACTTGTGCCTCGAAAGGGAATGGCACTTCAGAGCCTAAAATCGCAAAAGGCTGATAGTCACTGTCTTTGATCGATTGAGCAATAGCCACCATAGGCGGCATACCAACGCCACCACCAATTAATAGTGGTCGCTTTTTATCTGTCATTGTAAAGCCGTTGCCAATTGGGCCGATCACACTTAACACTTCGCCAATTTTGCGCTCAGAAAATTGCTGTGTTCCCTTGCCAACGACTTTATAAAGTAAATCAAAAGTTGCATTCTCTTTATCAACCGACATAACTGAAATTGGGCGCCTCATGGGTAGCGCATCTGACACAGAAATATGTACAAACTGGCCCGGCTTAGTTTCATTGGCAATAACGTCTGAGGCAAGTGTAATAATGTATTGATCGCCTTCATACTTATAATGAGCTAATACTTGGCAGTCGACTACCTTGATAGTATTGCGATGTTCTTTACTCATTACACGTGATCAGTGTGCCAACACCGTTATCTGTGAAAACTTCCAAAAGAACGGCGTGCGGAACACGACCATCAATAATATGTGTAGATTTTACACCGTCTTTAACCGCGGACAAAGCACAGCCAATTTTAGGTAGCATGCCACCATAAATCGTGCCATCTTCAATTAACTCATCTACCATTTTTGCATCCAAACCAGTTAAAAGCTCGCCTTTAGCATCTAGTAAGCCTGATGTATTGGTTAGCAAAATAAGTTTTTCTGCATTTAGCGCTTGGGCAATAGCGCCTGCGACTAGATCAGCATTAATGTTATAAGAAAACCCATCTTTACCCACACCAATTGGTGCGATCACAGGAATGAAATCACCTTTTAATAACAACTCAATAACCGAGGTGTCAATTTTATCAACCTCGCCAACATGGCCCAAATCAATAATTTCTGACGTTGGGTGGTCAACATGATGAAGCTTTTTAGCTGAAATTAAACTACCATCTTTTCCAGTCAAGCCAATCGAGTGTCCGCCGTGCTGATGGATTAAATTAACAATTTCTTTATTAACCAAACCGCCCAATACCATTTCTACCACGTCCATGGTTTCAGAATCAGTTACACGCATGCCGCCTACAAACTCACTTTGTTTTCCGATCTTTTCTAAGGTTTTACCGATTTGTGGCCCACCACCATGAACCACTATTGGATTCATGCCGACAGATTTCATCAGAACAATGTCTCGAGCAAAGCTTGATTTAAGCTTTTCATCAACCATGGCGTTACCGCCATACTTAATAACAATGGTTTTGCCTTGAAACTTTTGGATGTATGGCAAGCTTTCGGTCAGGACGCTGGCAATGTTATGAGTATTTTCAGACATAATTTCTAATATAAATTCTAATTAACAACGCATTTTACCGATAACAGTTATTATTAAACAGCTTAAAAAAAATAACTACTTAAATTGGGCGCTATATTTAGCTTGAATGTCTTTAGGCCAAAGGCTATACATGTAATCTAACAAGGCTTGTTTTTCCTCTTCACTTAATTGATCTTTGAAAGCCGGCATTTGTCCACCCAATTTGGCGCCACCATTATTAATGGTACTTAATAAAGTTTTTGGTGAGTGATGCCACGCATGTGCCGAGCCGTTTACTGGTGGCGCAGGATAGTTTCCATCCGCTTGTCTTTTTTTCCAATCTTTGACAATCCCCTCTCCGTCTTTTCCATGACAAGTGGCACAGTTTTTTTCAAAAGTTACTTGGCCTAACTGGGCGTTACTTATTGGCGCATCATCACCAAAGCAACTTGTTAGTAATAAAGCACTTAGTAGAATTGTTAAAATTTTCATAAAAATAATGCCTGTAAATCATTTAAAAAATCAAAACCCTTTTGGGTAGGATAAAGTTTAGATCCGCGCTGTTTTAAGAGCCCTAAATCCTTTGCTTGATTAAGTTTATCATGGATTGGCGTTATTGATTCTCCTGTTCTACTAGAGAACAAAGACTCATCAAACCCTTCTTTTAGTCTGAGTGCATTAAGCATAAATTCAAATGCCGGATTATCAATTAGTTCGGTCGTTTTTTTACGATTTTCAATATAATCTTTGGGTGCTTTAGATTTAAGTGTTCTGATCATTTTTTGATCATCAATGAGGGTAATTTTTCCATGTGCACCTGCACCAATACCGAGGTAATCACCAAACTCCCAATAATTGATATTATGTTTTGAGGGCTGTTTACTGAAAGCTGACACTTCATATCTAGCAAAACCATTTTTCTCTAGCAGATCTACACCCGCTTCACCCATAGACCAAATATCATCATCTTTTGGTAATAAAGGTGGAAATTTTGCAAATAAAGTATTAGGTTCAATGGTGAGCTGATAAAAAGAAATATGCGTAGGATTAAGATCAATTGCTTGTTGTAAATCGGACAAACATTCAGCTGTGGATTGCCCTTGCAGTCCATACATTAAGTCAATATTAAAATTATCAAAAATCTTGCTCGCTTCAATACAAGCTTTGGTTGCCTCTTGAGCGCTATGAATCCGACCCAGTGCTTTTAAATTTTGGTTGTCAAAAGATTGAACGCCAATTGATAAGCGGTTAATGCCTATTTTTTTAAAAGCTTTAAACTTTTCAATTTCAAAGGTACCTGGGTTGGTCTCCAAGGTAATTTCAATATCTTGATCAAAATTAAGCTTTTGCCTTAATCCAGTAAATAACTGTGATAAATCTTGCTCAGACATTAAGCTGGGTGTGCCACCACCTATAAAGATTGAATGAATAGATCGGCTTTGAATATAACTTAAGTCTTCGTCTAAATCTATCAATAATTCTTCAATATAGCCACTTTTATCACCATTTTCGTGAGAGTTGAAGTCACAATAGGGGCATTTTTTAACACACCAAGGGTAATGAATGTAGAGTGAAAGTGGGGGTAATTCTAGCATCTTGGTTTAATTTTTTAACTCACTCAAAAGTGCTTGTAGTGCTTTACCTCGATGAGAGATATTATTTTTTTGCTCTGAAGATAGCTCAGCAGAAGATTTTTTGTGGGTTGGTACGTAAAAAATAGGATCATAGCCAAAGCCATTTTCACCCGACTTTTCACGCATAATCTCGCCTTCCCATCCTCGTTGAATAATAATTGGTGTTGGATCATTCGCATGCTCAACAAAAACAATGGCGCACCAGAAACGTGCAGATCTCTGAGCATCCGCAACTTGCGCCATGTCATCTAGTATTTTTTGTGTATTAGCCTTATCATCGCCATGATTACCTGCATAACGTGCAGAATAAATACCGGGCGCACCGCCCAATGCATCAACCACAATACCCGA
The DNA here is from genome assembly GCA_028352435.1 of Candidatus Thioglobus sp. Taxonomy (GTDB): domain Bacteria; phylum Pseudomonadota; class Gammaproteobacteria; order PS1; family Pseudothioglobaceae; genus Thioglobus_A. Next base: position 69,609 of record JAOMMB010000001.1, on the reverse strand, counting down.
GTCATCCGCAAGTGCTGGCAAGCCTGATTGCTCTGAGGCGTTACGAGCTTTAATTAGAGCATTTTCGACAAAGGTTAGGCCGATTTCTGGCACCTCTTTAACATTCATATCACTCATAGACACTACCTCGTAAATACCAGTAAGCATGGCATTAAATTCGCGTATTTTTCCAGTGTTATTACTCGCAAGAATGATTTTTTTCATAATAGATAAAGTGGTCTCTCAGGGTATAATTAATTGAATGTATAAAAAAAATTGGAGCACATCATGACTCAAGACGAAATGAAATTCGACGTTGCGCAAGAGGCACTTAAATATGTTGTTAAGGGTACTATTATAGGCGTGGGTACAGGCTCTACCGCTAATTTTTTCATTGATGCTTTGGCCACAATGAAAGACGATATCATCGGTGCTGTAGCGAGTTCAGTTGCAACAGCAGATCGCTTAGAGGCTCATGGTATTAAAGTATTTGACTTAAACAACGTTGAATCAATTTCTGTATATATTGATGGCGCTGATGAGTCTGATGATGGCTTGAACCTTATCAAAGGTGGTGGTGGTGCGCTAACACGCGAAAAGATAGTAGCTGCAGTTGCTGAGCGCTTTGTGTGTATTGCCGATGAATCAAAATTAGTATCAGTTATGGGCGAATTCCCATTACCTGTTGAAGTAATTCCAATGGCAGCTAACTATGTTAAACGCACTATTGAAAAAGAAATTGGTGGTCAAGCTACTCTTCGAGATTTTACTACTGACAACGGTAACCAAATTTTAGACATTAAAGGTTTGAAGATTACTGATGCTAAATCCTTGGAAACAAAGCTAGATAGTATTATTGGCACAGTTACCAATGGTTTGTTTGCTAATCGTGGTGCCAATGTTTTATTATTAGGCACCCCTAACGGTGTTAAAGTTGTAGGTGCTTAAATACCTTTAAAGCAATTCTTTATAAAGATCTATTCGCTTTTCCAAGCGCTCGATTTCAACATTAATCACATCAAATAGATCTTGAGAGCGAGTAGTCGACTTTGCTCTCTCATATCGATCTATCGCCTGATCAAGCTTGCCTTGAATTGCTAATGCCTTAGCATTATGAATATGCGCACGATCCAAGCCTCCTGTATCCACATATAAAGAAGATAGTAACTTGTGCGATTGATAAGTGCCTGAGTTTTGCTTTAAATAGCGTCTTAAAAGTTGAATGCCTTTTTGAGTTTGGCGATTTTCTAAATAAGCCTTAGCTGCATAATAAACACCTGACTCCGTTTGTAAAACATTTGAAAAGTGTTGTTGCGCCATTTCTAGCTGGCCCAATTTAGAATAAACTCTGCCCGCTAAAATATGGCTTGGTTCGCTTTGATTTTGCTCTAAAAGTTGCTTAATATAACCCTTCGCAAGGGTATATTTTTGCGCTTCTAATGCTTCATAGGCTTGCATATACAAAGTTACACTTAGGTCTTTATTAAGCTTAATGCGCTTATTCTGATGGTAATACAACTTAGCTTTAATGGTTTGATACTCGAACGAATCCTCTCGATAATCGCCCGTTAGTCGACTAGAGCGCTGCATTGCATCAGAAACTCGGTTGATACTTAATGGGTGAGATCTTAAAAATTCTTGCGCATTAGGATCGTCTTTTAATTTTTCAAAAAAATGTGCCATGCCGCTTGGATCAAAACCTGTTTTACTTAACATTTTGATGCCGATTCTATCGGCCTCCCATTCGTGTTCACGCGTAAAGTTAATATTTTGTTGCGCCGTTCCAGCAACAGTTGAAGCGGCAATGGCTTGGGATGCATTAGTATTATCAACCAATGCAGCAGCGATCATACCAGCCACCATGAGATAAGTTTGTTTGTCAGTTTTTTCACTAAAGCGACTCAAATGATTTTGAGTAACATGCGACATTTCATGGGATAAAACGCCTGCTAACTCTGACTCTGACTCCGAACTAAGTAACATACCCGTATGCACGCCAATATAGCCATAAGGACCAGCAAAAGCATTAATACTATTATCATTCAGCATTAAAAAATCAAAATGCTTAGAAGGGTCTTCACTAAAAGTACTTAATTCATGGCCAATTTTTTTTAAATAGACCTGAGTCTCCACATCGCCAACCACTCTGTCGGTATTCCAGATAATTTGCAAGAATTCGTTGCCTTGCTTTTGCTCTTGGAGTGATTCAGATAGATTGGTCTGAGGTAGATTTAATGCATAGGCATTAGTAGCTAAAAACGAACACAAGGTAATAATCTTTATCATGAGTTCATTATATTTGACTCTTTAGCCTTGTGCGACTAAAATAGCCAAACTTGTTTACAAAAAAACAAGATGATATTTTTTAATTAAAAACAAAAAAAGGAGTCCACCAATGGCTGACGAAACTTTAGATGCATCAGGCTTAAACTGCCCATTACCAATTTTAAAAACTAAGAAAGCTTTATCAAAAATGGATCTTGGTAAGGTCTTAGATGTAATCTCTACAGATGCAGGTTCGGTAAAAGATATCGAGGCTTTCTGTAATCAAACTGGTAACAAGCTTATCTCTACAACTGAAGATGCTGGTAAGTACATCTTCACGATTGAAAGAGCTTAATCTTTAATCATCTTAAAGGGGAATAACTATGTCAGATAACAATAAAATGACTATCATCGCTACTAAAGGTACTTTTGACTGGGCATTCCCGCCTTTCATCATTGCCTCTACTGGTGTTGCAATGGACAAAGAGGTAACAATCTTCTTTACTTTCTATGGTTTAAATCTTTTATTAAAAGACACATCTAAACTTAGAGTTTCTCCAATTGGAAACCCAAGTATGCCAATGAAGATGCCTTTTGGTCCTAAATGGTTACAAAAAATTGATTTTGGTCCTAAAATCCCAAATATTCTATGGAATATTCCTGGCGCTGAGTCTTTAGTCACATGGTTAATGAAAAAAACCATGGCTAAACATGGTGTTGCTAAAATCGAAGAACTTCGCTCAATGTGTCAAGAGTTTGATGTTAAGTTTATTGCTTGTGAAATGACTGTTGAGTTGTTTGGCTATAGTAAAGATGACTTCATTGATGGTGTTGAGTTTGCAGGTGCTGCAACTTACTTTGATGAAGCAGCTGATGGTGACCATCACTTGTACATGTAGTTTCTACTGAAACTACTAACAAAAAACCGCCTAAAGGCGGTTTTTTATTGTCTGAAATTTAAGATTAAAATATTTTAAGTCCAATCCAAACTTGGCCAACCTCGATCTAGTGCAATTGCTTTTAATTTTTGATCAGCATGCACAACGACAGGATGATCTACCAACTCTAGCATGGGTAGATCATTGTGAGAATCTGAATAAAAACTAGCGCCTTCCATGCTTTCTCCAGTTAATTCTAGCCAGTGTTTTAAATGTGTAATTTTTCCTTGTTGAAAACAAGGCACGCCAACGACCTTACCCGTGTATTGATTGTTTTTGATTTCAGGGTTAGTTGCTAATAGATTGTTAATACCATAACGCTCTACAATCGGTGCAGTCACAAAACTATTGGTGGCAGTGATCACTAATAATGTATCTCCTTTAGCCTTGTGCTCATTAACCACAGCTTGGGCTTTAGGTAGAAAAATGTCCTCAACTTTTTCCTGCATAAATTGCTTATGCCAATTATTGAGTGTTTTCATGTCATGCTTAGATAATGGCTCTAAACAAAACTCTAAGTATTCATTGATATCAAGTTTACCCAGTGCATATTGATCATAAAAATATTGATTTTTTGCCTGATAGGTATGTGCATCAACCACACCTATTTCACTCATAAAATCACCCCAGAGAAAATCACTATCGCCATTAATAAGGGTTTTATCTAAATCAAAAATAGCTAATGCCATCATTACTCCTTAATTTGTTCTATGATATTGTCGATATTATCAACAATACAAAATAATTCTAAATCAGATTGTCTAATATATTGATATTGCTCAAGGGTTTTAAAAAAACTAATTAAAGGCTTCCAAAAAACTTCCCCTAGTAAGAATATTTTAATTGGCTTGCTTTTTCTAGTTTGTACTAAAGCAAGAGCCTCCATAAGCTCATCAACAGTGCCAAAGCCGCCTGGAAAAAACACACAAGCATCTGCGTATTTAATTAACGCCACTTTACGGGTAAAGAGGTGCTCAAACAATAAGCATTGATCCAAAAATGGATTTGGAATTTGCTCTTTAGGTAGTTTAATATTTAGACCAATACTACTAGACTTACCTTCAAAAGCACCTTGGTTAGCTGCTCTCATAATGCCAGGACCTGCGCCCGTTAGTATATTAAACCCTTGGTCAGATAAACGTCTACCTAACTGGTAGGCAGTTTTTGCCAATTCACTATCATCATTAACTCTTGCTGAGCCAAAAATAGTGATGTTATTGTTAAACCGATCTAGCGTTATCGCAGCTTGTTTTAGCTCTGATTCAACAACCTCAATATTCATAAAATATTAAAGCTGAGCAAATGCACGCCCAGCTGCATCAATGGTATCTTGAATATCTTGCTCAGAATGACTACTAGAAATAAAACCTGCTTCATAAGCTGAAGGCGCCATATATATGCCTTCTTCCAGCATTAAATGATAAAACTTCTTAAATTTTTCAACATCGCATTCTGAAGTTTGGTTGAAGTTAGTTACTGATGTCGAGTCTGTAAAAAATAATCCAAACATTCCGCCGGCAGAATTAGCTGTCATACCAATATTGTGCTCTTTGGCCTTGGCCAAAATACCATCAGTTAGCATTTGAACTTTAGCGCCAAGCTTTTGATAAAAATTCTTATCAGCTGACAAAACATTAAGCATGGCCAAACCTGCTGACATAGACATTGGGTTGCCGGACAAGGTTCCTGCCTGATAAACAGGGCCTAGCGGCGCAATCGATGACATAATGTCATATTTACCACCAAATGCACCCACTGGTAATCCGCCGCCAATGACTTTGCCTAAAGTAGTTAAATCAGGGGTAACGCCATAAAGTTCTTGCGCGCCACCTAATGCCACACGAAATCCTGTCATTACTTCATCAAAAATCAGAATTACGCCATGCTGATCACAAACCTTGCGCAATCCTTGTAAAAAACCATCAACTGGTGGAATACAGTTCATATTTCCAGCAACAGGTTCAACAATAATACAGGCTACTTTATCGCCCACTTCGCTTAAAGTTTCACGAACTTGCTCTAAGTTATTGTATTCAAGGGTGAGCGTATATTTGGCAAAATCAGCTGGCACACCAGGAGAGGTTGGCACCCCCAAAGTTAAAGCACCTGAGCCAGCTTTAACTAACAACGAGTCAGAGTGGCCGTGATAACAACCCTCAAACTTAATAATTGTATCTCTGCCAGTATGGCCACGCGCCAAACGAATAGCACTCATGGTTGCCTCTGTTCCAGAGCTCACCATGCGCACCATTTCAATAGAAGGAACCAACTCGCAAACCTTGGTGGCTAAAATTGTTTCAATTTCAGTTGGAGCACCAAACCCCAATCCATTTTCCAAGGTCGCTTTAACTGCAGAAACCACCACTTGATTAGCATGGCCAAGAATCATTGGCCCCCATGAACCTACATAATCGATATATTTTTTATCATCTGCATCAAATAAATAAGGGCCTTCGCCTCGAGTAAAAAATATTGGATTTCCACCGACACCATTAAAGGCACGAACTGGGGAATTCACCCCACCTGGTATAACTTTTTTTGCTTGTTCGAATAAGATATCTGATTGACTCATATTTGCTCCTAATAATTTGAACTTATTTGTGGATATTGCTTTAAATGGGTGATGTGAGACCACACAATTAAAATATTATCCAATAATAATTTAATGTTGACACTGGTTTTTGACAAGCGAATGGCTTGATACACATCATCCAGTAGTTTGAATAAAAAATCTGATTTTGCACGCTCAGCCAACTGATTAAGTTCAACCAATCCACCTTCTTGTTGCGTTGTTTTAAGCTTAATTGCTTCAATAATTAAGTTTTGCAAACAGTGTAATACTTCCAGTTCATTACCTTCAAATATTTGTGTTTGATTAATAGTTAAGGGATGAATGGCAATATTAAGCAATTGATTCTGATAGGCTTGATAAGCAATAAAGCCACCCTCTGTTAATTCACTAAGCACTTTAAACGGCACTCCATGAGTATTTTCCAGCAGCTGTGTAATATCAAAATCAGCATTTTGGGTTTCGCTGAGTTGCGCTTTAAGCCACGCTTGAGTTTTGTCATCAAAGCTGGGTGCAATATGAATATTTTGACAACGAGAAACAACAGTCACTGGCAAGTTTTGAACATTATGCGCTAAGATAATGATTAATGTATTTTCTCGTGGCTCTTCCAATGTTTTTAATAAACTATTGGCCGCATTGACAGTCATTTGATCGCCGTAAAAAATCACGCCAATTTGTAAATCATCAGCCGTTTTATTTAGTGCCTCACAAAAAGCACGCACCTGGTCTATGCGAATATCTTTAGAGCGATTTTTAGTTTTTTCGTTAATTTCACCTGCTCGACAATAAATCATATTGGTGTAATTAGAGCGTCTTATTAATACTGGGTGATCGAGCTCTTCGAGAATGTTATCCCTTCTAATTATTGCATCATCCTTGAGTAAAATACCTACCAATTGCTGCATGAATTCAAATTTTCCAATTTTTTGAGTGCCCGTAATAAGTAGTGCATGAGGTAGATGATTCTGATCAATCATTTTTTGCAGTTTAGAAAGTGCCTGATCGTGCCAAGGAAGATTCATAATATTTCTAAAATTTTCTCAATTTGGGCACTGGTATGCTCACGAGATTTCGAAGAATCAATCAGCTTAATTCGTTGTGGATATTTTTCTGAACGATCAATATACGCTTGTCTAACGCGCTCAAAAAAATCTAGATCTTCTAATTCGATACGGTCTTTCTCACCTCTAGATTCAACACGTGACATACCCAAGTCTACGGGTATATCTAGTAGTAACGTCATATCAGGTGTAAAGTTTTTTAAAACCCAATGCTCTAAGTGCTCAATACGTTCAATATCTAAGCCCCTACCTCCACCTTGATAAGCATACGAAGCATCAGTGAAACGATCACTCAATACCCAGTCTCCTTTTTCAAGAGCAGGAATAATCTTATGATGAATGTGTTCATTTCTAGCTGCAAACATAAGTAATAGCTCACTATCACTATGCATTGATTTAGTTGTGGTACTGAGTAATAGCTCACGAATTTTCTCACCTAAATCAGTTCCACCGGGCTCTCGCGTTAAAACAACGTTAATTCCCTTTGCCTCTAAATAGTCACAAATAAATTTTATTTGTGTACTTTTACCAGCGCCTTCAACGCCATCTATAGTGATAAATTTTCCTTTTTGCATGGGTTTTATTTTAGATACTTCTTGATATTAATAAGATGTTGTTTATAAGTTTTTGCAAATGCATGGGTGCCATCTTTTTTTGCCACAAAATATAAATAATCGGACTTCAAAGGATGTGTAGCTGCCCGTAAAGATTCTAGACCAACTGAGCCAATTGCCCCTGGTGGCAAGCCCTTGTGTCGATAGGTATTGTATGGACTCTTAAACCACAAATCTTTCTTGTTTAATTTCCCTGTATAGGCATCTCCCAAAGCATATGCAACCGTTGGATCTGTTTGCAGACGCATACCTATTTTTAAGCGATTCATAAATACACCTGCAATCTTTGACTTTTCCGCATCGTTAGCTGTTTCTTTTTCGATCAGCGATGCTAGGATCAGAGCTTGATCTGCATTTTTTAATAACAAGTCTTCAGCTTTATCATTCCACGCTTTTGATAATTTGTCTTGTAATAAAGCATGCGATCTATTTAAAACGCTCAACACGCTATCTGCATAATTAATTTGATATGTGTCTGGCCAAAATTTACCATCATAGGGCGCTTTGGCAGTCGTCTTTCGCAAAACTTTCTCAAAGGAAAGTTGAGAAGTTAAAGCTGGATTCTGACTTAATAACTGGTAATACTCTTGAATAGTTTGACCTTCTATTAAAGTAATTTTTCGAGTGGCTACTTGAGCTTTAGAAAAATCGTTTAATAAACTTAAAACGCTTGTATTCGAATTAACATCGTAATAGCCTGATTTTAATTCACCATCAATTCTTAGTAGTTTTGCTGTCCAAACCACAAACTGTGCTGAATTAACTAAGCCATAGAGTTTTAGACTATTAGCGGTAGAGTGAATAGTGGCACCCTGAGGAAGTTGATAAACAAATGGTTTGACCGTATTTATCTTGTTAGCCCAAAATGACCAAGCAACCAGCAAACTCAAAGCGATAATCAGCCAGCTTTTAAAAAATCTTTTTTTAGGCTTTAATACAATCGAATTTTCGGGTTTAAATAGGTGCTCATTTAAACTATCTAGTATTTGATCAGTAAACTGATGCTGGGAATATTTCTGTTCATTAATTTGGCTAATGCATTTAATTCCCATCACGCTATTACTAATAAATATCTCGTCACAGGCTAATAATTCTGCAACACTTAATCGGCAAATTTCTACCGATAAGCCAAGTTTTCTTGTCAATTCAATAATTACTTGTCGTCTTGTGCCTTCAATACCGCACTCATTTAAACCCGGGGTTAATAGTACGCCATTCTTGATAGCAAAAATATTACCTTGAGTAACAGAAACGACCTGAGCTTGCGGGTCAAGCATAATACATTCTTGGGTCTTAATATTTGTACGAGCAAGAATTTGCTCCAAACGGTTGCAATGTTTAACTTCAGATAGCATCTGATTCGTTGCGTATCCACTATCGCAAAGACTTAATGTGTAATCCTTTGGAAGATCGGGCGCCTTTGAGACCATGACAATACGAGTAGGAGTGATGGACTTATCATATCCATAGCCTCTGAATGTTTCACCACGGGACAGTATAATTTTGACCACCGCATTATCTAATTTGGCCATAAAGACAGCTTTAGCAATCTCTCTTATCCAAACTGAACGCGCAATTGGTGATATCTTTAGTCGCTTAGCGCCTTTCTCTAATCGTTTAAAATGTGCTTCCGCTAAAATCAATTTATGATCAACAACTAAACAGGTTTCAAACAAGCCATCGCCAAATTGCACCAGACGATTAAATACGCTCAGTTTGGTTTGATCTTTTCCATTAATTAAGATGATACGATTCATGTGCAAGTATTATAATTCAGTGCATCTATAAAATAACACTTATGAAAAAAACGCTTTATCAATTTGCCCATAATTTGACGGACAGTGCAAAAGATTTAGCGCCAATTGTGCTGGTTATTGCTTTTTTTCAAATTATCGTCATTCAACAACCTATTCCCAACATTGACAATATTATCATAGGTGCTGGGTTTGTACTTATCGGTCTTACGTTTTTTATCCATGGACTTAAGCTGGGCTTATTTCCTATTGGTGAAGTGCTAGCCTTTTCTTTTGTTAAAAAAGGCTCCATCATTTGGCTGTTAGTTTTTTCTTTTGCTCTTGGATTTGGCGCCACAATTGCCGAGCCAGATTTAATAGTTATGGCTAATGAAGCAGCTAAAGTTGCCCAATTTGGTGGCATCATAACCTCTGATGTCGAACTTGATCACTATGCTCAAACTTTGAGATATACGGTGGCTATTGCTGTAGGACTATCGGTTGTTATTGGTGTCATTAAAATTCTTAAAGGCTGGCCTATTCAATACTTAATTATCAGTGGCTATCTAATGGTTATGTTGGTGACACTCTTCGCACCAGATTTTATTATTGGCATTGCTTATGATGCAGGTGGTGTAACTACAGGGCCAATAACTGTCCCCTTGCTAACCGCATTAGGGGTTGGACTGAGTAGTAGTATCCGTGCTAGAAATCCACTCATTGATGGATTTGGTATGATTGCAATTGCCTCATTGCTACCCATTATTGCTGTCATGTTATTTGGTATCTTTCAATGATGTCATTACCGCATCATTTTTTAGAAACATTTTGGGCAGTAGCGCCCATTGCGGCTATTTTATTTATTTTTCAACTAGGAATTTTAAAGCAAAAAATTCCGCACTTAAAGCGCATTATTACGGGGTTTGTTTTAGTTTGGATTGGGCTTACTTTCTTAATCATTGGCCTGGAAAAAGCATTATTTCCACTTGGAAAAATCATGGCAATACAACTCACATCAAATGATTTAGTGAGCGACCCTTTGAATTGGTATGATTACTATTGGGTTTATATCTTTGCAGGATGTATTGGTTTTGCCACCACCATTGCAGAGCCATCATTATTAGCAGTAGCTATTAAGGCTAATCAAGTTTCAGGTGGTTTTATCAAGATTAAAGCATTACGCGTCATAGTTGCCATTGGAGTTGCCATTGGAATTGCACTAGGTAGCTTTAGAATTGTTGCTGGACTTCCCCTGCATTATTTTATTATTGGTGGCTATATACTGGTTTTAATCCAAACTTATTTTTCACCAAAAAATATTATTGCATTGGCTTATGATACAGGTGGTGTAACAACTTCCATTGTTACAGTGCCTATTATTGCCGCTCTAGGGCTTGGATTATCTGGCGCTATAGATGGGCGAAATCCATTAACTGATGGCTTTGGTTTAATAGCCTTTGCCTCTCTTTTCCCCATCATGAGTGTCCTTGCTTATGTGCAAATTATTCATTTTTTCAACCATGACAAACCCAATTAATAACAGGAGGCATTTATGCATTTTAAATTGATTATCGCTTTTGTTGATAGCGACAAAACTGATAGAATTCTTGAGGCGACTAGAAAAAAAGGCGCCACAGGATCCACTATCATTTCTCAAGCCCGAGGAGAAGGGCTTGAGCATACTAAAACATTTTTAGGATTAAGTCTAGAAACACCCAGAGATGTATTATTATTACTTGTAGAGCAACACCTTGCTAGAGAAATATTAGAAAGTGTTGCAGATGCAGGTGACTTTGAGGCAAACTCTAAAGAGGGTATTGCTTTTCAGATAGATGTTGAAGATGCCGTTGGTGTCATGCATCAAATTCAGGCATTAGAGCAGACTATAGAGGAGAAAATATAATGAGTAATGAGACACAAAAAAACACACCTACACTTGTCAAAGACATTATGTGGACACAAGTTGATATTGTTGACGGTAAGACCACTGTTAAGCAAGCGCTTACTGATATGAAATACAAAAAAACTAAAATGTTATTAGTGGAAAAATCTCATGATTATGATGAATATGGTGTCGTCTTAATTGCTGATATTGCTTCTAAAGTTATCGCTAAAGATCGTGCATTAGACCGTGTCAATATTTATGAAATTATGAATAAGCCGGCTATGTCGGTTCATCCACACATGGATATTCGCTACTGTGCTGAACTATTAACTCACTTTAATTTATCTAGATGCCCAGTACTAGATAATGGGAAAATTGTTGGCGTTATTAGCTTAACCGGTATTGTTCTTAATGGATTAAGAGTTGTATAGTATTATATCTTTAACATTATGGTTAACTATGGTGCTAAAATCTATGATTCATATCAAGTATGTACAACCTAAAAAAAGGAGATAAAAATGGGTGGAATAATTAATTTAGTCAAATGGGTATTAATCGCAATCGGTGCGATTGCAGCTTACTACGCAGTGACATTACAAGTTCAATACGGGGTAACTTCTAAAATTATCAGTGAAATGGTTTCACCGACATTACACCCAAGTGCAATGTCAAAAGTATATATGCCAATGACTAATAAATTATTAGACACCGGTGATATCACTATGGCCTCTATTGTGCGTGTTAAAGTAGCTGATGATGTGACAAATAAAGATGTTGAAGAAGCAATGGAAAGTATTGCGAACGCTGAGAGTATTCGTTCAGTTGGTATGCTACCTTTATCTGAAATGGTTGAATTACAAACGGGTGAAAAGCAACGTTTCTTAAAAATCTACCAGTATTGTTCTCCACGTACTGCGATGACAATGGTTGATCATTCAGATGCATTCTCTGCTTACCTGCCTTGTCGTTTAGCGCTTATTGAGGACAAAGAGGGTCAAAGATGGTTGTACACATTAGACATGAACGCTATGATTTACGGTGGTGCACCATTACCAGATCATTTACTTGAAAAAGCACTAGAAGTTAAGCGTGTTATTACAGCAATTCAAGATGGTGGTGCAGAAGGCGACTTCTAAACGACTAAAAATTCAGTTAAAAACCGCCCAATTGGGCGGTTTTTTTTGATCTAAAATAAGCTTATGAAACCTACTTATCATGAACTAGAATTTAACATCACTTGTATTGATACTGAGCATATGCGAAAAGATTTTGTGGCTGCTTATTTAATTGAGCATAATGGTCGAGCTGCCTTTGTTGATACTGGCTGTCACTTGTCAGTACCCAACCTATTGGCTACCTTAAAAGAAAAAAACATAGAGGTTGAAGCTGTTGATCATATTATTCTCACGCATATTCACTTAGATCATGCGGGTGGCGCTGGTGAGTTAATAAAACACTTGCCCAATGCTAATGTTCTGGTTCATGAGCGCGGCGCTCAACATTTAATTGATCCTTCCAAATTGCGAGCTGGTGTGATTGGTGTCTATGGAGAATTATTCTTTAAACAGTTTTTAGGTGACTTAATCCCCATTCCATCAAGCAAAGTTGTTATTGCAAAAGATGGAAATATTATTAGTTTAGGTGGAAGGATTTTAAAATTTATCGACACACCTGGTCATGCTAGACATCATTTATGTATTTGGGATGAACAGTCTAGAGGTATTTTTTCTGGTGACACACTAGGTGTAAGTTATCGTGAATTTGATACTGAACAAGGTGTATTGATTTTTCCACCGACGACACCCGTACAATTTGACCCTCAAGTTTGGATTGATACGGTTAATAAACTACTAACGCTTAAGCCAAAATTTGCTTATTTAACTCATTTCAACAGAATAGAATTTACAAAAGAATCTGCAGACATGCTTAACCAGCATATCAATGGTTTTGTTGCTATCGCTAAAAAATCAGCTAATGAGGAAAGTCGTCATAAGGCTATTAAAGATTCATTGCTCAAATATTTACTTAATATTGCAACTCAACATGGTGTTGAACTTGATGAGCAACAACAAATTAAATTATTCAAAGGTGACTTGGAAATCTGCGCCCAGGGCTTGGGTGTTTGGCTAGATAAAGAGGCTCAAAAATAAGAGCAGCAATAGTCGGTTACTTCTTTTACTTGTAATTTAAAGCTTGAATCTTTAGCAACTTTAAAAGACGAGCCTTTAGCAAATGTCTGCCAATCATTCTCACCTGGCAACAATACATCCATTTCTCCCGCCTGAATTTCCATTAGTTCGTTCTCATCAGTTCCGAACTCATAATCACCCGGCATCATGATTCCTAGGGTCTTTTTTGAGCCATCTGCGAATACCACAACTCTCGATGTCACCTTGCCATCAAAATAAATATTAGCCGCTTTAATTACTTCTACATTTTCAAAACTTGACATATTATTTCCTTATTTAGCGCGGTCTAGAATATATTGCGTTAATAGTGGCACAGGTCTTCCTGTTGCGCCTTTTTTAGCACCACTTACCCATGCGGTACCTGCAATATCTAAATGTGCCCAGCGATAATTTTTTGTATATCTAGCTAGGAAACAAGCTGCTGTTACACTGCCTGCTTCACGCCCACCAATATTGCCCATGTCAGCAAAATTAGATTTAAGTAATTCATCATATTCATCATCAAGTGGTAGCTGCCATGCGGTATCTAGAGACTTCTTTCCTGCAGAAATTAAATCATTCGCTAAGTCTTGATCATTAGCCATTAGCCCACAATGATGCTTTCCTAATGCCACAATCACTGCACCAGTTAGAGTTGCTGTATCAATCACAACTTCTGGATTAAATTTCTCAACATAGGTTAATGCATCACACAAAATTAAACGCCCTTCTGCATCTGTATTTAAAATCTCGATGGTTTGCCCTGACATTGAAGTAACCACATCACCAGGTTTTGAAGCATTATGTGCAGGCATATTCTCAACAGCTGGCACAACTATAGTTAGGTTTAGCTTGGGTTTTATTTCAGCAATAGCGCGCATTGTTCCGATTACAGAAGCAGCGCCACACATGTCATATTTCATTTCATCCATACCAGCGCCAGGTTTAAGTGAAATACCACCACTATCAAACGTGACACCTTTACCTACCAACACAATCGGCTTTGCATTTGCATCGCCTTTATAACTTAAGCTAATTAGCTTTGGCGGCTCAATTGAACCTTTTGAAACAGATAGTAACGAACCCATGCCTAATGCAGACATATCAGATTCTTCTAAAATCTCACACTCAAGATCAAACTCTTTAGCTAAGTCTTGCGCCGTTTGCGCTAAGTGAGTTGGCGTACAAATATTTGAGGGTAGGTCTCCTAAATGGCGTGTAAGTTTCATGCCACTCGCGATAGAGCTACCCTGAAGTAGCTCATGAGCATCATTGCGTGTAGATTGAATAGCAATATTTTCAAGCGTATCTGTTTTTTCCTGCGCGCCCACTTGCTGGATTTCATAATCGGCATTTTTTAGAACTCTTGCTGAGACTTTATGAGTCCAACTTTCATCGAAACCTTCAATATCAACCTGAGCAATCATAGCGCTCTTTGTTTTAGTTGAGCTTAATATGCCATTTGCAGCTGTTAATGCTTTGATGTAATTTTTAGCATTATTTGGCAAATCACCTAAACCTACAACTATCACCTTATTAGCTTTAAAGCCCTGAACTAGACTAAGTAATAACGTTGCTCCTGGCTTTGATTCAAAATGATTCAACTCAATCAATTGCTGAATATTGACATTGTCAAAAGTGGCCTCTGAATTAGAAAAAACAACCACTGTATCGCCGTCAAATTTTTGTATTTGTGTATTAATTAATGAGAATTCCACACCACTTCCTAAATAAAAAAAATATATTGGCGATATTCTACCTAAAAAGGTAAAATTTATTCATTTTTCCTATTATATTTTTATCATGATTAAATCTCTATTACTAGTTATTGCACTTTTATCTAACTCAGCATTCGCCACAAAAGATGAAGTCATTCAAAATTTAAGTCGCTTCTTTAATGGAATCGATAAAAAAGATATTACCGATTCACCTTTTAAAGGCGTGTATGAAGTAATCACTTACAATCCAATTGACTCTATGTTGATTTCTGAAGATGGCCAATACTTAATCCAAGGGGATGTGATCAATATAAAAACTAGAAGTTTGATTCAAAAAAGTAGCAAAGTCAAAAACTTAAAATTAGCACTCATCAACACTATCAAAGATAGCGATAAAATTATCTATAAAGCTCAAAATGAAAAATATCAGGTTCATGTATTTACTGATGTTGACTGTCCTTACTGTAGACGACTACATAACAGCATAGGGCAGATGAATGATTTAGGCATTAGTGTGAAATATCTTGCCTCTCCTCTGGCTTCATTACACCCTAAGGCCCAAGCTAAGATGCAAAAAATCTGGTGCGCAGATGATAGAAATCAAGCCATGGATGATTATAATGATAGCGGCACTATTGTTGACACTCCTAATTGTGATAATCCGGTTGCCGATCAATTAGCCGTTTCTAAACAACTAGGTGTTACAGGTACGCCGGCTATTTTCTTATCAGATGGCACTCATTTACCTGGCTTTTTGCCTGCTGATAAGTTATTAAGCAAGATCCTAGTAACTCTTGGAAAATAGCAATGTACGCCTTATTGCTTTAGATGCAATTTGTTGGGTTGTTTTAGAAAAAAAATCACTTTCTGCCTTTGTCTATCCTGATCAAAATAGTTCACTAACCAAGTCATTGGTTTTTGGAACCATTCGTTTTTATCATCAACTGAATGATATTGTTACTGATTTACTTAAGCATTCTTTAAAAAAAGAAGACCTGGATATTCATTGCCTTATTTTGCTAGGCGCCTATCAAATACTGCATTCCAATATAGCAGCACATGCCAGTATTTTTGAAACAGTTGATGTGACCAATACCATTGATAAACCCTGGGCTAAGGGTTTAGTCAATGCCATACTCAGGCAAATTGATCGGGATAAGGGTAAGCTGCTAAGTGAAAAACACGCATCACATCCAACTTGGCTAGTTAAAAAAATTAAACAATATTACCCTCAAGACTTTGAGCAAATATTTAAGCAAAACAATACTCAGGCACCGATGACTATTCGCGTTCATCCTGATTTTCAGCTTGATAATTATAAACAACAACTTAGTGAATGCGGTATCACCACTCAGAAGATTAAAATTGCACCTCAAGCGCTTGTTTTAGATCAGGCAACTAGTGTCTTTAACTTGCCAGAATTTGAGTCTGGTGCTTGTTATGTTCAAGACGGCTCGGCACAACTATCTGCTACTTTATTAGATCCACAAAATCATGAGTATATTCTTGATGCTTGCAGTGCTCCTGGTGGAAAAACCACGCATTTATGTGAGCTAGCGCCCAAAGCTTCTATTGTAGCAATTGACAGCGATGAGCATAGACTGGAGCGTGTGCAAGAAAACCTTCAACGTTTTAATATTAGCTCTGTTAAAGTTATTCAAGGCCAAGCTCAACAATATGATTGGTGGGATGGTGAATTATTTGACAAAATATTGCTAGATGCGCCTTGTTCAGCTACTGGTGTCATCCGAAGACATCCTGATATCAAGCTGCTTAGAAAGCCCAAAGATATTGCAGCGCTAGTTACCTTGCAACAACAAATATTAGAAAACTTATGGACCGTACTTAAACCTGGTGGAACATTGCTATATGCCACCTGTTCGATTTTAAAAACTGAGAATGAACAGCAAATTACTCGATTTTTAGAGTCTCATGAAGATGCTAAAGAAATTAAAATAGACTTAGATTGGGGCATTAAAACCTCTGTAGGAATACAGCAACTCCCAATCCATAATTTTGATGGATTTTATTACGCTAAACTACAAAAGGCGGTAGAATAGCTTTACCTTTAATATTAAAGGCACGATAACTCTTGGGGGAGAATCATGAAAAAAATATTACTTAGTATCGTAACTCTGCTGTTTGTCTTTAATGTGCAAGCAGCCAATCCAAAATACGTCATCCAAGTGAGTACTGACGATGCCAGAACACAAAAAATTGTACTTAACAACGCTGCAAATTTACAAAAATACTATGGCGCTGGTAAGGTCGATATCGAAATTGTGGCTTATGGTCCAGGTTTAGGCATTCTAACAACTGGCAGTAAGAATGCAAGTCGTGTTGAAAAAATGGCCATGAATGATGTTACTTTTAGCGCTTGTCAAAATACCATGAATGGCTTTAAGAAAAAGAAAGGTCACTTTCCAAAATTGACTGATGGCGTTAAAACGACATCTTCTGGCGTTGTTCGTATTGGAGAATTACAACAGCAAGGTTATTCTTATATCCGACCTTAATCTGTCAATATTACTTTAATAAAAAAGGCGCTTAAAGCGCCTTTTTTATTGTATTTTGTTACTTCTCTAAAGCAATATCCAATACCTCATCAATCCATTTAACTTTGATCACATTCAGCTTGCCTTTGATTTTCTCAGGTACCTCAGAGAGTTCACGTTCGTTATCATCTGGAATGATGACCGTCTTAATGCCACCACGAAGTGCGGCCAACATTTTTTCTTTAAGGCCGCCAATGGGAGTGATTTCACCACGTAGTGTGATTTCACCCGTCATTGCCACATCCGCCTTTACTTTTCTACCCGTTAAAACAGAAACTAATGCTGTACACATTGCTGCGCCAGCGCTTGGTCCATCTTTAGGGGTAGAGCCATCGGGAACGTGAATATGAATATCTAGCTTTTCCTGGAAGTCATCGGCAATGCCTAATTCTTTAGCACGAGTTCGTGTGACACTCATAGCAGCCTGAATAGACTCCTTCATAACATCGCCCAACTGGCCTGTGTAATTTAACTTACCTTTACCTTTGTAGGCCGTTGCTTCAATGGTTAATAAATCACCACCTACTGAAGTCCAGGCAAGACCTGTAACTTCGCCAACTTGATTATTTTCTTCTGCCAAACCAAAGCGGAATTTTTTGACGCCAAGGTATTTTTCTAAATTTTTATCAGTAATAGTAGCCTTAGTTTTTCGCTTCTTTAATACAACCTCTTTCACAACTTTTCGACAAATAGTACTGATGGTTCTGTTTAACCCTCGAACGCCAGCTTCACGAGTGTAATATCGAATAATATCCAAAATAGCGGAATCTTTAAAGTTAATTTCACTCGTTTTTATGCCGTTACCTTCCATGGCTTGTTTAATCAAATGGCGCTTAGCAATTTGCACTTTTTCATCTTCTGTATAACCTGCCAGTTCGATAATTTCCATTCTGTCTAACAGTGGCTGAGGAAGATCTAACGAGTTTGCTGTTGCTACAAACATCACTTGAGAAAGATCATAATCTACTTCAAGGTAATGATCATTAAACGTATGATTTTGCTCTGGATCTAGTACTTCTAACATGGCACTTGATGGATCACCACGATAGTCACTAGCCATTTTTTCAATTTCATCAAGTAAAAACAAAGGATTTTTTACTTTAATTTTTTGCATTTTCTGCACAATTGAACCTGGCATTGCGCCAATATAAGTTCGTCTATGACCGCGAATTTCAGCTTCATCACGAACGCCACCTAAGGCCATACGCACATACTTACGATTAACTGCTCTGGCAATTGACTCACCTAAAGAGGTTTTTCCCACGCCAGGAGGACCCACTAAACATAGAATGTTGGCTTTGTTGTGTGAAACACGTGTTTGCACCGCTAAATGCTCCAAAATACGCTCTTTTACTTTGTCTAGGCCATAGTGATCATCATCAAGAATTTTTTGTGCCTTTTTAAGATCTTTATTGATAATGGTTTTCTTTTTCCAGGGGACATCGCACAAATTTTCAATATAGGTGCGAATAATAGAGGCATCTGATGATTGAGAAGACATGCGTGATAATTTTTTAAGTTCGCTTTGTGCCTTCTCTTTGACATCTTTAGGCATTTTTGCTTTATTTATACTTAACTGCAATTCTTCAATTTCGCTTTCATCTTCTGCTTGACCTAGCTCTTTTTGAATAGATTTCATTTGCTCATTCAAATAATAATCACGCTGATTAGAGTCCATTTGCTTACGCACACGTGATTGAATCTTTTGCTCTGTATCGAGCACTTCTATCTCACTTTGAATGACTGTTAAAATTTTATCAAGCCTTTCTTGCGAATTATTCCCGCCCAATAAAGCCTGCTTCTCTGAAACTTTTAGAGATAAATTAGCAATAATCACATCACTGAAACGCTCAACATCGCTTACATCTTTCAGCATTTTTAAAACTTCTTCAGGAATTTTCTTATTCAGCTTTATGTATTTTTCAAAACTTTCTAAAGCTAATTTCATCATCGCTTTAACTTCGTTTTCATTGTCATCTTCTAAGTTAAGATCACTTAGGCGCACTTCACTATAATCTTCAAGCTCAACGATCGCTTCAATTTTTGCACGTTTAACACCTTCCACTAAAACTTTAATAGTGCCATCTGGCAGTTTTAACATTTGAAGAATGGTTGCTAGCGTACCCACTTCATGCAGGTCACTAAATTGAGGATTCTCAACTTTGTCATCTTTTTGAGTAACTACGAAGATGTATTTATTAGTGCCCATTGCCTGGGTAATAGCATTAACCGATGTTTTTCTGCCGACAAATAATGGCATCACCGTATGCGGAAATATAACTACATCTCTTAGGGGTAGTAACGGAACGCTTTCAAGTTTTAAATCAATCTCTTCTACTTCTGGCTTTGTTCCCATAACAACTTAACACCTTTCTTGTTTAATAATTTAGATAGATAGTGGTGAGTGACGTTAATTTCAAGTATCCACTGCCCAAAATCATCCACCTTTTCGTTGTGGATATAGCCAACATCATAAATTTCACTACGGATATGGGCACTCTTCACATCTAGCTCTATTTTAGCTCGTGTCATCATACCACTGAGCTGTTCTGCTAATGCTTGATATAGTAAATCAATTCCCTCTCCAGTTTGGCTAGAAATCCAAACTCGATAAGCCCTACCTGATTCATCACGATCTAATCGCGGCGTAAAATTATCTAAGCAATCAATTTTATTCATCACCAAAATAGTTGGAATTTTGCCGGCACCGATCTCTTCGATAATTTCGTCAACTTGGCCAATTTTTTCAATATTATATTCATCAGCTGCATCAACAATATGTAGCAGCACATCAGAGCGCTTAGTTTCCTCTAGAGTTGATTTAAAAGCATCAACTAAGTCATGCGGAAGGTCTTGAATGAAACCCACTGTATCAGCAATTACAGCCTCCCCCGAAGCAGGCAATATAACTCGCCTAATGGTAGAATCCAATGTTGCAAATAACTGATCATGGGCAAATACTTTCGCATCAGTCAGTGTATTAAACAAAGTGGATTTTCCAGCATTGGTGTAACCTGCCAAAGCAATCATCGGTAGCTCGTTCTTAACTCGTGATTTACGCCCTAAGTCTCTTTGCTTGTGCACTTTATCTAAGCGCCTAGTAATATTTTTAATACGAACAGCAATTAATCGCTTATCAGTTTCTAGTTGGGTTTCACCAGGTCCACGCATACCAATACCACCTTTTTGTCTCTCTAGGTGGGTCCAACCACGAACCAAGCGTGTCGATAAATGCCTAAGCTGTGCAAGTTCTACTTGTAACTTACCTTCAAATGAGCTTGCCCTTAATGCAAAAATATCCAGAATAAGACCAGTACGATCCATCACCTGACATTGTAATGTTTTTTCTAGGTTACGCTCTTGAGAAGGAGTTAATTCAGATGAGAATATTACCAAATCAAGTTCAAGTTCTTGAACCATTTGCGCAAGTTCATCCACTTTACCTGTTCCAATAAAATATTGGGCCTTAGTCGAATTTCGATTAACATGAATAGCTTCAATGATATCCAATCCTGAAGATCGGGCCAATTCTTTAAATTCGGATTTAGCATTATGAATATTACGAGTACTAGGAAGCTCAACGTAAATCAATAAGGTTCTTTCACCTTGGCCTACAGCATCTTTTTGACGATCAAATAATTCCAATATAAAGTAGTCTAGCTGACTTTTTTATCTGATTTTTTCTTCTCAGACTTGTAAACAATAATAGGTTCTTTTTTAGTTTCAACCATTGATTTATCAATAACTACTTCTGAAACATCCTTTAAAGAAGGGAGTTCAAACATAGTATCTAGCAACAAGTCTTCTAAAATAGAGCGTAAACCACGAGCACCAGTTTTGCGCTTAATGGCAAGCTTTGCAATAGCAAGTAGTGAGGCCTTTTTAAAGGTAAGCTTGACGGATTCTAATTTGAAAATTTCCTGGA
This sequence comes from Candidatus Thioglobus sp., assembly GCA_028352435.1. Classification (GTDB taxonomy): domain Bacteria; phylum Pseudomonadota; class Gammaproteobacteria; order PS1; family Pseudothioglobaceae; genus Thioglobus_A. Next base: position 48,196 of record JAOMMB010000001.1, on the reverse strand, counting down.
ATTGTTTAACAACTGAATTTTTTGGCTTAGTTAAAATTTCTACCAATGCAGCTTCATCTAATTCACCTAGTGCAGTTTGCACTGGCAATCGGCCAACTAACTCTGGAATCAATCCAAATTTAATCAAATCTTCGGGTTGAATTAAATCAAATAAATCGGTTAATGTTTTCTTTTTATTATTGTCTTTAACGGCTGCAGAAAAACCAATGCCTGTTACCTTCTCAACACGTCGATTAATAATGGCATCTAGCCCATCAAATGCACCACCGCAAATAAATAAAATCTTTGAGGTATCAACATCAATGGTTTCTTGATTAGGATGCTTACGCCCACCTTGAGGTGGAACAGAGGCAACAGTGCCTTCAATCAGCTTAAGCATGGCTTGTTGAACACCTTCACCTGACACATCACGGGTGATGGATGGTGAATCAGAACGACGAGAAATTTTATCAATTTCATCAATAAAAATAATACCACGCTCGGCACGCGCAGGATCAAAATCACATTTTGATAATAGATTCTTAATAACATTTTCAACATCATCGCCCACATAGCCAGCTTCTGTTAATGTTGTTGCATCAGCTACAGCAAATGGCACATCTAAAATACGTGCCAAAGTTTGTGCCAATAATGTTTTTCCCGAGCCTGTTGGACCAATCATAAGGATATTGGATTTGTCTAACTCTACATCATTTGAGATGTAGTCATTTTTTAGGCGCTTATAGTGATTATAAACCGCAACTGATAAAACCTTTTTAGCATGATCTTGGCCAATAACATAATCATTTAAAAAATCACGAAGCTGAATCGGAGTATAGTCCCAATCCTTATATTCTTCAGTAACCTCTTTAATCGCTTGCTCTTCAATTAGATCATGACAAGATTCAATACATTCATTACAAATATAGACACTCGGTCCTGCAATTAAGCGCTCAACTTCAGATTTTGCCTTGCCACAAAATGAACAAGAAAGTTCTTTTTTATCAACTGCCATAATACTTATCGCTTATCAATAACCTTATCAATCAAGCCGTACTTAGCCGAAGCTGCTGCTGACATAAAGTTATCTCTATCTGTGTCTTTTTGAATAGACTTTAAGCTTTGGCCTGTATGAGTTTTTAGAATATTATTTAGCTTTTCTCTGACAGTCAAAATTTCTTGAGCATGAATATCGATATCACTAGCTTGGCCAGAAAATCCACCTAAAGGCTGATGAATCATCATCCTGGCATTTGGCAATGCAAAACGCTTATCTTTAGCGCCCGCTGTTAGCAACAAAGCACCCATTGATGCAGCTTGGCCAATACACAAAGTAGAGATATCTGGCTTAATAAACTGCATGGTGTCATAAATTGCCAACCCTGCTGTGACTGAACCACCTGGAGAGTTAATATATAAATGGATATCTTTCTCTGGATTCTCAGACTCTAAAAATAACATCTGAGCAACCACCACATTAGCCATATAATCTTCGACTGGACCGACTAAAAAGATAATACGTTCCTTTAAAAGACGCGAATAAATATCGTACGATCTCTCTCCGCGGGCAGATTGCTCCACCACCATTGGTATTTGATTCAGATTATTAATGCCCATTTAGGTTTAGCCTCGCTCAGTAATTTCTGTAAATTTCTTTTTAACAATCTTAATTTTAGCGCTTTCTAAAATTTTCTCTTGCACCATTTTCTCAACAATCATTAACTCAACACTTGATTTTCTTGAAACATCTTCGTTGTAATATTCAACCATTTGCTGAGCATTTTCACCGTAAGACTGAGACATTTCTTGAATTCGAGCATCAATTTGCTCCATGCTAGCTTGCATTTGGTTATCGCTGGCAATTTGCCCAACTAGCAAACCTAACTTAACACGTCGCTCTGCTTCGTCATTAAACACTGAAGCTGGCATTGCAGCTTGAGGAGCTTGGCCTTGTTGCTGCATACGCTCTTGCATTTCAGTTAATAAGTTTTGAGCTTCACCATCAATGCTACTTTGAGGAACGTCAAATTCATTAGCTGATGCTAAAGCATTAAATAATGCATCTTTATTAAGCTGCTCAATACGTCCATCAATTTCAGTACGCATCTGCTCTTTCATGCTAACTAACAATGCATCCATATCTTTTTCACCAAACCTTTTGGCAAATGCTGCGTCTAATTTAGGCTGTTTTGGTGAACTTACTTCATTAATCGTAATAGCAAATTTAACTGGCTTTCCTGCTAAATGAGTCGCATGGTAATCATCGGGGAAGCTGACGTCAAGATCAACTATTTTGCCTGCAGCAACGCCAGTAACACTCTCTTCAAAGCCAGGAATCATTGTACCTTTGCCTAATACCATTTTAAAATCTTTAGCTTCGCCACCTTCGAAAGCTTCGCCATCAATAGTTCCAATAAAGTCCATCGCTACGCGATCGCCTTCTTTAGAAGCACGCTTAACTGGCTTAAACTCGATCATTTGTTCTTGCAAGCCGTTTAATGTTTTTTCTTCATCAGCTTTAGTAATGTCAACTGTAACTTGCTCAACTTCTAATTTGGAAAAGTCTGCAATTTTTACTTCTGGAAATACTTCAAATTCAACCGTGTAAGAAAAATTAGTCTTACCTTTTGAGTCAACTTTACTCACAAAAGGACGAGCTGCAGGCGTTAATTTTGCATCAGTCAATGCTTCAACTAAAGTTTCATTAACAATTTCATTAATCGCATCAGAATTAGCATTATCACCAAAACGTTTCTTTACCATTGAGACAGGAACCTTGCCTTTTCTAAAGCCATCAATACTCACTTGAGAGGCCATTGTCTTTACGATTTTATCAACTTTTTGATTGAAAGTATCGATTGGTACATCTACTGTTAATGATCTTTTTAGACCTTCTAATGTTTCTAGTGAAGTTTTCATGCGTATTAAGTCCGTCTCTTTGTTTATATAAAACGCATAATTATACCTAAATTGCAGGCAATAAAAAAGGCAGTAAAAACTGCCTTTTTATGAATTTAAAAGTTGTCTTTAATTCAAGCCGGCAATATACTGAGACAATGCTTCAATTTCTATATTATTTAAGTCTTTAGTAAATGCAGTCATCATTTTTCGATCATCATTATCTCTAGCAAGCGATTTTGTATCTGTCAGAGTATTAATAGACACCTGACGGAATTCTTTCAACTGCTTTGCTGTGTAAGAAGCATGTTGAGAGGCAATCGCTGGAAAGCCAGCCGATGGAATGCCGGCACCTTTAGGGCCATGACATGCTATACAAGCGGTAACACCTCTTTCTCTATCACCACCTCGATAAAGTTTTTCACCTAGGGCGATATTCGCAGACTTATTGGCAACGTTTTGAGAAATAGTTTGTTGGGAGAAATACGCTGCTAGATCAGACATATCTTGCTCACTTAACCCAGCAGCAATTCCTGCCATCAAACCATTTTGGCGCTTTCCTGACTTAAAGTCTTTAAGCTGCTTAAGAGAATAATTTTCACCTTGCCCAGCTAGCTTAGGAAAAATTGGCACCATTGAATTACCATTAACACCATGGCATGCTATGCAGGTTGCGGACTTGGTTTTTCCTTTTGCTACATCAGCCGCAGCTAAAGTATTAGTGGAAATAAAGGCTAAAGCCATCGAAAAAATCAGTACTAACTTATTCATAAGATATCTCTTTTTATAAAAAAATAAGCCGATATTATACGTTAATATCGGCTTATTAAATTTACGTAATGCGTCTCAAAGACGCTAAGTAATTTATTGTCCTGCTAGGTAGTCTGCAATCGCTTGCTCTTGACCAGCAGCCATTGGTGCCATTGCATTCATGGTTGCATTTTTACGTGCACCAGATTGGTAATCTTTTAATGCTTTTACAATGTCAAGGTTAGGTCTAACTGATTTAGCTAGTGATGGATACGATGGAATTGCTGACTTACCACCCGCACCATGACAACCTGAACAACCTAAAGCGTCAAAAGAATTCGCTTGAACTGAGCCCATTGACAAAACAATTGATGCTGCTAATAAAACCTTTTTCATTACCCTCTCCTTAATTATTAATAATATAAAATATACTAACTAGTTTAATTTAAAACTTCAGCTTATTATTATACATAATTTTTAAAAAATGCGCAAACACTACCAACAAGCTAAATTCTTACTTTCTTGCCCCTCTTTAAAGGGGTGTCCTCCTGATGAAGGCTTTGAAGTAATTTTTTCCGGAAGGTCTAATTCAGGAAAATCAAGCTCGATTAATACACTCACCTTGCAAAATAAATTAGCCAAAGTTTCACGAACGCCAGGCCGTACTCAGCATCTTGTTTTTTTTGAGTTGGACGAAAATAGGCGCTTAGTAGATTTGCCTGGGTACGGCTATGCCAAAGTACCTGAACATGTAAAAAAACAATGGCATACAGATATGAGTGAATATTTTGACAAGCGTGACTGTTTACGAGGCGCTGTTTTAGTGATGGACGTTCGTCACCCACTAAAGCCCTTTGATAAAATGATGCTAGATTGGTGTGTGAGTATTAACCTGCCAACACAAATTATTCTAACTAAAGCGGATAAACTTAAAAAGGGTGCAGCGGCTAATACTCGCTTGCAAGTGGAAAAAATTATTAAAGATTATCCTTATGTCGATGTACAGCTATTCTCTAGTCTTAAAAAACAAGGCTTAGAGGAGCTCTGGTCTCGTCTTGATACTTTTTTTGGCTATAGTGAATAAATGCATCTAAATGCTGACCTGACTCAAATTGTCGCAACAGACATAATTGTTGTTGCCAATAATCGTCAAGTTTTGGCCTTTAAACGCACATTCTCTAAGCAACATCCGCTAACACAACTGCCAAGCATATTATCCTGGCAACAATACTTAAAACATACTTGGCAGTCGCAGTATCTTAATAGCACTTTGCGTCTCATTGACCCTACTGAGCAACGCTACTTAATAGAGTCTGTACTTCAACAATTCGAGCAAAATAACCATGCTCAACTCACCAACGAAGTCATTAAAAACTACGATTATTGTATTAATCATTTAATACCTCTAGAGACACTCGCTCAATCTAAAGTTCAAATTTGCGAAGTCTTTGCTAGTTGGATCAAGCTCTATCAAAAAACCAAGAATGACTTAAATCTAGTAGACGCAAACGATCTACCTGGCCTTATATTACAAATTGAAAACAATCTGCAGGCACCTTATATTTATGGCTTTAAAACACTTACGCCAATTCAGCAAAAAGTATTTGATAAACTTGGTCACCAAGTTATTAGTGCTCAATATACTGATAAAACCGAGCAAAAATGCTTTGAAAATAGCTTATCTGAAATTCAAGCGGCTGCTATTTGGGCAAAACAGCAACAAGATAAAAATCCTGATTGCTCACTTGTTATTGTTTGCCCGCAACTAAGTGAGCTTCAATATCAGCTCAGTTCGATTTTTGATCAAACATTTGATAATCTATTGACCCAAACAGGGAAAAAATCTTACAACATATCCTTAGGTTTACCCTTGTCTCACTATACCTTGGTTCAGGATTTACTCAATCTTCTTGAGCTAAATGAGCAAATAAAAACTGACAATATTCAAACTGCTCTTTTTACTCAAGTGGTTACGAGTGTCTATATTCAAGGTTATCAGCTTGAGCGTAGTTCGCGACATATGCTGGTCAATCAAACCTTGTCTTTATCCCTTGAGTATTTCCAATTAGAGCAATTAGAAGAAGCGATTACTCAATGTCCAGTATTATCAAAACTAATACAAACTGCTAAACTAAATGATACAAAAAATCAGCGATTAGATGAGCATTTACTTAACTTTAATACAACACTCACTAACTGGGGATTTACAACAGATCGACCCCTTAGTAGTAGTGAATACCAACTATTTAATAAATATTTAAGCAGTTCACTTAAGCTTAATCAACTGGCATTTCATCAAAATAAATGTCTTGTAAAAACTGCACTTTACTTACTTAAAGAGATTAGCAGTCAAATTGTTTTCCAGGCACAATCAAGCAAAACTAACGTTCAAATTATTGGCTCATTAGAGGCCGAAGGCCTATACTTTGATAAAGCTTGGGTGATGGGCATGACTCATGATTTTTTACCCGCCAAGCTAAATTCACCACGGTTTATCGCTACTGATATTGCTATTCATCATCAAATTCCACATAGTAGTTATGAGTTAATTCAAACGGATGCACAAAACACATTAAACAACTTATGCTCATTATCAAGTCATGTGATCTTCTCCTATGCGAAATCACATCTTGAATTAGAGCAACTCCCCTCTCCTTTGATTGATTTTAACGCTGACAGTATTATGCAACCTGACATCAAACCAACTACTCGCGAAACAGAATTGATTAATGATGCCAGTGTGAGTCAATTTACTCAGAGTGAGGTTAAATCTGGGGTGAGTTTGCTCAAAGATCAAATGGCCTGCGACTTTAAAGGTTTTGCTCATCGACTTAATTTAACACACTATGACGAGCCACATATCGGCCTAGATAGGCGCGAACAAGGCAACGCTATTCATAACGCCTTGCAATATATTTATCAAGAAATAGATTCAAAAGAAGCACTTTTAAAATTAAGCCCAGCTGAGCTAGAGACATTGATTGATCAAAAGGTTTACGCCGCACTCAAACGCCACCCTAACTCTGGCTTCAAAGCTATTGAAAAAACTAGGTTAACGCAACTACTACATAAATTTATCGAGACTGACAAAGCGAGAGAAAATTTTCGCATATTGGCCACCGAACAAAGTGTTCGTGTTGAAATCTCTGGATTAAGCTTTAATACGCGTCTTGATCGACTTGATCAAATGGACAATGGTGATCGTATTGTTTTTGACTACAAAACGGGCGACACATCTACTGCTAAATGGTGCTCAGTTGATATTGTCGAGCCACAATTACCTATCTATAGTGTCACCAATAACACCCAAGGCGCTGCTTTTATTGAACTTAATTCGAGTGCAGTTAGTTTTAAAGGCTTATCTAAAGATCCTGATTCTCTGCCTAAACAATCCTCACGAAAAGGCAGTTGTCAAGAATGGGATGAGCAAATAAAAACTTGGTCAAAAAGACTAGACCAGGCCAGCCAAGATTTTCAATCAGGTCAAGCACAAGTTTTGCCTAACAAAACCGCCTGTGATTATTGTGAGTTCGATCTACTTTGCAGAATTCAAAAATAACTGAATAATTACTTTCTTTTCACTAACAATTGCTTGTGCAATATTAGTCTTATCGAGTGCGGCGATATCAATTGAGCTAAGTTGTTTTGTTAACTCTTCAATAGCATCTACATTAATCGCTAATAATTGATACACTGTCAACAACTCTACAAACCTATCCTTGCGTCTAAGCGCGTCCGTCTTGGCAAAAAAATCAACAATTGAATCAACTGTTTGACTATCAAAAGATTGAACAAATAAATAAAACTGGGCGCTGAGTTTGGCCAGTTGCTCATAGTTTTTTGGACATTTCAAACGCTTACATAGCTGATCAATCGATACCATAGGCTCATTCACCAGCCATACGCAAAATTTAAGCGGCGGCTGATCTGTGTTTAAAGCGTCTAAGAATTCAAAAGTATTATCATGGTTTTGATGTGCTTGAACAGACAAAGGTGCAAAAACACGCTCATAAGCACCACATGCTGCCAGTACTTTAAAAAAAGCAGAAGGTGTTTTATATGACAAAGACTTTCCTAATTCTTTAAACACACGCTCTGGCGTCAGTGCGTCCACTTCTCCTGAAGTCACCATATCTTTCATCAGTTTATGGGTCGAATGCGCCACTTTAAATCCAAACCTTTTAAAGCGTGCAGCAAAGCGTGCAACGCGCAAAATACGCACCGGGTCTTCACTAAAAGCTGTGGAGACATGCCTCAATAGGCCACTATCTAAATCTTGTTGACCATTAAAAGGATCAACCAATTCCCCATTTTTTTCTGCCATGGCGTTAATGGTTAAATCTCGGCGAGATAAATCTTGCTCTAGTGTCACTTCACGCGAGGTATCAAATTCAAAGCCTTTGTAGCCAGTACCGACTTTACGCTCAAGCCTAGCAAGTGCATATTCTTCTTGTGTACCTGGGTGTAAAAAAACAGGAAACTCTTTGCCCACTTGACGATAACCCAGATCCAGCATTTCATCAGGTGAGGCGCCAACTACTACCCAATCTTTCTCGGTATTGTCATCTGCAAGACCCAATAAACGATCGCGAACTGCACCGCCAACTAAATAAACTTTCATACTTATAAAAAGAGTTTTATTAATTCTCATATAATACACGAATGGATTTATCAAAATTAACACCCCAACAGTTTAAAGTTACCCAGCAATGTGGTACTGAGTCACCCTTTACAGGGAAGTTTGTTGATCATCATGAAGATGGCAATTACACCTGCATTTGCTGTGATCAGGTTTTATTCTCATCTGCAACTAAATTTGAATCAGGCACTGGCTGGCCAAGTTTTTACGATATCGCCCAAGCCGAGAGTGTCACCCTCATTAAAGACAGCACACACGGCATGACGCGTGTTGAAGTGAGATGTAGAAGTTGCGATGCACATCTAGGTCATGTATTTGAAGACGGCCCTGCACCCACTGGCCAAAGGTATTGTATTAACTCTGCTTCATTAAACTTTAAAGCGAAATAATCATGCATCTACACATCTTAGGGATTGCTGGTACGTTCATGGGTTCACTGGCACTGATTGCCAAACAACTTGGACATCAAGTCAGCGGCCAAGACCAAGGTGTGTACCCACCCATGAGCACCCAGCTTGATCAGCAAAATATTAACTACGCACAAGGCTATGAAATCGCTGATATGCCTGAGGCTGATATCTATATTATTGGCAATGCCTTGTCGCGCGGTAACGCTTGCGTGGAAGAGATTCTTAAAAAACAATATGCTTATGCCTCAGGCGCCCAATGGTTGAGTGAGCACGTTTTACGTGACAAATGGGTATTAGCTATTTCAGGCACTCACGGCAAAACTACCACGGCCAGTATGCTTGCTTGGATACTTGATTATGCTGGATACAATCCAAGTTTTCTAATTGGTGGCGTGGTTGAGGACTTTGGTGTTTCATCAAGACTCACTGACTCAAACTTTTTTGTCATTGAAGCTGATGAGTACGATACTGCTTTTTTTGACAAGCGTTCAAAATTTGTACACTATCATCCAAAAACCTTAGTCATTAACAACCTTGAATTTGATCATGCTGATATCTTTGATTCACTCAAAGATATTCAAAAACAATTTCATCATCTCATTCGTACCGTACCAAATGATGGCTTGATCATTCGTCCAGCAAATAATCAAGCGATTGATGAGGTGCTTAAACAAGGTCTTTGGTCTGGTGAGAAAGTCTTGGCCACTCAGACACTTAAAACAACCGATATTGGTACCAGTTTTGACGTTGAAGGTGCTAGGGTTAATTGGCATTTATTGGGTGAGCACAACATGCAAAATGGCTTGAGTGCGATTTATGCGGCTCATCATGTTGGTGTGCCTTTTGATGTAGCCTGTGAGGCGCTTAATCATTTTAAAGGGGTGAAGCGCCGTTTAGAAGTCAAATATCAAACCCAAGATATTACTCTTTATGATGATTTCGCCCATCATCCTAGTGCCATCCAAACCACACTATCTGGTCTACGCGATAAAGTTGGGGATGAGACTATTGTCGCCATTTTAGAGCTTAGATCCAACACCATGAAATCAGGTATTCATCAGCAAAGTCTGGTTGATGCACTAATCCAAGCTGATCAAGTCCTTATTCTTCGACCTTCAAATACTGATTGGAATATTGATGCTTTATTTAACAAGCATGAATTGTTTAATTCGGCTGATGAAATCATTAGCGCACTAAGCCATATTCCAAAAGGCCATTTTGTGGTGATGTCGAATGGTGGCTTTGATGATATTTTTAACAAGCTAATTAAAAACCTATGAGACCTATTGCAATTGCATTAACTGGCGCATCTGGTATGCCCTACGCCATCACTTTGTTAAAAGAGCTAGTCAAAACCCAAGATAAGATCTATGTGATGATTTCACAAGCAGCAAGCATTGTCATCACCATGGAAACTGATCTGAACTTAGGTGCTGACACGCCATCTATTGAAAAAAATCTTAGCCAATATTTAGGTGCTAAAGAAGGACAAATTGAAGTATTTTCTAAAAACCAATGGACTGCGCCGGTTGCCTCGGGTTCAAATCCACCTCGTGCTATGGTTGTTTGCCCTTGCACCATGAGTACCTTGTCTGCAATTGCCAATGGCCATGGAGATAATCTTATGCATCGGGCTGCTGATGTGGTCATCAAAGAACAGAAAAAACTTATTTTAGTCCCTAGAGAAACCCCTTATTCCGCTATTCATTTGGAAAATATGCTAAAGCTATCGCGATTAGGGGTGGTTATTATGGATGCGAATCCTGCGTTTTACCAAAATCCAGGCTCTATTCAAGACATGGTTGATTTTGTTGTGGCACGAATTTTGGACCACTTGGAAGTAGAGCACAACTTACTACCACCTTGGCAAGGCTAAAAAACTAGAACGCTAATTCCTAAAAAAGCTAAAAATAAAGCAAAGAATTTTTTGAGTTTTTTACCATCAGCACGATGAGCAACTTTAGCACCCAATGGAGCAAACACCACACTCATCACAACAATGCTAATCAGTGCCTGAGTATGGATAAATCCCAAACTACTTGCGCCAGATTCAATATTCAAACCAGCGACAACAAAACCTAACGCACCAGCAATAGCAATCGGTAAGCCGACAGCCGCTGAAGTGGCAATGGCATTTTTGATATTTACATTGTTATAGGTTAAAAATGGCGTGGTCATGGTGCCACCGCCAATTCCAACAATCGCTGAAATCAAGCCAATGATGTAGCCTGTTAATCGCCATACCCAATTGGCCAAATGATCAATATGCCGGCTACTACTCAAACCAAAAAATAGTATGGCCGCTACTAACAATTCAAATATAGCAAAGAACAGTCTCATGAAATCAAAACTCATCAACTGAGTCAGCAAAGCGCCACAAAAGGCACCTAACAAAATAGTCGGGGTCAGTTTTTTAAAATAATGCCAATGAATAGCGCCCTGTTGATGATGTGCTCTAACACTTGAAAGTGAGGTAAAGACAATTGCAGCTAATGCTGTACCAACTGCTGTATGCATGAGTATGGCTTGATCAATTTGTCCAGCCAATAAATACAACATCACGGGCACCATAATCAGCCCGCCGCCGACACCTAACAGACCAGCAATAAAGCCTGAAAATGCGCCGAGTAATAAGAGTGAAGCTACTTCAGCCAAGTACCTACTGATTCAATTAATAAGCTGTCTTTATCATTAAAGAAATGATCAGCGCTAACCTTCATCTGCAAATAGTTTGAGTTGTTTTTTGATGCATGAGCTCGATCTTTCACGCTCTTTAGAACTGATTCAAGATCCTCATCACCATACAAGTCAAAGACAGGAATATCAATTTTTTTCAGATAGTCAGCAGTCGCTGGACCCATACCAATTCCCACAAAACGCTTGAATGGATGCGCAAAATTAGCCAAATAATGCGTTGACATCACACTGCCTAAACTGTGCGCAACCAAAACATCACTCACTAAACCTTCTTTCTCTAAGTATTCTACAGCCGCTTTAATACGCAAATCTGCATGACCAAGCACCTGTTTATACTCGCCCGAATGCGCATCATTTGCCAAAACTGGCATTTGAATAGACAATGTATTAAATCCTTGAGTGGTTAAAGCGACACGTAATGGTTGAATCACTTGTACCCAATCAGGATGAACACCTAAACCATGGACAACCACTGCAGTTCTTGTAGTGTCAGTTTCACTGGGTGTGTAAATAGCCATAAATTCATGATCACTGGCAGTAAGCCAAACTGAATCACCATCCATTAATCCGTCTTCTACCTGCTCAGCCCAACGGGTTTCTTTGGCATAATCAGGTGTAATCTGAGCATTGGCTGTACCTATCATTAATAATAACACTGCTAGTAACTTCATTATATTTTCCTCATTACAAATTAAAATAAAAATATGCTTCTAATTTAGCAAGCAAATTTTAATTATAGCAAGCTTTTTTTTGCTCAAAAAATTATATACCCGTAATAATCATAAGACAAAAATTTAGGAAATAATGCAAATGACTAGACTTTAGAAATAATATGGGAAATAACGAATTAATAGATAAAAATAGGGTTTTTTGATTTTTTTTATGACAATAAAGGATAAATAGGCTATTTTTTAAGATTTTTACTGGAAAAACGCAAAAAAAAGAGCAATATTCGCTGGAGAAGAGTATGAAAAACAACTTTATGTGCGAATATCACTCAAAACTTAGTTACATTGATGAAATTTACAAGAAAATTAAATACTGTAACAAGTATATTAACTACAATCAGACTCGGGGAGAGGGCCAATATATAGTTTATATTGATACATTATACAAGATTTAAATAATTATTAATATAGAAATATTCCGCATTTCTTTAAAGCAAGCACTTAATAATTAAAAATACTAATTGATAGTGTTAGTAAACTATTTAAGAAAGTTTAGATCTGATTAAACCAGATACAGCACCCATGTCTGCCTTGCCATCTAATTGAGATTTTAGCAATCCCATTAGCTTGCCCATGTCTTGCATAGAAGAAGCACCAGAATCGGCAATAGCTTTGTCGACAGCAACAGAAATCTCTTCTTCAGAGAGTTGAGCAGGCATGTAATTATTAATGATAACTAACTCCGCTTCTTCAACATCAACTAAGTCAGTGCGACCCGCATCTTTAAATTGTGAAATAGAGTCTTTACGCTGTTTAACCATTTTTTGAATAACCGTTAATACCTGCGCATCATCTAGCTCAATGCGCTCATCAACTTCTCGTTGCTTGATAGCGCCTAAAATCATTCGAACTGCTTTAAGGGCGGCCTTGTCTTTTGCCTTCATGGCTAACTTCATATCGTTGGTAACGCGTGCTTTTAATGCTGACATAATTTTGATGATAATTTAATTAAATTTAAAAAAATGCCGATACAAAGATCGGCATTTAAGGAAAGTTGGATAACGCCGTAAAGCGTTAAACTTCTCTTAGTACATTCTCTTTCTATGAACGCGGTTTTTAGCCATCTCTTTATGAGTACGCTTAACAGCTGCTGCTTTCATACGCTTGTTAACCCAAGTCTGCTTTTCGAAAAATTCTTTCTTACGAACATCGGTAATAACACCCGCTCTGTCGCATGAACGACGGAAACGTCTAAGGGCTATATCAAATGGTTCGTTCTCTCTTAATTTAATTGAAGGCATATTTTATTTTCCTTATGAATCAGTAGAAGCAGCAGTCTTGCTGTCAAAATCAACCAATTGAACAATCGCCATTGGTGCTTTATCGCCAGTACGGTAACCAGCTTTTAAAATACGGATGTAACCACCAGGGCGCTCTTTGTAGAACGGACCTAGTTGGGTGAATAATTTAGCAACCATTGCATCATCACGTAGCTTTGCAAAAGCATTACGACGATTAGCAACGCTATCTATTCCAGCTTTAGTAATTAATGGCTCAACAACACGACGAAGCTCCTTTGCTTTAGGCAAAGTAGTTCTGATTGTTTCATGGTCAAACAATGAGTTTGCCATGTTTTTAAACATCGCCTTACGGTGAGAAGAGTTACGATTTAGTTGTCTACCTGACTTTCTATGTCTCATGCTATTTCCTTATTCACTCATTAGATCAACTGGTGGCCAGTTAGGAATATCTGTTCCTAAATCTAGACCTTTGTCAGTTAATACTTCTTTAATTTCGTTTAATGATTTACGACCTAAGTTAGGTGTTCTTAATAAATCTTGCTCAGATTTTTGAATTAAATCACCAATGTAATAAATTTGCTCTGCTTTAAGGCAGTTTGCACTACGTACTGTTAATTCTAATTCATCAACTGCTGCTAATAACTGAGGATCGAAATCCTGAGATGTTGGCAATGCCTCTTCTTCTTCAACCAATTCTAATTCAACGAATGAAGAAAGTTGATCGCGAAGAATAGAAGCAGCGCGTTTAATTGCCGCCTCAGCATTAACAGAACCATTAGTTTCAATCACCATGTTAAGCTTGTCAAGATTGACTTTTTGCTCAACTCTAGCAGCGTCAACTGTGAAGCTAACACGCTTAATTGGCGAAAAGCTTGCATCTAGCTGAATACCACCGATAGAAGTTGCTTCGTCTGAACGAGAAGCAGCCGTATCATAACCAATACCAGTACCGATCTTAAGGGTCATACGCATATGACCACCTTCATTAATGGTAGCGATAACAAATTCAGGGTTGTGAGCAGAGATGTCGTTGCCATTAGCTTCGATATCAGCAACTGTAATTTCACAAGGACCTTTTTTGTCAATAACAACTTCAGCAGTTTCTGCAGTGTTTAAAGCAACAGATACTTCTTTCAGGTTAAGAAGAATATCTAAAACATCCTCTTGAACACCTTCAATCGTAGAAAATTCATGCATCACACCATCAATAGCAACTTCTGTCACAGCAGAACCTGTCATTGAAGATAATAGGGTTCTTCTAAGGGCGTTACCCAAAGTATGTCCAAAGCCTCTTTCTAATGGCTCTAGAATAACTTTAAACTCATTAGTAGCAGTCTGTGAAGACTCAACTAATTTTGGCTTTAAAAAATCTTTTGCGTTACCTTGCATAATTAATTCCTTATTTAGAATACAATTCGACAATTAAATGTTCCTGGATGTCTGAAGAAAGATCATCACGTGCAGGAACATTTTTGAATAAGCCTTTTAAAGCTTTAGAGTCAACATCTATCCAATCTGGTTGATCACCTTGCTCTGAAAGCTCTACCGCTAATTGAATGCGACTTTGCTTTTTAGCTTTTTCTCTAATAGAAATTTCATCGTTTGCACTCACTTGGTAAGAAGGAATGTTAACAATAGAACCATTTACTAAAATTGATTTATGAGAAACTAACTGTCTAGATTCTGCACGTGTAGAGCCAAAACCCATACGATATACAACATTATCAAGACGACACTCAAGAAGTGATAACAAGTTTTCACCTGTTGAACCCTTCTTTTGAGAAGCTTTCTGATAGTAAAGACGGAATTGCTTTTCTAAAACACCATAAATACGTCTAACTTTTTGCTTTTCACGAAGTTGTAATCCGTATTCAGTACCTTTTTGACGACGGGCATTTGCACCGTGAACACCAGGTAGTTGAGTAATTTTACATTTAGAATCTAATGATCTAATGCCGCTCTTTAGAAATAAGTCCGTGCCTTCGCGACGTGCTAATTTACAAGTTGGTCCAGTATATCTAGCCATAATTTATCCTTAAACTCTACGTTTCTTAGAAGGACGACAACCGTTATGAGGGATTGGCGTTACATCTGTAATTGATTGAATCTTTAAACCTTTTGCGTTTAAACCACGGATAGCAGAATCTCTACCAGGACCGGGACCTTTAACACGTACTTCTAGGTTTTTCATACCAAAAGCTAAGGCTTTATCACCACAGTTACCGGCAGCAACCTGCGCAGCAAATGGAGTTGATTTTCTAGAACCTCTAAAACCTGAACCGCCTGAAGTTGCCCAACAAACAGCATTACCATGACGGTCAGTAATCATAACGATGGTATTGTTAAAAGTTGCATGAATATGCGCAACACCATCAGTAACTACTTTTTTAGATTTCTTCTTAATTGGAGCCTTAGCCATAATATCTACCTATAATTATTTAATTAACTTACGAGGGCCCTTCCGAGTCCTAGCGTTAGTTTTAGTTTTCTGACCACGTAGTGGCAATCCTTTTCTATGGCGAACACCACGATAACAGCCTAAGTCTTTTAAGCGTTTAATATCAAGAGCTACTTGACGACGAAGATCACCTTCTACCTCAAATTTAGCAACTTCAGCACGAATCATTTCAACCTGATCTTCTGGTATCTGTGATACTTTAGTTGCCGGATCAATTTTAAGGGTTGCACAAATCTTTTTAGATCTTGTTTCACCGATTCCAAAAATTGACTGCAAGCCAATTACAATGTGTTTATGTGTTGGAACGTTAATTCCCGCTATTCTAGCCATAGTTTCCTTATATCCTTACTTCTTAGTCTTAATTTTGCAAATATTTACGTCTTTCAACGCTTACAAAATTTGAATTCGAAAAACGGGCAATTATACGTTGCGCGTTTAACATTGTCAATTGAAATTAGCCTTGTCTTTGTTTATGACGAGGCTCTTTGCAAATCACACGCACGACGCCGTGACGCTTAATAATTTTACAATTATTACAAATTTTCTTAACTGATGCTCTTACTTTCATGATTACTACCTTTAGTTAATTTAAGCCGGACTTCTTCATTAATGACTCGTACTGATTAGACATTAAATGAGATTGGGCTTGCGCGATAAAATCCATCACCACTACGACGATGATCAATAAACTGGTACCGCCAAAGTAAAATGGCACGTTCCAATATAAAATTAAAAATTCTGGCAGCAAACATACTGCGGTAATATACAGTGCACCTGAGGCAGTTAGTCGAGACATAACTGAATCAATATAATCAGCTGAATGCTTACCTGGACGAATACCTGGGATGAAACCACCAGATTTACGAAGATTATCTGCAGTATCTTTAGCGTCAAATGTTAAAGCTGTATAGAAAAAAGTAAAAAATACAATCGCTAAACCATAAAACAGTACATACAATGGCTGTCCTGGTGAGATGCTCGCTGTAATATCAGCCAACCAACCCATGCCTTCACTTTGTGAAAACCAACCGCCCAAGGTTGCTGGGAACAAAATAATACTAGAGGCAAAGATTGGTGGAATAACACCGGCCATATTAATCTTAAGAGGTAGGTATGAACTTTGACCGCCAACCATTTTACGACCTTGCTGGCGCTTGGCGTAATTAACCGTAATACGACGCTGCCCTCTCTCCATAAATACAACAAATGCGGTTACTAATAATGTCATCGCTAATAAGATCACAACCAAAATAACCGTTAACTCGCCCGTAGACACTAACGACAAAGTTGATCCAAATGCTGATGGCAAACCAGAAACAATACCAGCAAAAATAATCATTGAGATACCGTTACCGATACCTTTTTCAGTAATCTGCTCACCTACCCACATTAAGAATAAAGTTCCTGTTGTCAAAGTTATAACGGTTACCATGCTAAATGTAAAACCAGTTTGAGTGACTAACGCAACACCACCTGCACTTTGAGTCTGCAAAGCAATTGAAATACCATACGACTGAAACACTGCTAAAAAAACTGTACCCATACGAGTATATTGAGTGATCTTACGCTTACCTGTTTCACCTTCTTTCTTAAGCTGCTCTAACTTCGGTATAACTGAAGTCATCAATGTAACAATAATTGAAGCTGAAATATAAGGCATGATGCCTAGCGTAAAGATCGACAAACGCTCTAACGCACCACCTGAAAACATATTAAACATATCCAGAATAGTGCCTTGCTGATCTTGCACTAAAGAAGCCAGCGCAGCGCTAGAAATAAATGGAATAGTAATGTGTGTGCCTAATCTAAAAACGATTAACGCACCCAGTAAAAACAGGATGCGTTTAGATAAGTCTTGAGAAAGGCCTAAAGGTTGTGACATAATTTACTCGTTCACTGAACCTTTAGCAGCTTCAATAGCCGCTTTTGCGCCTTTTGTTGCTTTAATACCAGTCAATGTTACTGCACGATTAATTTCGCCTGATAACATTACTTTAACTCTTTTAATATTCTTAGTTACTAAGTTGTGTAATTTTAATACATCAACCGTAATATCTGACTCTTCTAACTTGTCGATTTCAGATAAAGTAACTTGTGAAGTAATAATAGAAACTCTTGATGAGAAACCAACTTTAGGAAGACGACGTTGTAAAGGCATCTGACCACCTTCAAAACCTACTTTACTAA
This sequence comes from Candidatus Thioglobus sp., assembly GCA_028352435.1. Taxonomy (GTDB): domain Bacteria; phylum Pseudomonadota; class Gammaproteobacteria; order PS1; family Pseudothioglobaceae; genus Thioglobus_A. The sequence continues at coordinate 30,209 of JAOMMB010000001.1, read as the reverse complement.
AACCACCAGAACGAGACTTTTGACCTTTATGACCACGGCCACAAGTTTTACCCCAGCCACAACCGATTCCACGTCCTACACGTTTTCTATCTTTCTTTTCACCTTCGCTAGGTGCTAATGTATTTAAAAACATTTTCTTAATCCTCTACTCTTAATAAGTAAGCAACTTTATTGATCATGCCTCTAACTTCAGGCGTGTCTTGAAGGGTTACTGTGTGGTTAATTCTTTTTAAGCCTAAGCCAGTTACCGTAGCACGGTGAGATGGCAAACGACCATAAAAACTCTTTAATAATGTTACAGTGACAGTTTTACTGGCCATTACGCTTCTCCATTAATTTGTTCAACAGTTTTACCACGCTTAGCAGCAACCATTGCAGGTGAAGACATTGAAGTTAAACCTTCAACCGTAGCACGAACAACGCTAATTGGATTACGAGTACCATTACATTTAGCTAAGATATTATGAACACCAACCGCTTCTAAAACACTACGCATTGGGCCACCAGCAATAACACCAGTACCTTCAGATGCAGGCTGCATGTAAATTTTTGCAGCACCAACATGAGAGGTAATAGGGTAATGAAGCGTACCGTTAACTAAAGGAACAGCTTTCATTGCTTTTTTAGCCTTATCAACTGCTTTTTGAATGGCTGCAGGTACTTCACGAGCTTTACCCGTTCCGTATCCAACTTTACCTTTACCATCACCAACTACAACTAGTGCTGAAAAACCAAAGATACGTCCACCTTTAACTACTTTTACAACACGACGAATATTAACTAATTTTTCAATGAATTCGTTGTCGTCGTTATTATTATTTTTCTTATATTCAGCCATTCTTGTCGCCTTTTAATTTTGTCTTAGTTGGAACCATTGATTAGAATTCTAATCCGCCGTCTCTTGCTGCATCTGCTAACGCCTTAACACGGCCATGATATTTAAATCCTGAACGGTCAAACGCCACTTTAGTTACTTTAGCTTTTTTAGCTGCCTCAGCAATTGCAGTACCAATTTGTGTTGCCGCATCAACATTGCCACCATTTTTTAACTTGGCAGTAAGTGTAGACGCAGCCGCAAGCGTCTTCGTGCCACAGCTACTGATGATCTGTGCATATATATGAGCAGACGTTTTGAAAACACATAGACGCGCAGTGCTTCTACTTGCATGCTGAGCTCTAAACTTAGTTGCTCTTCTTAAACGAGCTTGTTTTTTAGAAAGTTTCATTTTGAATACCTTATCAATTATTTCTTTTTAGCTTCTTTACGAACAACATGTTCGTCAGTGTAACGTACGCCTTTACCTTTATATGGCTCAGGTGGGCGGAAAGCTCTTATTTCTGCAGCCACTTGGCCTACTTTTTGCTTATCCATACCTTTGACGACAATCTCAGTTTGAGATGGCGTTTCAACAGTAATTCCTTCAGGCAATGCATAAACAACTGGATGAGAAAAACCGAGTGTTAAATCTAATGATTTACCCATTGCTTTCGCACGGTAACCAACACCAATAAGTGATAGTTTCTTTTCCCAACCAACTGAAACACCTTGAATCAAGTTTGCTGTATTTGCTCTTGCAGTACCAGCCTGAGCCCATGCTAATTTTTCAGCTTTTTTCTCAACTTTTGCAATTGTGAAACTAATCTGGTTATCGTTAAATGCAACTATAACAGCGGAGTTAACATCCATTGATAATTGACCTAACTTTCCTTTTGCAGTAATTGTTGAGCCAGACATAGATACTTCAATGCCATTTTCAATTGTGATTTCTGCTTTTGCTACTCTAGACATTTAATATCTCCAATATTAGTAAACACTGCACAATAATTCACCGCCAACATTTTGGGCAGTTGCAGATTGTCCGGTCATTACACCCTTAGGGGTGGAAACGATAACAATACCTAGGCCATTCATTACACTTGGCATTTCAGTACCAGCAGCATAAACTCTTAAACTAGGCTTAGAGATACGTTGTAACGTATCAATAACTGGCTTAGTTTCAAAATATTTAAGCTTAATAGTTAATGTTTTAGCGGCTTTTTCACCTTCAACAGAAAATGATTCAATATAACCTTCTTGCTGCATTACGCTAGCAATAGCAGATTTTAAATTTGATGCTGGAATATTAACTTCTTTCTTTGCAACCATTTGAGCGTTGCGAATGCGCGTTAACATATCAGCGATAGGATCAGACATACTCATATTATTTCTCCTTACCAGCTTGCTTTAGATAAACCAGGAACTTCACCATTCATAGTGCGCTCTCTAAGCTTAGTTCTTGCCAAACCAAACTTACGGTAAAAACCATGTGGACGACCAGTCAAACCACAACGACTACGTTGACGAGTTGGTGATGCATCACGTGGAAGACCTTGCAACTTAATCGTCGCCTGGAAGCGCTCTTCATCTGAAGAGTGCACACTCTTAATAATTTTCTTTAACTCAAGACGTTTAGATTTAAACTTTTCAGCAATCTTTAAACGTTTGATGTCTCTATTTATCATAGACTTTTTAGCCATTTTCCTTATCCTTTAAATGGGAATTTAAACATTGCTAATAGTTTCTTAGCGTCATCATCAGAAGCAGCAGTTGTCGTGATTGCAATATCCATGCCACGAGTTTGCGTTACTTTTTCAAAATCAATTTCAGCAAAAGTAATTTGCTCCGTAATACCCATATTGTAGTTACCACGTCCATCAAAAGATGTCGGCTTTAAACCACGAAAATCACGGATACGAGGAATTGCAACACTCACTAGGCGATCAAGAAATTCATACATCTTTTCTTTACGCAAAGTTACTTTACAACCAATTGCATTACCTTCTCTAATCTTAAAACTTGCGACTGATTTGCGCGCATTACACGTAAGTGCCTTCTGACCTGAGATAAGACCCATTTCTTCTAATGCACTTTGCAAAACTTTCTTATCACCCAGTGCACTTCCAAGACCCATATTAATAGTAATCTTTTCAATTTTTGGCACTGCCATTGGGTTAGTAAGACCTAGCTCTTTTTGTAAAGCAGGTTTAATAACATTTGTATATTCTTCTTGTAATCTAGACACGGTTTATTTCCTTAACTTGCTCAAACGATTGCTTTGCCGTTTGATTTAAAAAATCTTTCCTTTTTGCCATCTTTGTCAGTACGAATACCAACTCTATCAGCTTTATTTGTTTCTGCATTTAAAATAGCTACATTTGAAATAGCTAAAGGCATTTCAGTATCAATAATACCGCCAGTAACACCTGCAGTAGGGTTAGCTTTTACATGCTTCTTGGCAATATTCTTACCTTCAACAATCACTTTATTAGCGATAACTTTAGTAATCGTACCAGTAGAGCCTTTATCCTTTCCAGCAATAATGATCACTTCATCTTTTACTTTAATTTTTTGCATTATAGAACCTCTGGAGCTAATGAAACGATCTTCATAAACTTTGCACTACGCAATTCACGAGTCACAGGGCCAAAGATACGTGTACCAACTGGCTCTAACTTTGTATTTAGAAGAACACAAGCGTTATTGTCAAAACGAATACGAGATCCATCTGAACGTCTAACACCTTGCGCTGTTCTAACAACAACAGCGTCATATACATCACCTTTTTTTACTTTACCACGAGGTGAAGCTTCTTTAATACTAACCTTGATGACATCACCAATATTAGCATAACGACGCTTAGAGCCTCCTAATACTTTAATACACATAGCTTTAACACCACCACTGTTATCGGCGATACTAAGTTTTGTTTGCATTTGAATCATGTCTAAACTCTCTTTAAATTTTGATATTAATCAACTGAAACTGATTTCTCAACCACTTCAAGTAATGCCCAACACTTAGTTTTAGAAAATGGCTTTGATTCCACTACCCTAACTGTGTCTCCCATTGAACATTCATTCTTTTCATCATGAGCGTGAACTTTAGTACTACGCTTGATGTATTTTTTGTAAATCGGGTGTCTAACCTTGCGTTCGATTTGAACAGCAATAGTCTTATCACGACCAGCACTTACAACCGTACCTGTTAATACGCGTTCTACTTTGTTATCACTCATGCTTGTTTCTCTTTAATAATAGTTTTAACTTGTGCAATAGATCTTTTAGTTTTACCTAATTTTGTTGCATCATCTAATTGCGCACTGCTATGCTTCATACGCAATTCAAAATGTTCTTTTAAAAGCGTCATTAACGTTTCGTTTAGTGTTGAGATATCTTGATCTCTTAATGCTTTAATATCCATTACATTGCCGTCCTTTTAATAACCGTTGTTTTAACTGGCAATTTAGCAGCAGCCAATGCAAATGCTTCTCGTGCAATTGTTTCATCAACACCTTGCATTTCAAATAACATCTGACCAGGTTTAATTTGAGCAACCCAATATTCAACACTACCTTTACCTTTACCCATTCTTACTTCTAATGGTTTTTTAGTGATTGGCTTATCTGGAAAAACTCTAATCCAAATTTTACCAGTACGCTTAACATGACGAGTCATTGCACGACGTGCTGATTCAATTTGTCTAGCAGTCATACGACATCTACCAGTAGCTTGAAGTCCAATTTCACCAAAACTAACCTTATGGCCAGTTGCAAGACCGCGGTTACGGCCTTTCATCATTTTTCTAAATTTTGTACGTTTAGGTTGTAACATTTCTCAGTCCTTATTACTTCTTACCGATTTGATTTGTAGCACCACGACGAGCAACCTCATCTAATGTACCTTTTTTATGGTCAAGAATTTCACCTTTAAAGATCCAAACTTTAATACCGATCACACCATACTGCGTGTTAGCACCGTATGAAGAGTAATCAACATCCGCTCTGAAAGTATGCAATGGAACACGACCTTCACGGTACCATTCAGAACGTGCAATTTCAGCACCGTTTAAACGACCACTTACCATTATCTTGATACCTTGTGCACCTAAACGTGTTGCATTTCCTAAAACACGTTTAACAGCACGACGGTACATAACTCGCTTTTCAAGTTGCTGAGCGATATTCTCAGCAACTAGACGAGCGTCAAGCTCTGGTTTTTTAATTTCTTCAATATTAATATGTACAGGGATACCCATCATTTTTGCAACAGTTGCTTTCAACTGCTCAATATCTGCACCCTTCTTACCAATAACAATACCTGGTCGAGCTGTATGAATAGTAACTTTAGCGTTATTAGCTAAACGCTCAATTTGCACACGACTCACAGAGGCAGTGCTCAATTTCTCGAACAAAAAATCTCTAACTGCAATATCAGACAATAAGAATTTAGGGTAATCTTGAGAATTGGCATACCATTTTGAATCCCAATCTTTAACGATACCTAATCTAATACCTTTTGGATTTACTTTTTGACCCATAATTAACCTGCGCTTACGCCAACTGTAATGTGGCTTGTTCTTTTTAAAATACGATTCGCTCTACCTTTTGCCCTAGGGCGGATTCTTTTCATTGTTGAGCCTTCGTCGATAAAGATGCTGCTCACTTTCAACTCATCAATATCAAGACCATCATTATGCTCAGCATTAGAAATTGCTGAATTTAGCACTTTCTTTACTAATTTAGCCGCTCCCTTATTACTAAACGACAAAATATTCAACGCCTCTTCTACTGGCTTGTTACGGATTTGATCCGCTACCAATCTCACTTTAAAAGATGAGCCTTTTGCGTATTTATGGATTGCTTTAACTTCTTTCATTTCATTCACCTATATTACGAACGGTCGCCAGAGTGACCATTAAAAGTCCTAGTTTGAGAAAATTCACCCAACTTATGGCCAATCATTTCTTCTGTAACTGATACAGGAACATGAGCTCTGCCGTTATGAACTGCAATTGTTAAACCAATCATCTCAGGTACGATTACTGAGCGACGCGACCAAGTTTTAATTGGTTTTCTATCGTTGTTCTCTTGAGCTGTTAAAACTTTCTTAATTAAATGCTCGTCTACAAATGGTCCTTTTCTTAATGATCTACCCATGATTAACCCTTATTCCTGCGACGTATGATAAACTTATCAGTACGTTTATTGCTACGTGTCTTATAACCTTTAGTTGGTGTACCCCAAGGTGAAACTGGATGACGACCACCACTTGTTTTACCTTCACCACCACCATGTGGATGATCAACTGGGTTCATTACTACACCACGAACGGTTGGTCTAACACCTCTCCAGCGAGTTGCGCCCGCTTTACCTAATTTTCTTAAACTGTGTTCTTTCTTAGAAACTTCACCTATGGTGGCACGACATTCGGCTAATACTTTACGAACTTCACCAGAACGCAATCTTAGCGTTACATAGTTACCTTCTTTAGCAATAAGCTGTGCTGATGTTCCTGCACTACGTGCAATTTGAGCACCTTTCTTAGGTTGTAATTCAATACAATGAACAACACTACCTAAAGGTATGTTAGCCAAAGGCATTACATTACCAGTTTGAATTGCAACTGTAGTACCAGATATAACGCTATCACCGGCCTTTAAACCTTTAGGAGCGATGATATAACGACGCTCACCATCTGCATATAAAACTAATGCGATGTTTGCACTTCGGTTAGGATCATATTCTAGACGCTCTACACGAGCTGTAATATCATCTTTATTACGTTTAAAGTCAATAATACGGTAACGACGCTTATGACCACCACCTTTATGACGGGTAGTAATACGGCCAGCGTTATTACGACCACTAATTCTATTTTTGCTTTCAGTTAGCGGCGCATAAGGTTCGCCTTTATGTAAATCTTTATCTACAATATTAACTACAAATCTTCTACCGGGTGAGGTAGGCTTTCTTCTAATTACTTCTGCCATAATATTCTCTTAAGATGCGCTAACGTCAATCATTTGACCTTCAGACACTTTTACCATTGCCTTCTTCCAATTGACACGACGACCAATCCTGCCTTTAAATACTTTCTGTTTACCTTTAACAACTGAAGTTGTAACATTTTCAACTGTCACGCCGAACAATAATTCGACGGCTGTTTTAATTTCTTTCTTGTTACTATCGACACGAACTTTAAAAGCGTATTGATTGCTTGCTGATAACATTGCTGTTTTTTCAGAAACAAGCGGTGACAATATAGTTTTTAATATTTTTTCTTGATTCATAACATTGCCTCAATTCTTTTCAATGCAGCTTCTGTAACAACAACATTTTGATAACCAATTAAGCTAACTGGATCAATACTTTGTGTGTCACAAACACCAACATGGTATAAGTTACGCGAAGATAAGTATAAATTTTCATCTAACTCATCTGTCATTAATAATGCATCTTTAATATTTAATGATTTAAGAAGTGCCGTTATATTTTTAGTCTTAGCTTCTTGAACGTCAAATTCAGAAACAACTTTTAAGCGTTCTGTACGTGCTAATTCAGAAAAAATTATTGATATAGCGCCTTTATACATTTTCTTGTTAACTTTTTGAGCATAGCTACGGGGTTGTGCAGCAAATGTAACACCACCTGAACGCCAGATTGGGCCACGCGATGTACCTGCACGGGCACGGCCAGTACCTTTTTGGTTCCATGGCTTCTTACCACCACCGCTTACTGCAGCACGGTTCTTTTGAGCTTTAGAACCCTGACGACCACCAGCCATATAAGCTGTAGTAACTTGATGAACCAATGACTGGTTGTAATCTCTTGCAAAAATAGTATCATCTACTTCAGCGGTAGTTGACTTGTTTGTGCTTATGTTTAATACTTTTAATTTCATCTTAAAAACCTTACGCCTCTGAAGATTCAACAGCTTCAGAAGCTGCATTATCTTGAATATTTTTAGTAACTACAACGTTAATTTTGTCTTTCTTAGGTGATAACGAAACTTTAACAATGCCGTTAGTTGAGCCAGGTATTGAACCCTTAACTAAGATTACATTCTTATCACTATCGACTTTCACAATTTCTAAACACTCTTGTGTTACTTGCTCAGCACCCATATGGCCAGCCATCTTCTTTCCCTTAAACACACGACCAGGCTCCTGACACTGTCCAGTAGAACCAATCGCTCGGTGAGAGACTGAGTTACCGTGAGTAGCATCTTGCATTTGGAAATTATGACGCTTAACACCACCTTGAAAACCTTTACCTTTAGATTGGCCTGTTACATCAATATAATGTCCAGTTCCAAAAAAAGAAATATCAAAACTCGTTGCATCTGCAATTTCTTCTGCTTCAGCTCTAAATTCCCATAGACCTAAGCCAATTTCTTGCGACGCTTTCGCGTAATGACCTTTGATTGCAGCAGGTACACGACGTACTTTAGCTTCGCCTCTCTTGTTCACTTTTGCACCTGTTGTAACTTGAACAGCGCTATAGCCGTCAACTTCAAGTGTTCTTGTTTGAACAACACGATTAGGTTCAATTTTTATAACACTAACCGGCGTGACCGAGCCATCGTCGTTCACTAAGCGTGTCATACCTAATTTTTGTCCTACTAAACCAATTGCCATGATCTTATTCCTAATTTATTTATATCTGTCTAGTTAAGCTTGATTGCTACATCAACACCAGCAGCTAAATCTAACTTCATTAAGGCGTCTACTGTCTTATCTGTTGGGCTAATAACGTCCATTAATCTAATGTAAGTTCTTAACTCATACTGATCTCTCGCTTTTTTGTTAACGTGCGGAGAAGTCAATACAGTAAAGCGCTCTTTCTTAGATGGAAGAGGGATTGGCCCTCTTACACTAGCACCAGTGCGTTTAGCAGTCTCTACAATTTCAAGCGCTGATTTGTCGATTAAACGATGATCAAATGCTTTTAATTTAATTCTAATATTTTGGTTGCTCATGTGTTTTGTCCTATCTATTTGTAGTGTCTTTATTTACAAACGAAAAACCAGAGATTATACAATAAATCTTTGGTCTTTATTTAACTAATTAATCCGTAACCTTAGAAACAACACCCGCACCTACAGTACGACCACCTTCTCTAATTGCGAATCTTAAACCGTCTTCCATAGCGATCGGTGACAATAGCTCTACAACCATTTTCACGTTATCGCCTGGCATTACCATCTCTACGCCTTCAGGTAACTTACAAGCACCTGTCACGTCAGTTGTTCTGAAGTAGAACTGTGGACGGTAGTTATCAAAGAATGGCGTATGACGGCCACCTTCATCTTTGCTTAAAATATACACTTCAGCTTCAAACTTTGAATGTGGCTTGATAGAACCAGGCTTAGCCAATACTTGACCACGCTCTACTTCTTCACGCTTAGTACCACGTAGTAGCACACCTACGTTATCACCAGCTTCACCAGAATCTAGTAACTTACGGAACATCTCAACACCTGTACAAGTTGTTGTTTGTGTGTCCTTAATACCAACGATTTCTAATTCATCACCAACGTTTACGATACCTGCTTCAATACGACCGGTAACAACAGTACCACGACCAGAGATTGAGAATACGTCCTCAATTGGCATAATGAATGTTTTATCCGTATCACGAACTGGCGTAGGAATGTATGTATCTAAAGCTTCTGCAAGCTTCATGATTGAAGGAACACCCATATCAGATGTATCACCTTCTAATGCTTTAAGAGCAGAACCAAAGATAACTGGCGTGTCATCACCTGGGAAATCGTATTCAGTCAATAACTCACGGATTTCCATTTCAACTAATTCTACTAATTCTTCGTCATCAACTAAGTCAGCTTTATTCATGTAAACAACGATGTAAGGTACACCAACTTGCTTAGATAAAAGAATGTGCTCACGTGTTTGAGCCATAGGACCGTCATTGGCAGCGATAACAATAATAGCGCCGTCCATCTGTGCAGCACCTGTAATCATGTTCTTAACGTAGTCGGCGTGTCCAGGACAGTCAACGTGTGCGTAATGACGAGATTCAGTTTCGTATTCAACGTGTGCTGTTGAGATAGTAATACCGCGTTCTCTTTCTTCAGGAGCATTATCGATATCTGCATAATCTTTAAATTCACCACCTTGAGCTTCAGCCATCACTTTAGTGATAGCTGCAGTTAATGTAGTCTTGCCGTGGTCAACGTGACCAATTGTGCCCACGTTAACGTGTGGCTTGGTTCTTTCAAATTTTTCTTTTGACATTTTGTATGCTCCTTACTGCTTTTTTATTATTTGTTCAATTTTTCGATTACGTCATCAGCAACGTTCTTCGATGCTGCCGTATACCTTGAGAATTCCATTGAATAACTAGCACGACCTTGAGTCGCTGAACGAAGGTCATTTGCATAACCAAACATTTCTGCTAATGGAACATCTGCTTTCAATTGCTTACCATTTGGAAGATCTTCCATGGCGCCAACCAAACCACGACGTCTATTAAGGTCACCCATAACATCACCCATGTATTCTTCAGGAGTTATAATTTCTACAGACATCATTGGCTCAAGTAATTGAGGGTTAGCTAATCTAACACCTTCTGCTAAACATTTAGAAGCTGCAATCTTAAACGCCATCTCATTCGAGTCAACATCATGGTATGAACCATCATAAACAGTCACTTTAATGTCAACTAGAGGGAAACCAGCTAAAACACCGTTTTCCATTTGCTCTTGAACACCTTTGTTAACTGCAGGAATGTATTCCTTAGGAATAACACCACCTTTAATTTCGTCAACAAACTCATAACCTACACCAGGCTCTTGAGGCTCAATACGTAAATAAACATGCCCATATTGTCCACGACCACCAGACTGCTTAGCGAATTTATGTTGGTGTTCAACTAATGTTGTAATTGCTTCACGGTAAGACACTTGTGGTGCGCCAACGTTACATTCAACGTCGAATTCACGCTTCATACGATCTACAATAATATCTAAGTGAAGCTCACCCATACCAGCAATAATAGTCTGACCAGATTCTTCATCTGAAGTGACACGGAAAGAAGGATCTTCAGCTGCTAATTTACTTAAAGCAATGCCCATTTTTTCTTGGTCAGCTTTAGTTTTAGGCTCAACAGCAAGTGCAATAACCGGCTCAGGGAATTCCATTCTTTCTAAAACAATTTTCTCTTTCATGTCACACAACGTATCACCCGTTGTTACATCTTTAAGTCCAATAGCAGCAGCGATATCGCCGGCACGAACTTCTTTAATTTCATCACGATCGTTAGAATGCATTTGCACCATACGACCAATACGTTCTTTTTTACCTTTTGATGAGTTGTATACGAAATCACCAGCTTTAAGAACACCTGAATAAACACGGAAGAAAGTTAATGTGCCTACGAATGGGTCAGTTGCAATTTTAAATGCTAATGCTGCAAACGGTTCGTCATCAGAAGCTGGACGAGGCGCTCTAGTTTCATCTTTATCATCAAGAATACCTTCAATTGGATCTACTTCCAGTGGAGATGGCATATACATAATAATTGCATCTAATGCTGCTTGCACACCTTTGTTTTTAAAGGCTGAACCACAAAACATTGGAATAATTTGACTATTGATTGTTTGATGACGAATACCTTCTTTAATCTCATCATTAGTTAACTCACCTTCTTCAAGGTACTTTTCCATTAACACGTCATTAGCTTCTGCAGCTGCTTCAACCATAGCTTCACGTTTTTCTTCAGCAAGATCTAGTAAATCTGCAGGAACATCTGTTGTTTCGTATGTAGCACCCTGGTCTTCTTCATTCCAGAAAATAGCCTTCATAGTGATTAAATCAACCACACCTTTGAAGCCTTCTTCTGCACCGATAGCAATCTGCATTGGCACTGGGTTGCCACCTAAACGAGTTCTGATTTGCTCACAAACACGTAAGAAATCTGCACCAGCACGGTCCATCTTATTAACGAAACCAATTCTTGGAACATTGTATTTATTAGCTTGACGCCATACAGTCTCAGACTGAGGCTCAACACCACCTACCGCACAAAATAAAGCCAATGCGCCGTCTAATACTTTAAGTGAACGCTCTACTTCAATGGTGAAGTCAACGTGTCCCGGAGTATCAATAATGTTGATACGGTGCTCTTCAAACTGCTCGTCCATGCCTTTCCACATACAAGTAGTTGCAGCAGAAGTAATGGTAATACCACGTTCTTGCTCCTGCTCCATCCAGTCCATGGTTGCACCGCCGTCATGTACTTCACCAATTTTGTGAGTACGACCTGTGTACAAAAGTACACGTTCAGTTGTAGTGGTTTTACCAGCATCAATATGCGCCATAACACCGACATTACGGTAGCGACTAAGTGGGTGATTTCTTGCCATTTTCTTAAATCCTTAAATCTAAATGTTCGATTACCAGCGGAAGTGTGCAAACGCTTTGTTAGCATCAGCCATTCTGTGAGTGTCTTCTTTTTTCTTAAATGCAGTTCCACGGTTTTGAACCGCGTCTAATACTTCGCCTGCTAATCTAAGCTTCATACCTTTCTCACCACGCTTACGTGATGCTTCAATGATCCAACGCATTGCTAAAGCAATTTTACGTTCAGATCTTACTTCGATCGGGACTTGGTAAGTTGAACCACCAACACGACGAGATTTAATCTCAACCATTGGTCCAATGTTTTCTAGGGCTTGTTTGAATACTTCAATTGGCTCAGCATTACCTTTAGCTTCAATTGTATCTAACGCATCATAAACAATCTTCTCAGCTACTGATTTTTTACCATCTAACATTAAGATGTTTACAAACTTAGCCAATACTAAATCACCAAACTTTGGGTCTGGTAGGATTTCTCTTTTAGGAGCGGATCTTCTTCTCATAGGGTTTCTCTTGTTTTATATATTGTTGTTATTTCTTAGGCTTCTTAGTACCATACTTAGAGCGACCTTGCATTCTGCCATCAACACCAACGGTATCTAACGCTCCACGAACTGTGTGGTAACGAACACCAGGTAGATCTTTAACACGACCACCACGAATAAGAATCACTGAGTGTTCTTGTAAGTTGTGACCTTCACCACCAATGTAAGTAGTAACTTCAGCTGAATTAGTAAGCCTTACACGAGCAACTTTACGTAATGCTGAGTTAGGTTTCTTAGGTGTAGTTGTATAAACACGAGTACATACTCCGCGTTTTTGAGGGCAGCTGTCTAATGCTGGTACACCACTTTTAACAACCTTCTTTTTACGTGGATTACGTACCAATTGATTAACTGTTGACATATCGCTATTTCTCCAAATCTCTTTTAATTTAAGTAACTTACAGCCACCCGTTGTTTTTTCGGGGGCAATAAAGGGGTGAATTATACTGTGTTAGGGGCGCTTATGTCAACAAGTTTTAGGCCTTTTTCGATAAGCTGTCTAATAAAAAATTACTGGCGCGATTTAGCATTTCAAATACGTCATCAAATCGCCCTTCAATATATGGGTCAGGCACACTTTTTATTTTATTATTTGGTATGTTATCTAGCATTAAAGACAGTTTATGCTGAAACTCTTTAGGACAAATATTTTTCATATTGGCCAAATTAGATTCATCCATAGCAAAGACATAATCGTAATAATAAAAATCACTCTCATGAACTTGACGCGCTCGCTGACTAGATAAATCCACCTGATGCTTAGTTGCCGCTATTTGTGATCTTGAATCTGGCTTCTCACCTATATGATAAGCATGCGTCCCTGCTGAATCAATTTCAAATAAGTGGCCAAGACCGCGCTTATCTACTTGTAACCTAAAGGTGGCTTCAGCAGTTGGGGATCGACAAATATTACCCATACATACGAATAAAATTTTAATTTTTTCGTTACTCATTGACTTTCATAATTGATAAAATCAAACATTATATCTATTGTAAAGTTATTCATGTTTGACACATCATCGAAATCTGATAAACATATTGTTACTCAATTCAAGGCACATCTTGAGAAAATCTTTATTGATACCTGTAATTTAATTCAAAAAGTGTGAATTGTGATTAACAAAACAGGGTCTAGTAGCGACACTATTAAAGTGAACTTCAAAGTTTCTTTTCTTCACCCACGTTACTGGCTAACCTGGACTGGACTTGCTATTTTCTTTTTAGTATCATTATTACCTCAGTTTTTAAGACATCTCATTGGTCGGTTTATTGGTCGTCTTATCTATACTAAAAATAAAAAACGACGTCATATCGTTTTAACAAATATCAACATTGCATTTCCAGCATTAAATACTCACGCCCAACATCAGCTTGCCAAGCAACATTTACAATGGTACGGTTGTGCGTTATTAGACTATAGTTTATTATTCTTTGCCTCCAGAAGCCGTCTAAATAAACTAGTATACATCGAGGGCAGGGAGTTTATAGATCGAGCGATTGAAAAAAATCAAAGTGTAATTATCTTACTTGCACATAGTGTTATGCTGGAGTTTGCCCCTATAGCTCTGAGCTTTCATTATGATTGTTATGGCTCTTATAAACAGTCCAGTAACCCTGTCATCAATTGGCTTATTACTAAAAGTCGCTGTCGTTATGTCAAGTTCGTTATTTCACGTGAACAAGGGTTGCGTAAAATAATTAGAGAATTAATTCCAAGACAGCTACTTATCTTTTTACCTGATGAGGATCTTGGTAAGAAAAATGCAGTTTTTGCACCTTTTTTTGGTAAAGAAAAGGCTACGTTAACTACTCCTGCACGTATTTCTAAACTAGGGAAAGCTGTTAGCTTGCCCTGCTTCTCTTATTATGATGAGGAAATGTCAAAATATAAGGTGGTCATTACGCCTCCTATTGAAGAATACCCCAGTAGTAGTCCAGAGGATGATGCTTGTAAACTTAATCATCAATTAGAGCAATTAATTAAACAGCACCCTTCGCAATATATGTGGCTGATGAAGTTGTACCGAACTCGGCCTGATGGTGAAAATTCTTTATATTAAAAGATAATCCACAGCACTATTGCTCACAACATCTTTATCAGTCTTAAGTGTCTTATTAGCTTCTTTTTGGCGGTATTGAGTAGGTGCCAACAACATGGGCTATTGGCTCTACTTCGCCATCAGAATACAAAGTAACTTCACCAACAACTAAAGATCTTCCAACCTTTATCAATGAACACTTACCAATAATGTCTTTTTTTGATGAGGGTTTACGAAGAAAATTAATAGTTAAGCTTGTAGTTGCGACAAGTGGCACGAGTCCAATTTCACCAAGAATTGCTATGTATAAGGCAACATCTGCGGTAGCCATCATAACTGGGCCAGAGACTGTACCACCAGGACGCAATTCATCAACTCCAACTTTATGTCTAACGCTAGCACCCCGATTTCCAACTTTATCAACGGAGCATTTTGTTTGAGGGAATTCTGATTTTAAGAATTCGGTTAGTTTTTCTTTAGAAAGCATAATTTACCTTTTACTTTTTTTGAGTCACAGACTGCTATTAGCTTATTATATTGAATAATTACATTACAAAATATACTTATCTAATATGAGTCAATCAGCTAGTTATCTTTAATTTTTTTGTTACTCATCGAGCTTTATAATTGATAAAATTAATAACAATATTTATTATCAAAGTTAATTATGTCTAACACCTTATTAGAAACTGCTAAACAAGTTATTTTGATTGAAGCACACGCTGTCACTCAGCTAGCCGAACAACTTGATCAAGGTTTTATTGATGCTTGTGGCCTCATTCAAAATTGCACAGGAAAGGTGGTTTTAATTGGTATGGGTAAATCTGGCCATATTGGTAATAAAATTGCTGCAACTTTTGCCTCTACTGGAACACCTGCGTTTGCCGTACATCCTGGTGAAGCAGGACATGGTGATCTTGGCATGATTGAACAAAACGATGTAGCCATCTGTATTTCTTATTCAGGTGAATCTGATGAAATCATGACGCTTGTTCCTGTTATTAAGCGTTTGGGTGTGTCTATTATCAGTATGACTGGCAATCAAAACTCTTCAATTGGACAAATTAGTGATGTTCATTTAAATGTTGGTGTCGAAAAAGAAGCTTGCCCACATAATCTAGCGCCTACTTCTTCAACAACCGTTGCTCTAGCCATGGGTGATGCATTAGCCGTTAGTATTCTCACCAATAAAGGCTTTAGTCCAGATGATTTTGCCAGATCTCATCCATCGGGTGCACTTGGTAGAAGGCTGTTGACATTTGTTCATAATATTATGAAAACTGGTGATGAGATTCCAATGGTTAGCGCAGATACCAAACTACTAGATGCATTACTAGTGATGAGTCAAAAGGCACTGGGTATGGTTTTAATCACAGACAATAATCATTTAGAAGGTATCTTTACAGATGGCGATTTACGTCGTGTATTAGAAACACATTCTGACATTCAGAGTCTGCGTATAAAAGAAGTAATGGTGCCAAATTGTAAAACAATTCTTGCAGACAAGCCTGCTATGGCTGCTGTTCAGATAATGGATGAGTTTAATTTAAATTCTCTACCTGTGGTTGATGAGAACAACCAGGTCTTAGGCGCAATTAATACACACACGCTAATGCAAGCCAAAATCATCTAGCCAAACAACCTCTCTAAACCCCACCAAAATCCAATGAGTGCAATTAAGACTGAAACAGGTATAACAACCAGCTGTCGATAATTCCGCCCTAGGGCTCGTAAACTTAGTAGCAACATAACCACAACAGTCACAATCATGACTTGTGCCAATTCAACGCCCACATTAAAGCCTATGAGTGTTGATAAGAATGATTCAGGTGATAACTCAAATTCTTGAAGCATACTGGCAAAGCCCAGTCCATGAACCAGTCCAAATAAAAAAACAATCACAGTTTTACGTTTAATCGATTGCTTAATTAATAGATTTTCTATTGCCACATAAGCAATAGAAAAGGCAATTAGCGGCTCAACAAGCCTTGCTGATACCTCCAACACTTCTATCATGGCCAGACCAAGTGTTAGCGTATGTGCCAAAGTAAAAGCACTCACTAGTATCAACAATCGACGCCACAATAAAGATGAAAGTGCCATACCAATAATAAATAAAATATGGTCCCATCCCAATGGAACAACATGATCAAAGCCGATTTTAATAAATTGTAAAAAACGCTGTGTATCGCTTTGAAATTCTGGATGGTCAATATGAATCATTCCACTAGGATCACCTCCACGTAGCCATTGCCATTGACTCCAATTGTATTCATTTGCTTGATATATCTGCCAGCGTAAGGCGCTATCTCCATGGATTTTTCCGTACTGCCAAGAGAGCGCTTTAGGCCATTCAGTAAGCTTTGCTATATAAGTAAGCGTGGTTTTTCTAGGTCGCTTTTTATACCCAACAATATCAATATCAACTTGAGTTAAACTCAGTAATTGTTGCTCGCTATTAATCTTTAATTGAAGGCTATTTAAAAACTCAGTTTCAAATTTTTTAAATTTTTGACGTAAATTATTTGGCTCAAGCGCTCGCAATTCATCATAACGAGCTGAATCTGGAGAGTCTGTGGTATTCTTATATTGCGTACCGATACCTGTCATCGCCGCTTCAAGACTTAAATCAATTCTCACCTCAAGTGTTTTATTTTCAAATATAGAAATTTCTACTAAGGCAGGTTTAACGACGTCCGCCTGTGTAGCTATATTAGTAAATAATAGTAATAAAAATAATAATTTCATCAAGCTCTTCTAATATAAAAAACCCCGTCTAGCGGGGTTTTTTATAATAATTTAAATCCAGATTTAGATTAACTCTCCAGAGTAATTTTCAATACCAGGATTAGTCTTAACACCTTTAATAGTTGGATGATTTACTTTCTTTAAATCCAGCGTGCCTTGTTTGCGTAAATAGTCTGCAGCAACATCCCACATTAAGCGACCATTGCCTACTGAGCCAACTTGCGCCCAACCAGAAACTTTGTACGACTTATTTGGATCAATAGCTGTGCCTGCATCATCTTTCATTTCTGAAATTCGATTACCCAGTCCAGCGGCTGGATCGATAGTGTAATCCATACCACCCATACGCACCATGTCACCACCTGATTGTAAGTATGGGTCTTGTACAAATAAGTTTTCAGCAATGCCTTCTAGTACATCTTTAAGCTGTGCACCTTTCATTTCAGACACATAAGTTTCACCATAAGTCATTGATGTATTGGTCATTAAATCTTCCATAGTAACATCATGGCCTGCTGGTACAGAAGTACCCCAGCGCACACCTGCCGACATAGCAAAGTCTGCATCGTGCTCTTCACGTAAAGAGTTAACCAATACTTGATCCCAAGTACCCATAAAGTTACCACGACGGTATAAGGTTTGAGTCGTTGAACAGAGTTTCTCAGTTAGGATTTCATCATAAGTTTTGCCCACACGATCTGGATTGTTTGACATAGTTGAGCTTCGAGCTTCAACAACATTTTTATCGTATTTAGTATTACGCATTTTAGTAATGTACGACACCATAGCTGCATCTGGCTTAATGAAGTTTGTCAAAATTGGCAGCATCTTGTAGTTATAGCCAACCATCTTATGATCTTTAATTTCAAGATCCATGACACCGATATACTTACCCGAACAACCTGCATTCGTTACCACTGTAATACCGCCTGCATTTTTAACTTCAATAGGTTTTGGCATGCCATCATGCGTATGACCACCAAAAATAGCATCAATACCAACAATACGTGATGCCATCTTAATATCTACATCCATGCCATTATGAGAAACCACGATTACTGCATCTGGCTTTTCATTTTCACGAATATCGGCAACTAATTCACTCATTTCGTCTTCACGAAGACCGAATGACCAATCTGGGAAAAAGTATTTTTGCGGGTTAGCATTAGCGGTTCTTGGGAAAGCTTGACCAATCACTGCAATACGATGACCACCTACATTTTTAATCACATAAGGCTTGAATGGCATCGCATCATCTTCACTATAAAGCCCATTACCATCAAATTTTTCAGTCATGGTGGCATATTTGTCACCCATTAAAGCATCTTCAAGAATACGAACATTTTGCCCTAAGAAATCTCCTTTAAAGAAGCCGATATTTTTCAGTGTCTCTTCTTCCTTATAAGTAAACTCCCAATGGCCAACCATCACGTCAACACCTAGCATATTACATGCTTCAACCATATCAGCGCCGCGAGTCCAAAGTGATGTACCTGAACCCTGCCAAGTATCTCCACCATCAATAGTTAATGTATTTTTTACACCACCTGCACTATCACGCAAAGACTCTAAAACCGTTTTAATTTGGGCAAAACCACCCGTTTTTCCATATTTATTAGAAAGCTCCTCAAAGTTATTGTAAGTAAATGCATACGCTTCAGGTGAACCTGGTTTAACACCAATTTGCTCAAGAAGTTTATTACCAACGACGTGTGGTAGTTGGCCATAGGTAGGTCCAAAGCCGAGATTTACGTTTGGCTCACGGAAATAATTAGGTAATAAATTACCATGCGTATCAGTGATATGCAAAATTCGAGCATTACCCGTTTTAGCTACTTCATACATATTATCTTGTGAAGCAAGCTTAGTTGGCGCATCATTGCCACAACCACTAATCAAACCTGCTGCTGAACCAGCGCCCAAAACTTTAATAAAATCTCTACGTGTTAACGACATACTCCCTCCCCAGGAAAACAATAATTTTTTAAATTTTAATGACTAAGATTTTATACAATATTCAATCTAAATAAACCTTACTTAAAGTAATGATAATCTATAAAAATGCTAATCAAGAGCTTAGTATAAAACAAAAAAAGAATTAAGCTGCTTTTTAAAAAAATATTGGTATATTTTCGATTCATCTTAGTATAAGTTGCAAAAAATCTTATAATATTGCCATGAAAATTAACCAACTACTCCAAAACATCGCTGCCACTGAATTTGATTTAACCGTGGAAGGCTTATGTCTAAACTCACACAAAATTCAACCTGGGGACGTTTTTATCGCCTTACAAGGTGAAAATAGCCATGGTATAGACTATATCGATCAAGCAATTGAAAGAGGTTGTATCGCCGTACTGATAGATTCAAAAGAAACGGTTTGTAGTGTTCCTACTATTCGAATAGATAATCTGTCAAAGCACTTACCCAGCCTTGCAAAAACTTTTTACTCAAGTGCTTGTGACGTAGAAATAATCGGTGTAACTGGTACTAATGGCAAAACCTCAGTAGCTCACTTTATCTCGCAAACACTTAATCAATTAGGTGAAAAGAGTGGCTTAATTGGAACGCTAGGTATTGCTAACAATTCACAAACATCTAAACAAACTACGCCAGATATAATCACGCTATATCGCGCTTTAGATGAGTATTATCAAAAAAATATCAAAGTCGTTGCATTAGAGGTTTCGTCACATGCTTTAGCTCAAAATCGTATTGCTGGTCTTAATATTACCCAAGCAGTGTTAACCAACTTCACACAAGATCATCTTGATTATCATTTATCACTCGCGCAATATAAAACTGAAAAGTTAAAGCTTTTTCAACTCGATACTCTCAACAGTGTGATTCTAAATTCTGACGATCCGAGTTATGCAGAGTTTAGCCACGCCGCTGGCGAAAAATCACAGTTTAATTATTCTCTTAAGGATTTTAATGACATTAAAACCACTGAGTATGGCTTCATTGCTCAACTTGATGGCTTTGTATTTGAAGTGCCATTCTTAGGTGAGTTTAACCTGATGAATATTTTGGCTACTTATCAAGCATTAAAAGCACGCAACTTTAGCAGTGCGCAAATCATTCCATTATTGGACAAGCTAAGCCCGCCAATGGGTCGCATGCACAAAATTAATAATCACTTTGCCTGGGTAGATTATGCGCACACACCTGATGCCATAGAAAAGGCCATTACCACTTTGCAAACACATTACCCAGAGCATAATATTCGAGTTATATTTGGTTGTGGTGGGGATCGAGACCAAACAAAACGCGCTTTAATGGGTAAGATCGCTTCTAAATTAGCCAGTACGATTATCCTAACGGATGACAACCCACGCTCAGAAGACCCACTTAGTATCATCCATGACATTCTCAATGGTATTGATGATAGCTATGAGGTGGATATTATTCAAGATAGAATATTAGCCATTGAAACTGGCATTACCACACTTAAAGAAAATGAATGCTTGCTCATCGCTGGAAAAGGCCATGAATCTGAACAATATTATCAAGATAACACCATTGCAATGAATGATATAGACATTGCTAATAATGCTTAAATCATCCACGAAAATACTCGCCGAAGTTCTACAACTTGATCCAAGCAATATTCAAGATATTGCTTTTGAAGATATTTACACCGACACGCGTCAACGCATGGATGGCGGTATTTTTCTTGCACTGATTGGTGAAAATTTTGATGCACATCATTACATAAATAAAGCTGAAGAAATGGGTGCTGTGGCTATTATTGCTAGTCAAAATATAGTCAGTAATTTACCTGTTTTACTGGTTAAAGATACGCAAAAAGCACTCAGTGATATTGCCCAATATCACTTGAAAAACATCCAGCCAAAAATAGTTGGAATTACAGGTAGTAACGGCAAAACCACCACAAAAAATCTGCTTGCCAATATTTTAAATTTATCTGCACCCACACTTAAAACCCAGGGTAATCTAAATAATCATTTAGGCGTACCGATGACACTCTTAAAACTCAAGCCTCATCACCAATACGCCGTGATCGAAATGGGTGCTAATCATATAGGTGAAATTGAACATCTAAGGTGTATTGTCAAGCCTGATGTTGCTGTGATTACCAACACGGGTGACGCCCATATTGGTGAATTTGGCAGTAAGGCTAATTTGATTAAAGCCAAAGGCGAAATTTACTCAAAAAATTCTAAAAATATTGTTAATACACAAACACAATTCAAAGGTGATATCAGCTTTACACCTGCTTCAGTTCAAGATTTGAATAACTCAAAAATAGGTGATGTGTTTGCTAGTGATGTTAAAAAATCTAGATTTACGTTAAACATTCACCAACAACAAATTCAAATTAATTTAAAACTTATTGGCACGCATAATATCGACAATGCACTAGCTGCAAGTGCTTGTGCCTATGCTCTGGGCATTAACCTTAAAACCATTAAATCTGGACTAGAGTCCACCACGCCGGAAAATGGACGTTTAAATATTATTCATACCGACCAATTCACCTTGATTGATGATAGCTATAACGCTAGTCCAAGTTCAATAACAGCTGCATTAGAAACCTTGAAAACATTTTCGGGCGAATTAGTTATTGTTCTGGGTGATATGGCAGAGTTAGGTATGCAGACTATTGCCCTACACCAAAAAATTGGCCTGCAAGCGCAGCAGATTAGCCCAAATTTTTACACATTTGGATCATTAGCCAAGCATTATCAAGCACAGCATTTTGCTAGCCAAACAGCGTTAGCTGATCATATCTTGCAACATCATCAGGGTGCAACTTTACTCATCAAAGGCTCTAGAGTCGTACAACTAGACAAACTGGTTAAACTTTTACAAAAATAAACCATTTTTAACTTGACCTTTTACCAAAACCTAGCGATAATTACCGGCTTGATGGGCCCGTAGCTCAACTGGATAGAGTACTCGGCTACGAACCGAGCGGTTACAGGTTCGACTCCTGTCGGGCCCACCATCAAATTTCCATCGAGATTATTCTAAATAAACAGCTTCTGATAGAATACACCTATGATGACAATCCCAAATATAATCACCCTTTCTAGAATTTTCTTAATTCCAGTTTTTGTCGCCCTTTATTATTTCCAACCTGCCTATACACATACACCAATCTTTACTTGGATTAACTTTAGCTTAACAGGCGCGTATGCCTTTATCAGTACTACTGACTATTTAGATGGCTATCTTGCTAGAAAACTTAATATGACTTCGCAATTAGGTGCTTTTTTAGACCCAGTTGCCGATAAGCTCATTGTATCTGTAGCTCTTATTATGCTGGTTGATTTCTATCCCTCAGACACGCATTGGTATATTACTGTGGCAGCGCTAATTATCATCTCTCGTGAAATTTTAGTCTCTGCATTAAGAGAATGGATGGGCACTATTGGCCAAAGATCTAGCGTAAATGTTTCTTCTATTGGTAAAGTCAAAACCTTTGTGCAAATTTTTGCCATTTTGTTCTTACTTTATCAGCAGCCATTCTTCGGACTGCCTAGTTTTGAAATTGGTGTAGTACTACTTATTGCCGCGACACTTTTAACTCTTTGGTCTGGATTTATTTATTTAAGAGAAGGGGTTAAGACTTTTGACAATTAAAGTCAAATCTGCCTTGACTATTTTGAAAAAAACACTATAATTCCTCTTTGTATTGCGGGAATAGCTCAGCTGGTAGAGCATCACGTTGCCAACGTGAATGTCGCGAGTTCGAATCTCGTTTCCCGCTCCAGATTCTAAAAAAGACCTGTTTATCAGGTCTTTTTTTATATAGCTCTTTGCACTTACACCTTGGCCGGATAGCAAAGCGGTTATGCAGTGGATTGCAAATCCATCTAGACCAGTTCGACTCTGGTTCCGGCCTCCATATACAAAAAAGCCCGATTATTATCGGGCTTTTTTTATGTGCTCACTAAAATCAATCTAGTAATTCTCACCTAAGAGTTCAAAATATGCTTGAGGGTGTTTGCAAGCTGGACAAACACTTGGCGCTTGTTTTGCTTCATGTAAGTATCCACAATTTCGACAACGCCATGTGACTGTGTCATTGCGTTTAAACACCCGACCTTCTTCAATATTTTTAGCCAAAGCCTTATAACGACGATCATGTTGTTTTTCAGAAATGATAATCGACTCAAACGTTTTTGCTATGTCGTCAAATCCCTCCTCTTTAGCCATTTTTGCAAATGCTGGATACATCACTGACCATTCGTACTCTTCGCCTTGTGCAGCGGATAATAGATTATCAAAAGTGGTACCGATAACACCGGCAGGAAATGAAGAGGTGATTTCTAGATCGCCGCCTTCTAAATATTTAAAAAACTGTTCTGCATGTTCTTTTTCTTGATTAGCAGTTTCTAAAAATATTTCAGAAATTTGCATCAAACCTTCTTTCTTTGCTTTGCTGGCAAAAAAAGTATATCGATTGCGCGCTTGCGATTCACCTGAAAAAGCAATGAGTAAATTTTTCTCAGTTTGAGTGCCTTTAATGCTTTGAGTCATGTAATTAATTGTTGATTAAAAATCAGACAAAATTATAACCCCGTGCAAGGACTTATATTGAGCTTCATATTTTTTCATTTACTATCGTACAGTCCATTGTTGCTCTAACAAAATCTCTTGGCTATTGCTTATCAAGGACTGATAAATATCTCCAGGCTTTAATATGCCAACACCTTTTGGTGTGCCTGTCATCACTATATCTCCATCATTTAAACTCATAAAAGTTTGAATTTCATTTAATATTTTTTCAGGAGAATGGATCATCAGCTCTAGATTTCCCTGCTGAACAATCATGCCATTAATATTCAATGTAAATGACAAAGTTGGATCAATATCTTTTATAGGAATGAACGAACTAAATACTGCCGATCCATCAAAAGACTTGGCACGCTCCCAAGGTAGTGATTTACCCTTAAGCTGGGATTGAAGCCCTCTTTTAGTTAGATCAAAACCAAAACCGACTGCTGAAAATCGACCGTTTTCAAAGACAAACGCCAACTCCCCTTCGTAATGAATAGACTCTTGGTGGTATGAATTAAGCTTATTACTAATGGCTGAGTTGGGCTTAGAAAACACCACCATTTGATCTGGAATTTCATTATTAAGTTCGCTAATATGCTCATAATAATTTCTACCCACGCAAACAATTTTTGAAGGGGTGATGGTCTTTTTATTAATATATATGGTATTCATAACACCTCTGTTTTTATCTAAAAAACGACGAAAAATTTAACAAATAATGAATATGACCAATATTCAACAATATATTTATATATAAAATGGGTATTGATAGATGTAAACACCTCTTAAAAGCTTTAAAATAGTTTTTTTAGGACAAAAATACCCTATTAACAGCTAAAAATCTATCAAAAATTAGAA
Source organism: Candidatus Thioglobus sp. (assembly GCA_028352435.1). Classification (GTDB taxonomy): domain Bacteria; phylum Pseudomonadota; class Gammaproteobacteria; order PS1; family Pseudothioglobaceae; genus Thioglobus_A. The sequence continues at coordinate 5,289 of JAOMMB010000001.1, read as the reverse complement.
CTTTTATGCATAACACCTTAAAAATAATCAAACCTCAAGCTGAGAATTAAAATTTCGGAAATTTTAAGAATGGCTTATTGCTTCTTACTTTAAAGCCTTTAGGCGTAAGCGAAGCGCATTAAGTTTGATAAAACCTGCCGCATCTTTCTGATCATACGCACCGCCATCGTCTTCAAAGGTTGCAATCTTTTCACTAAAGAGTGAATCATCAGATTTACGTCCAACGACCGCAATGCCACCTTTGTAAAGTTTTAAACGCACTGTACCATTAACACTTTCTTGAGTTTGGTCAATCGCTGCTTGCAGCATTACACGCTCAGGTGCAAACCAAAAGCCGTTATAAATCATCTCGGCGTATCTTGGCATAAGCTCATCCTTAAGGTGTGCTGCTGCACGATCCAATGTAAGACTTTCCATGGCGCGATGCGCTTTAAGCATGACTGTACCAGCAGGTGTTTCGTAACAACCACGTGATTTCATGCCAACAAAACGGTTTTCAACAATATCATCACGACCAATGCCATGTGCGCCAGCGCGCTCATTCAAAACTTCCATCACGGTCGCTGGACTCATGGCTTGGTTATCAATGGCAACAATATCGCCTCGTTTATAAGTGAGCTCAATATATTCTGCTTTATCTGGTGCATTTTCTGGGGACACTGTCCAACGCCACATGTCTTCTTCTGGCTCAGCCCAAGGGTCTTCTAAGATATCACCTTCATAAGAAATATGTAGTAGGTTTGCGTCCATTGAATATGGAGACTTTTTGTCTTGCTTTTGATAATCAATTTCAATACCGTGACTTTCAGCATAATTCATTAACGATTCACGCGACGATAAATCCCACTCACGCCATGGTGCGATGATTTGAATATCTGCATCTAGTGCATAAGCGTTTAATTCAAAACGGACTTGGTCGTTACCTTTGCCTGTAGCGCCATGTGAAATAGCATCTGCGCCCACTTCTTTGGCAATTTCAACCAAGCGCTTAGAGATTAGAGGACGGGCAATAGAGGTGCCAAGTAAATATTCACCTTCATAAATAGCATTCGCTCTAAACATAGGGAAGACGAAATCACGGGCAAACTCTTCGCGTAAATCTTCAATATAGATTTCTTTAACGCCTGAAGCTTTGGCTTTAGCGCGAGCTGGCTCAACTTCTTCACCCTGACCAATATCAGCAGTAAAAGTGACCACTTCACATTGGTAAGTGTCTTGCAACCATTTAACAATAATGCTTGTATCTAATCCGCCTGAATAGGCTAGTACTACTTTATCCATTGTTCTTCCTTGCGCCCTCTTGAGCCGTATTTTTTTCAAAATTAATTATTTTTACCAGGAGTATTTCATGGTTTTGATTAACCACTTCGACACGCCACTGACCTATCCACGTATGCCAAATATTTTTACTTGACCAAACACGCCAACGATCACCTTTAATATCAAAGCTAATTTCAGCCTTGACTTTACCCTTATAAATCCAGCGATGCGTGATCTTGTCACCAGCCAGATGTCGAATATTGGTAAAGAAATAGATTTTACCTAAAGAATCATCTGCTTCAGTGATTATCTTAGCAGGCTGTCTGTCGACGATAGAGGTGGAAAAAACAGCCTGAGAAATATTTTCATGTGGCCATAAAGCCATCACTGACTGTGCCCAAACTACCAACAATAAAACCATTATTTTTTTAATCATTTCACCCAATCCACTATATGTAGTTCAATTTCATCTTCGTTGATTTTATCATCTGAAAACGTTCGACCGCGAACTGAAATTCCTGCCAAATGAACCGACTGAGGATCTTTACTAATCAGAGGATGCCAATCAAATAAAGGTTTTCCTTCGTGCAATAAACGGTAAGCACAAGTATTAGGTAACCAGTTAAACTTTTCACCCCAATCTGGGTAAATGGTTAAGCAATCAGGTACAAATTTTTGTCGATTATCATAATGTGGGCATTGGCAAGTTTCTTCATCCATGTAATGGCAAACCACATCCGTGAAATAAATATCGCCCGAGTCTTCGTCTTCAAGCTTATGCAAACAACAACGTCCACAGCTGTCACATAAAGACTCCCACTGTGTGCGACTCATTTCATCCAAATTGTGTGTTTCCCAAAATTTTAATTCTGTATCTGACATAACTTTATAAAGATCCCCCAACAAGATATGTCAAAATTTTCTTACCCTCAGTATTTCCTTTTCGCGCTGATACGCTGGCCCAATAGTAAGCCTTTTGATAATCTGGAGTAACCCCGATACCATTGACATACATCATTGCTAAAGAATTTTGAGAGCGGGTAATGTTTTGATTAGCAGACTGCTGCATGAGTAAAAATGCCCTGCGCTCATCCTTGGCCACCAGCTCGCCAATACTATAAAGTATGCTTAAGTTATACTGAGCAATCGGGTTGCCTTGTTGTGCGCTAACAACTAATTTCTCCACGTTATTCATGGCATCTACGTTGCTATTTAACGAATCTAAGATCTGTTGTTGATTGGGAATAATGATTGGCAAACTCGGGGCTGACTGAATAGCTAACTCACTTAATACGTTATCAGAAATAACGACAGGAGCGGGTGCTGAGTCTATTTGGACACTCTCAACACTTAGCACTTCGGTTTTTGGCTTTTCTAATACTAACTCATCACGCTTAGACTGTTCTAAAGTTGCTAAGTCTTCTAGTAAAATGGTTGCCGTACTCTCTTGCTGAGCGCTGGCCTTAGTTAGCCATTTTTTTGCTTTAATAATTTGATCATTCGCTAAAAACAGTTGGCCAAGTTGTAATTGAGCTTTCGCATGTCCTGCTTGAGAAGCTTCTAGAAATAATTGTTGCGCCTGGATTTCATCCTTAATAACGCCAGTGCCTGAGATTAAATTCATGGCTAAAGCATATTTTGCACTAACATAACCCTGGTCTGCCGCTTGACGATAGTAATAAACCGCTTGCGCATAATGACTACGCTTATGATAAAAATCAGCCAAATGAAATTGTGCTTCAGGGTCATATTGATTGGCAGCTTTTAAATACCAGACTTGGGCTAAGCTGTCATCTTGCTCAGTGCCTACGCCTTCTTCATATAATTTAGCCAATGTTAATTGCGCAACCCCATAGCCTAATTGCGCAGCTCTTTCATACCAATAAAAAGCAAGCTCGTTATCAACTTCAGCGCCTTCGCCACGACGATACATAACGGCTAAATTATATTGCGCATTAACAAAATCTTGTTCGGCGGCTTTCTCGTACCAAATTTGGGCTTTTGTTAAATCTTGGGTAGTGCCAATACCGTGATAATAACCATTTGCAATATTAAACTGTGCACTTGCATAACCTTGTTCTGCGACTTGCGTATACCAATAGAACGCAAGTTTTTCATCAGTCTTGATGCCGATGCCATTGTGATAAATATTAGCCAGACTAAATTGCGCCCTAACATCACCACTTTTGGCAGATTTTTCTAGCTTCGTTAATAATAGATTATTTGATAACTGGCTAGATTCATCAAGCGCTTTAAACTGCTGAACCACCACCTCATTGCCACTTTCAGGCTCCAAAATTTGCAAGGCCTGAGCAGGTGCATAAAGAAAAATAATAAGGTAGAAAAATTTAATCATTGTTCTATATTTTAATCAGGTTGCAAAGAGTTGAGAAGCTAATCGATCCATCCCAATAGCAACGCCTGAACACTTTGGCAAAGGCTTTTCCAAGCAGGCTAAAAATTCTAAATCTAGTTCAAAAGAAGGTTTTTTAATCTGTTGACGCTTAGCATTCTCACGTGCAAACACTTGTTGGTACGATTTAGCGCTTTGCAATTCGTCATAACCATTGCCCACCTCAACACCTGATAAATACAGCTCGAATCTATGAGCAATCTTGCCATCAACTCTTGCCAACGCAGACTGTTCTGAAGGATAATCATAAATAAAACACACAGGTAAATCTTTTAAACAAGGCTCAACTAGATGAACGAATAACAACATTTGTAGATCTTCAATCCATTCAAAATCAATATTGAGGTCATGTGTTAAAGCGATACGCTTTAATGATTCAAAATCTGTATTTAATATATCAATTTTTCCAAATTGATTAAACGCTTGAGCGTAAGACATTTTAACCGCTTCATCATGTATGCCTAAATGGCGAAGTAGGGCTGATATATCGCTTATTAATTGGTGAATATCAAAATCAAGGCGGTAATATTCTAATAAAGTGAATTCATTAAAATTGCGCTCGCCCATTTCATTATCTCTAAAAACCTGGCAGATTTGATAAATATCACCACTACCCTGCGAGAGTAGTTTTTTCATTTCTAGCTCTGGAGAGGTGTGCAGATACTTGTGTGTTTTTTGGCCGATTTCTTGATTGGTTGCTACAGCAATGCTATCAATATAAACATCAGTTGTTGGTGTGTTTAATAAAGACAGTGTTTGAACTTCAGTCAAGCCCTGGGCGTCAAAAAATTCTCGAATTTTTTTAAACAGGGTGGCTTTTTTTTGTAATGCTATCATGTTGCCAGATTGCAAATAAAGAAGTTTAACAACTCAAACTTCACATTTAAATGATTGTTATGAACGCCCAGCGTATTCATTAGTGCGTGTATCCACTTTGATGACTTCACCAATGCCAATAAACAAAGGCACTTGAACAACCACACCTGTATTCATGGTTGCCGGTTTACCACCGGTTCCAGCAGAGTCACCTTTAAGACCAGGATCCGTATCCACAACTTCCAACATAACATGGATAGGTGGCGTAACTGAAATTGGATTATTATTCCAAAGGACCACAGTGCACATGTCTTGCTCGACCAAATATCCTCGTGCATCATCCATAGAGCTATCATCAATAGCATGCTGTTCGAAAGACTCTGTATCCATAAAATTCCAAGCACTGCCATCATTATAAAGATACTGCATGTCGAGCTCCATGACGTCAGCACTTTCTAACGATTCACCCGATTTAAACGTTTTAATTAGGCTTTTTCCAGTAATCAAGTCTTTAAATTTAACACGATTAAATGCCTGACCTTTGCCTGGCTTTACAATTTCATTGTTAACAATAGAGCAAGGATTACCATCAAGCATTAATTTCATGCCATTTTTAAACTGACTGGTAGAGTAATTTGCCATTTTTTAACCTAATAAGTGTAAAATTCAAGCATCTTATTTTACGCACTTTTTCATGCATATACACGAATACCAAGCGAAAGACTTATTTAGACAATTCAACATTCAAACACCCAAGGCCACTCTGATTAGCTCAGTTGCGCAAGTGAACAAGGCTTGTA